>NZ_JBHWBZ010000048.1:33810-73438 GCF_042735475.1 Kitasatospora sp. NPDC059577 | reverse complement strand
GAAACGCCGATCGGCCGCCGACCAGGATCCTGGTCGGCGGCCGATCGGCGTTTCCGGGCCGCCCCGCGGCTTCCGTGCGGTCAGTTCGCCGCGGGGCCCCTGTCGTCGGGTCCGCCGGGTTCGGCGTCCTCGGCGTCGGGCCCCGCGCCGTTCACCGGTGCGGCGGACGCCCCGGCCGGCCGGGACTCCTGCGCCACCGGGGGCTCGACCAGCCACTCCGGGTTGCTGTGCCGGCGCCACCACTGCCAGGCCACCACACCGCCGGCGATCGCCAGCAGGCCCGCCACGGCGAGGCCGGTGGACCGGTGGCAGCACCGCTGCTTCCTGGCGTTCCGGGCGGCCAGCTCGCTGATCTCGGCCGAGCTCACGTTGCCGTGCAGGGCGGTCAGTGCGGCGGCGCCCCGGTACTGCGCCTCCTGGGCGACCGGGGTGACCACGGCGCGGGCGTCTCCGACCGCCTGGGCGACCCTGGGGCCGACCGTGGCGCGCGCCTGGTCCGCGGCCCGCGCGGCGGAGAGACGGGCTGCCAGAGCGGCCTCCTGGGCCCGGTGGAGGGCCTTCAGGACGTTCTGCTGGGCATCCGGCGGCAAGTTGGCGAAGGCCTGGCCGAATTGCGGGGCGAGGTGCTTGTCGTACTGGACGCGGAGGTTGTGGGCGGCCTGGGTGGCCATCGGGCCGAGGGAGTCCAGGGCGGGGCCGAGGCGCTGCTTGGCGCCGTCCGCGAGGTGTGCGGCGGTGTCCCGGGTCCTGGTGGCCGTCTCACGGGCTGAGTCCGAAAAGCTCACGAGTCTCTCCTCCTGGGTGGCGTCCTTTATGCACATATCCACCTGAATGCTGATCATGCATCCTGATTTGTCCACCGGCACCCGGGGTGGGCCGTACGCGGGGTTCCCGCGGGTGCGCGGGCCGGAGGGACGGGATGCGGGGGAGCGAGGCCGTGGGGCGGGGCCGCGGCAGTAGGCTGGCTGTTTCGGAGGTCGTGTACGGGAAGGGGACCCGCTGATGCTCCCGGACGAGCCCAGGTCGTCGACCGGCCCCGCCCCGGAGGCCGGCCTTCCCGGCTGCTACCGCCACCCCGGGACGCCCACCGGGGTCTCCTGCACCCGTTGTGAGCGGCCGATCTGCCCGCAGTGCATGGTGACCGCCTCGGTGGGCTTCCAGTGCCCGGAGTGCGTCGGGGCGGGGCACGCCGGCACCCGGCGGCCGACCACCCGGTTCGGCGGGGCGTCGAGCGCCGACGGCGGGCTGGTGACCCGGCTGCTGATCGGGGCCAACGTCGTGGTCTGGGTGCTGGCCGCCTACGTGCTGACGCCGCGGCTGGGCCAGACCTGGTCACTGTTCAGCGCCGGGCGCGACATCCTCGGCGGCCCGGCCGGGATCGCGGACGGGCCGGACCAGTGGTACCGGCTGCTGACCGCCACCTTCCTGCACCTGGAGTGGTGGCACGTCGGGCTGAACATGTTGGTGCTGTTCTGGCTCGGCCCGCCGCTGGAGGAGGCGCTCGGCCGGCTCCGCTTCCTCGCCCTCTACGTGGTCGCAGGCCTGGGCGGCAGCACCTTCGCCTTCCTGGTGGCCGGCGACTGGATGAACTCGGTCGGGGCCTCCGGGGCGATCTTCGGGCTGATCGGCGCCACGATCGTGATGCAGCTGCGGAACAGGGGCCCGCTGGCCCCGGCGGTGGCGTTCCTGGTCTTCAACCTGATCGTCACCTTCTCGCGGCCCGGCATCGACTGGCGCGCGCACCTGGGCGGGCTGGTGCTGGGCGGGCTGACCGCGGCCGGCCTGATGTACGCCCCGCGCGAGCGCCGCGGGCTGGTCCAGGGGCTGGCGGTGGCGGGGGCGGTGGCCGTCGAGGTGGCGATGCTGCTGATCGGGATGTCCCTCTACGGATCCTGAGGACCCGGGCGTTTGTCCACAGCGGGTGCGGGGTTGTGCACAGGCTGTGTGCCGCCGTGACTGTGGACTGCTGTTCTACGCGTGTCCTGCTGTGCGGTTTTCCCGTGCCCAGGAAGTTGTGCACAGCTGTGGACGGTCCCGGCCCGGAAAGTTATCCACAGGCTGGGGGGACTTTTCCCCAGTGTGGATAACCATGTGGATAAGCGTGACAGTCCGATGGTCGGTATGACTGACCGCCGCCCGGTCCGGGTCCGGGCACGCCTGACCGCCGTCCCGGGACGAGCGATCCGGAACGGCGGGAATCGGCCCGGGACCGGGCCTCAGGACGAGCGGGTCGTCACTTCCACTGGGTGGAGACGCCGAAGCCGGCGGCGATGAAGCCGAAGCCGACCAGGATGTTCCAGTTCCGCCAGCTCTCGACCGGGTAGGTGCCGCTGGTCACGTAGTAGGTGACGATCCACACCAGGCCGATCAGGAACAGTGCCAGCATCAGTGGCGCGACCCAGCCGCGGCCCGAGCTGATCTTCACCGTGGCCGTGGTCGGCGGGGTGTAGTCGGACTTCTTGCGGAGTCGAGACTTCGGCACGAGGGGTTCTCCTGTCGATGCGCTGTGAGACCGCGCAGAGGTGCAGCGGGTGGGTCGGTCGACGGTCGGCCGTGGAGAACGTCCTGGGGGACGGCTCCGCACGTGCCACCGGCGTCCGTTAGCGTAGTGGCTCGGCGGGTCTTGAGGAGATAAGGGTACGGTGACTAATTTGTCGATTCCCCCTGAGTCGGCCCGTACCCGCCGCTCCGGTACCCGAATTGTCGGACGTGCCCTGACCTGCGCCGTCTTCGCGCTCGCCGGTCTGCTCTTCTACATCAGCGCGCAGACCGCCCGCGGCACCGACCTGCGGACGGACAACTCGCTGCTCAGCCTCGGCGACGTGATCCGCCAGCGCAGCGCGCAGAACCAGCAGGCGCAGTCCCAGCTCGCCGACCTGCAGTCCCGCTCCCAGGACCTCACCGAGCAGCAGGGCCACAGCCCCGCCGACGCGGCCCGGCTGGACGACCTGCGGCGCGGCGCCGCCCTGGAACCGCTGCAGGGCGGCGGCCTGACCGTCACCCTCAACGACGCCCCGCCGAACGCCACCGCCCGCATCCCCGGCGTCCCCGAGCCAGGCGTCAACGACCTGGTCATCCACCAGCAGGACATCCAGGCCGTGGTCAACGCGCTGTGGCGGGGCGGCGCGGAGGGCGTGCAGGTGATGGACCAGCGGCTGATCTCCACCAGCGCCGTCCGCTGCGTCGGCAACACCCTGCTGCTGCAGGGCCGGGTCTACTCCCCGCCGTACGTGGTCAAGGCGGTCGGGAAGACCGACGCACTGCGCTCCGCCGTCGACGCGGACCCGACGATCCGCAACTACCTGCAGTACGTCCAGGCGTACGGGCTGGGCTGGAAGGTCCAGGAGAGCGGTGACCTGACCCTGCCGGGGTACTCCGGCACCACCGAGCTGCGGTCGGCGGGCGGGCAGCAGTAGCGGACCGGCCTCGCGGCCGTGGGGGCGGGTCTACTCTTGACCCAGCCTGCTACGACGAGGGAGCACCATGTACGGCTTCATCTGGCGTCACCTCCCGGGGAACACCCTGGTCAAGGCCGCCATTTCGGTGCTCCTCATCCTGGGGATCGTCTACCTGCTCTTCACCTACGTCTTCCCGTGGGCGGAACCGTTGCTCCCCTTCGGTGACGTCACAGTGGATGGCGGCGACGGCGCCGCGGCCGGCTGAACCGGCGGTCCCGGCACTTCCATCCAGCACCGCATCCCACGGAGACCACGCGCGCATGACCACCCAGTCGAACCCGCCCCGCATCCTGGTGGTGGACAACTACGACAGCTTCGTCTTCAACCTGGTGCAGTACCTGTACCAGCTCGGCACCACCTGCGAGGTGGTCCGCAACGACGAGGTGACCGTCGAGCACGCCGTCCGCCGCTCCGGGACGGAGGGCTTCGACGGGGTGCTGCTCTCCCCCGGGCCCGGCGCGCCGGAGGAGGCCGGGGTCTGCATCGAGATGGTGCACCACTGCGCGCGGATCGGCCTGCCGCTGTTCGGCGTCTGCCTGGGCCTGCAGTCGCTCGCGGTCGCGTACGGCGCGGTGGTCGGCCGGGCGCCGGAGCTGCTGCACGGCAAGACCTCGTCGGTCGAACACGAGGACGGCGGCGTGTTCGAGGGCCTGCCCTCGCCGCTGACCGCGACCCGCTACCACTCGCTCGCGGTCGAACCGGCCACCGTGCCGGAGGAACTGGTGGTCACCGCACGGACCGAGAGCGGTGTGATCATGGGCCTGAGGCACCGTGAACTGCCGGTCGAGGGCGTGCAGTTCCACCCCGAGTCGGTGCTCACCGAGGGCGGGCACCGGATGCTCGCCAACTGGCTCGCGGAGTGCGGCTTCCCGCAGGCCGTGGACCGGTCGGCCGGGCTCGCCCCGGTGATCGGCCGGGGCTGAGCGGCGTGACCGCGCTGCGTCCGGAGGGGCGTTACCAGCCGGCGGGGGACCCGTACGGCGGCGCGCAGCAGTTCGACGGCGCCCGGGCGTACGGGGGACCGCAGTACGGCGACGGCACGGACGGTGCCCCGTACCAGCAGGCGTCCCCGGTGCAGACCGTGCCCGAGGACGCCTGGGGCGTGTACGAGCAGGCCGGGGACCCGCTCGCGGGCGGACCGGAGTACCCCTGGCTCCCCGACCAGACCCTGCAGTTGAGGCTGCCCGTCGGGATCGGCGAGCCGGCCGCCGAGCCGGCCCCGCCCACCGGGGGCCGGGCCGAACGGCGTCGGGCCGCCCAGGGCCGTACGGCGATCCGGTCGGGCCACGGACGGCGTCGGGCGAGCGGCCGGGCCGGCGGGCGGGTGCGCCCCAGGGAGTCCGCGGTCGTCGTGGCCGCCCGGGCCGTCGGCGAGCTGTGCATCACGCTCGGCCTGGTGATGCTGCTCTTCGTCGCCTACCAGCTCTGGTGGACCAACGTGCAGGCCGACGCGGCCGCCGACGGGGCCCGCAACAAGCTGGAGCAGCAGTTCGACGCGGCGCCGCCCGCCCAGCCGGGGCAGCCCGCCCCGGACCCCGACAAGCCCGAGGTGTTCGAGCCGGGCAAGGGCTTCGCCATCATCTACCTGCCCAAGCTGGGGCTGAAGTTCCCGATCGCCGAGGGCACTTCCAAGTCGGCGGTGCTCGACAAGGGCCTGGTCGGCCACTACCCCGGCACCGGGATGCCGGGAGACAAGGCGGGCAACTTCGCGCTGGCCGCGCACCGCAACACCCACGGTGAGCCGTTCCGGTACATCAACCAGCTCTCCAAGGGCGACAAGGTCGTGGTGGAGACCGCCGCCGGCTACTACACCTACGAGATCACCGGGGGCATCCCGGAGACCTCCCCCAACAACGTCAGCGTGATCAAGCCGGTGCCGAACGGCGCCGGGTACGCCGGCCCCGGCCGCTACATCACGCTGACCACCTGTACGCCGGAGTTCACCTCCAAGTTCCGCCTCATCCTCTTTGGGAAGATGGTCGAGGAACGGCCGCGCAGCCAAGGCAAGCCGGCCGCGATCACGGGCGGGTAGCCGTCCGTCCGCCCGGCCCGGAGGGGGAGCACCGCAGATGCAGGACGACGAGGCCGTGCAGGACGGGGCCGTGAAGTCGGCCGGGCCGGGGCAGGACGGCGTCCCCCCGGCCGGGCGGCCGGCCGGGCGCGGGCGGAGCCGGGCGCTGGCCGCGCTCGGGGTCTTCGGCGAGCTGCTGATCACCCTGGGCCTGGTCCTCGGCCTGTTCGTGACCTACTCGCTGTGGTGGACCAACGTGCAGGCCGACCGCGCGGCCTCGGCGGCCGCCGACCGGCTGCGCGGCTCCTGGGCGGCCGGCCCGGTCGCGGTCCCCCCGGCCTCGCCCGGCGGTACCCCCGCCCCGGCCCCCGGCGCCCCGCCGGCGGCGAAGCAGTTCGCGGTCGGGGACGACGTCGGCTTCCTGCACGTCCCGGCGATGGGCCGGGACTTCCAGGTGCTGATCCGGATGGGCACCTCCACCGAGGTCCTGGACGAGGGCGTGGCGGGCGTCTACGAGCAGCCGTACAAGGCCGCGATGCCCTGGGACGAGACCGGCAACTTCGCACTGGCCGCCCACCGCGACGGCCACGGCGCCAAGTTCCACGACCTGGACGCCGTCCACCAGGGCGACGCGGTCGTCGTCGAGACCAAGGACAAGTGGTACGTCTACAAGGTCGACGGCACCCTGCCGGAGACGTCCAAGTTCGACACCGGCATCGTGGCGCCCGTCCCGGCCCGCTCCGGCTACGCGGGCCCCGGCCGCTACATCACCCTGACCACCTGCACGCCGGTGTACACCTCGCGGTACCGGATGGCGGTCTGGGGGAGCCTGGTGCGGGTGGACGACATGGACGCCAAGCGCACCCCGCCGCCGGAGCTGCGGCACTCCTGAGCCCCCCGGGGGCCCGTGCCCGGCTCCCCCGGGGGCTGCGCGGGGTCGCGGCCGGCCGGGGAGGCACGACGACCGGGAAACGCCCGAGGGCCCGCCGCATCCGCTGCGGCGGGCCCTCGGGCATCTTCCTCGGCCGGCGTCACCCGGGCTCCGGGCCCCGGTTCAGTTGAACCAGGGGAAGATCGGAGGCCTAGTTGTTCCCTTTGGCGGGTGGGGTGGTGGGGTCGCCTCCTTTGGGCGGCTCGGCGGCCTTCGTGAAGAGCTGGACCTGGGTGCCCGGGTCGAGCATGGTGCCGGCGCCCGGGTTGCTCATCTGGACGATCGCATTCGGGTCCTGCGGGCCGACCACGGTGTAGCCGAGGTTGACCTTCGCGAGCTGGGCGATGGCGTCCGACAGCTTCTGGTTCTGCAGCGGCGGGACCTGCGCCTTGTCCGGGGCCTTGAAGATCGTCAGCGCGATCTTCGTGTTGGCCGCGACCTTGGTGTTGGGCTGGACCGACTGCACGGCGACGGTGTTGATCTTGGTCGGATCGTTGGTCTGCGCGGTCTTCGAGGCGTCGACCTGGAAGCCGGCGGCCTGCAGCTGGTTCGTCGCGTCGTCCTTCTGGGCGCCGACCACGTTCGGGACGTTGATCTTGGTCTTGCCCTGGGAGACCGTCAGCTTGATCGGGGCGGTCGGGTCAGCGGTGTTGTTGGCCGCCGGGTCCTGGGCGGTGACGGTGTCCTGCGGGGCGGTGTCGTCGTCCTTGTACTCGGGGGCGCCGACGTTGGTGAAGCCGGCCGCGGCCAGTGCCTGCAGCGCCTGGTCCTTGGTCTTGCCGACCACGGACGGGACGGTCGCCTTGGCCGGCCCGGAGGACACCTGCACCGTGATGGTGCCGTTCTCGGCGACCTGGTTGCCGGCCGTCGGGTTCTGGGTGCAGACCTGGTCCTTCTTGATGTTCGCGTCCGGGCAGGCGACCTTCTCGCCCTCGGTCACCACGAGCTTGCTGCCCGCCGCCGCCGCGGCGGTCTTGGCGTCGGCCAGGGTCTTGCCGACCAGGTTCGGCGCGGTGATCTTCGCGGCGTCCTTGGTGCCCTTGTTGCTGAACATGGCCTGGGCGACGAAGAAGGTGCCGACCAGGACCAGGACGGCGGCCACCGCCAGCACGATCCAGGAGGTGTTGCTCTTCTTCGGCTGGTCCTCGCCGCGGCGGCCGGCGCGGCCCTGGCCGTCGTCGTAGCCGTCGCCCCCGCCGCCCGCGTAGGTCTGGCCGTAGCCGTCGTCCCCGTAGCCGCCCTGCTGCCCGTACCCGGGCTGGCCGGAGGCCTGCGGCAGGACGGTGGTCGGGCCGCCGCCGGGCTGCTGCGGCAGCACGTTGGTCTGGCCGTACGGGTCGTGCTGCTGCGGGTAGCCGTTCTGGTCGTAGCCGTATCCGGCGGCGCCCATGCCGTACGCGGCCTGCTGGGCGGCGGCGACCGGGAGGCCGTCGAGGAAGCGCTCGATGTCGTCGCGCATCTCGTCGGCGCTCTGGTAGCGGTAGTCGCGCTCCTTGGCGAGGGCCTTGAGCACGATCGCGTCGATCTCGGGGCGCACCTCGGGGTCGAAGACCGACGGCGGCTGCGGCTCCTCCCGGACGTGCTGGTAGGCCACCGCGACCGGCGAGTCGCCGACGAACGGCGGGCGGACCGTCAGCAGCTCGTAGAGCAGGCAGCCGGTGGAGTAGAGGTCGGAGCGGGCGTCGACCTGCTCGCCCTTGGCCTGCTCGGGGGAGAGGTACTGGGCGGTGCCGATGACGGCGGAGGTCTGCGTCATGGTCATCCCGGCGTCACCCATCGCACGGGCGATGCCGAAGTCCATCACCTTGACGTTGCCCTGCCGGGTCAGCATCACGTTGGCGGGCTTGATGTCGCGGTGCACGATGCCGGCCCGGTGCGAGTACTCCAGGGCCTGGAGGATGCCGATGGTCATCTCCAGCGCGCGCTCGGGCAGCAGCCGGCGGCCGGAGTGCAGCAGCTCGCGCAGCGTGGACCCCTCGACGTACTCCATCACGATGTACGGGATGGAGATGCCGTCGATGTAGTCCTCGCCCGTGTCGTACACGGCGACGATCGCGGGGTGGTTCAGGGACGCCGCCGACTGTGCCTCGCGGCGGAAGCGGGCCTGGAACGACGGATCCCTGGCCATGTCGGCCCGGAGCGTCTTCACTGCGACGGAACGGCCGAGCCGGGTGTCATGGGCGAGGTACACCTCGGCCATGCCGCCGCGTCCGAGGACGCCGCCGAGCTCGTACCTGCCGCCTAGGCGACGAGGCTCTTCCATAGTTCCGACCCTCTCCCTCACCCGCCGGTGAGGTTGTGACGTAGGTGTCCCCGCACGCTCTGGGTGACGCCGCGCGGTCCTCGACCGGTTCTCCGGCCGGGCCGTTCGGTGCCCCGCGGGCGGCAACGGGCACACCCGCTGCTGGCGGATACGCTACCGGTCGCACCCCATCGGACCGGAGTCAGCCGTCGGCCGATATCAGACCGGTATCCGGCAGGGGGTGCCGATCGTGACATTCGCCTCACCCCGGACCCGGCTCCCTACTTGCCGAGTGCGGCCTGCATCACCGCCTTGGCGATCGGGGCCGCGAGCCGGCCGCCGCTGATGCCGTCGCGGTTCTGCGAGCCGTCCTCGACGACCACCGCGACCGCGACCGACCGTCCGTCCGAGGCCTTGGCCCAGGACGTGAACCAGGCGAACGGCAGTCCGGCGTTGTCCTCGCCGTGCTGTGCGGTGCCGGTCTTGCCGCCGACCTGCAGGCCGGGGATCTTGGCGTTGGTGCCGGTGCCGTTCTCGACCACCGAGACCATCAGGTCCTGCATCTTCTGCGCGGTGGTCGGGCTCATCGGCTGGGAGAACTGCTTCTCGGTGTGCTTGGAGATGGTGGTCAGCGAGGCCGAGCGCTCCTGGTCGACCAGGTACGGCTGCATCAGGCTGCCGTTGTTGGCGATCGCGGCGGAGATCATGGCCATCTGCAGCGGGGTGGCGCGGGTGTCGTGCTGACCGATCGAGTCCTGGGCGGTGCCGTCCAGGCTGGGGCTGTCCGGGAAGATGCTCTTCTCCGAGCGGACCGGGGTGTCGACGGTGCTGTTGAAGCCGAACTTCTCGGCCTGCGCCCGCATCTTCTCCTTGCCGAGGTCGGCGCCCATCTTGGCGAAGACCGTGTTGCAGGACTGGTCCATCCCGGACTTCACGGTGGCGTTCTCGCAGCGCTCGTTGGGGCTCTCGTTCTTGAGCTGCGTGTTGGTGCCGGGCAGGGTGTACGGCTCGGGGGTCGACGTGGCGTCGTCGACGTTCTGGTACAGGCCGTTCTCGAACGCCGCGGTCGCGGTGACCAGCTTGAAGGTCGAGCCGGGCGGATAGGTCTCCTTCAGCGCCCGGTTGAGCATCGGCTTGTTCGGGTCCGCGTTGAGGTCCGTCCAGGCCTTGGAGTCGGCCGAGCCGCTCCCGGAGAAGGTGCCCGGGTCGTAGGACGGGGTGGAGACCAGGGCCAGGATCGCGCCGGTCTTCGGGTCGATCGCGACCGCCGCGCCCTTCTTGTTGCCCAGGCCGTCGAAGGCGGCCTTCTGGACCTTGGCGTCGATCGTGGTGACGACGTCGCCGCCGCGCTTCTGCTCGCCGGTCAGCATGTCCAGGGTGTTGCGGAAGAACAGCCGGTCGTCGGTGCCGGAGAGGACGCCCTCCTCCAGGTTCTCCAGCTGGTTGGAGCCGAAGACCTGGGAGGAGTAGCCGGTGACCGGGGCGTACATCGGCCCGTCGACCCAGGAGCGCTGGTACTTGTAGCGCAGCCCGTTGACGAAGTCCGACTTGGTGACCGGCTGGCCGCTGACGATGATGTTGCCGCGCGGGTGGGCGTAGCGGTCGTATATCTGGCGCTTGTTGTTCTTGTTGGTGGCCCAGGAGTCGGCCTGGACGCCCTGCACCCAGTTGGTGCGCACCATCAGGGCCAGGATCAGCACGAGGCAGAAGATCGAGACCCGTCGGATCGGCTTGTTCATCGGGCGGGTCCTCCCTGGCCCTCGGTGGCCGGGGCGGGTTCGACCCCGGGTCGGCGGGCGCTGTCGCTGATCTTCAGCAGGATCGCGACCAGCGCCCAGTTGGCGACCACGGACGAACCGCCCTGCGCGAGGAACGGCATGGTCATACCGGTCAGCGGGATCAGTCCGGTCACGCCGCCGGCTACCACGAACACCTGCAGCGCCATCGCCGAGGCGAGGCCGACGGCGAACAGCTTGCCGAACGGGTCGCGGGCGGCGATCGCGGTGCGCAGGCCGCGCTGCACCAGCAGCGCGTACAGCAGGAAGATCGCCATCATGCCGGCCAGTCCGAGCTCCTCGCCGAAGGAGCCCAGGATGAAGTCGCTCTTCGCGGCGAAGTTGATCAGCCAGGAACGGCCCTGGCCGAGGCCGGAGCCGGTGGCGCCGCCGGAGCCGAGCGCCATCAGCGACTGGCCGATCTGCTCGGTGGCGCCAGGCGGGGGCTTCGGGTTGAAGGCGGCCATCGGGTCGAGCCAGGCGTTGATGCGGACCTTCACGTGGCTGGCGGTGGAGGCGACCGCGATCGCGCCGCCGACCGACATCAGCAGGCCGAACAGGATCCAGCTGGTCCGCTCGGTGGCGACGTAGAGCATCACCACGAACAGGCCGAAGAACAGGAAGGACGTGCCGAGGTCGTTCTCGAAGATCAGGATCAGCAGGCTGAGCAGCCAGATCACGACGATCGGGCCGAGGTCGCGGCCGCGCGGCAGGTACAGGCCCATGAAGCGGCGGCTGGCCAGTGCCAGGGCGTCCCGCTTGACCATCAGGTAGCCGGAGAAGAACACCGTCAGGACGATCTTGGCGAACTCGCCGGGCTGGATGGAGAAGCTGCCCATCCGGATCCAGATCTTGGCGCCGAAGTCCTCGGCCCGGGCCGGGAAGAAGGCCGGCGCGGCGAGCAGGACCAGGGCCACCACCATCGAGATGTAGGTGTAGCGCTGGAGCACCCGGTGGTCCTTCAGGAAGACCATCACGCCGATGAAGCCCGCGATCCCCAGGGCCGACCACATCAGCTGGTTCTGGGCCGCCGGGAAGTTGCCGCTGAGCAGCTTGCCCGCCTTGTCCAGCCGCCAGATCATCACCACCCCGAGGCCGTTCAGCAGGGTGGCGATCGGCAGCATCAGCGGGTCCGCGTACGGCGCGAAGCGGCGCACCAGCAGGTGCGCGACCAGCGCCAGGGCGCCCATGCCGAGGCCGTAGCCGAGCATGCCCGTGGGCAGCTTGGCGTCCATCGCGAGGCCGACGTTGGCGTACGCGAGGACCGGCAGCAGCACCGCGAAGAGCAGCAGGGCCAGCTCGGTGTTGCGCCGGTTCGGTGCCTCCTGCAGGGAGATGGTGGTGTTGCCCCGTCGACGGGGGACGGCGCGTCCGGCCGTCGCCCGTCGGCGGCCGGCCCGGCCGGTGTCTTCGCTCAGGTCGTAGCTGCTCACGTGGTGACCGCTCCCTGACGGCCGGCAAGCCCGCGCGGGGCGGTCCTATGTCGGATCACGGACGTCACTGCTTCGGGCAGGAGTTGGCCCGGCTGAGTTCGTCTTCGGTCAACTGGGTCGGGTCGCCCTGGGTGCCGGTCGCCGGAGGAGTGGCGTTCGGCGTCGGGGCGGCCGTGCCGGGGGCGGACGGGGTCGGGGAGGCCGGGCTGGTCGAGGGCGGCACGGTCGGTGCCGCCGCGGCCGGGCCGCGGTTCTTCTCGCTCGGGGTGGGCGTGCCGGCCAGGAACGCGGTGTGGGTGGCCTGCGTCGCCTGGGTGCCCTGCGCCGGGGCCGTCGCCTTGGCGGCCTTCTGGCAGAGCTGCACCCAGCCGTCGAGCTCCTGGACGGTGCTCTGGGCGTCCTTCAGGGTGTTCACCGAGATGGTCTTGTTCACGTGGGCGCGCTGGTCCTGCGGCAGCCACTTGAGCTGGATGCCGCTGTACGAGTCGCGCACCGAGGACAGGCTCAGTCCGGCCAGGTTCTGGTTGATCCCCTGGTAGACCGCGACGTGGTCGCCGTCCTCGCCGATGTAGTACTGGTCCTGGGTCCACTGGTAGCCGAAGTAGCCGGCGCCGCCCAGCAGGCCGAGCGTGACCAGGACGGCCACCGAGACGGTCAGGCCCTTGCGCTTGCGCTTGCGGGGCGGCTCCTCGTCGAACTCCTCGGTGCCGTACACCGAGGGCTCGCCGGAGCCGTAGCCGTAGGCGGCGCCCCCCTCGTAGCCCTCCGCGGGGCCGAAACCGCCCGCCGCGGGGTCGTAGCCGGCCTCGTAGCCCTCGGCGGGGCCGAAGGCGCCCTGCGGGCCGCGGCCCAGGCCCGCCGCGCGGCCGGCCGGGGTGTCCGCGATCGAGCGGTCGGCGGCGGCCGAGGACGGCGGGGCGTCGGCGACGGCGCCGACCACCACCGGGACGTCGTTGAACTGGCCGCTCATGGTGTCCGTGGCGCCGACGTCGATGACGTCCGCCACGATGCAGGTGATGTTGTCCGGACCGCCGCCGCGCAGTGCGAGCTGGATCAGCTCCTGCACGGTCTGCTCGGGCGAGTAGTAGCTGCCGAGGGTGTCCTGGAGGGTCTGGTGGCTGACCGGGCCGGAGAGGCCGTCGGAGCAGATCAGGTAGCGGTCGCCGGCCCGGACCTCGCGGATCGACAGGTCGGGCTCGACCTGGCCGCGGCCGTCCAGCGCCCGCATCAGCAGCGAGCGCTGCGGGTGGGTCTCGGCCTCCTCGGGCGTGATCCGGCCCTCGTCGACCAGGCGCTGCACCCAGGTGTGGTCCTGGGTGATCTGCACCAGCGAACCGTCGCGCAGCAGGTAGGCGCGGGAGTCGCCGACGTGCACCAGGCCCATCCGCTGGCCCGTCCAGAGCATCGCGGTCAGCGTGCAGCCCATGCCTTCGAGCTGCGGGTCCTCCTCGACCATCTGCCGGAGCCGGTCGTTGGCGCCCTGGACGGCGTCGCCCAGCAGGGTCAGCAGGTCGGCGCCCGGCACGTCCTCGTCCAGCCGGACGATCGAGCCGAGCACCTCGGAGGAAGCGACCTCGCCGGCCGCGGCGCCGCCCATGCCGTCGGCCACGGCCAGCAGCCGCGGCCCGGCGTAGCCGGAGTCCTCGTTCCCCTCCCGGATCAGTCCCTTGTGGGAGCCGGCGGCGAAGCGCAGCACCAGGGTCATGCGACCTGTGCCCCCCTCTGGGTCATGGACGGGATGCTGTCCCTCATGCGCTACTACTTCCGCAGTTCGATGACGGTCCTGCCGATACGGATCGGCGTGCCCGGCTGGAGCGGGGTGGGCGCGGTCAGGCGCTGCCGGTCCAGATAGGTGCCGTTTGTGGAGCCTAGATCCTCGACCGTCCACTGCCCAGTCTGATCCGGATAGATCCTGGCATGCCGGGAGGACGCGTAGTCGTCGTCCAGCACGATGGTGGAGTCGTGCGCGCGGCCGAGCGTGATGGTCTGGCCCTGCAGCGCCACGGTGGTGCCGGCGAGCGAGCCCTGCACCACGACGAGCTGGGTCGGGCCGCCGCGGCGGCGGCCGCCGCCGGGCTGGGTCTGGGCCGCCGCGGGGGCGGCCGGAGCGGCCGCCGGGGACGGCGTGGGGCGACCTGCGGCCTGGGTGGCCGCACCGCCGCCGGCCGCGGCGGAAGCGCCGCGGCGGGAGGAACGGGGGTTCACCTTGGTGCCGAAGAGGTCGCTGCGGATCACCTGGATCGCGACGATGACGAACAGCCACAGCACGGCCAGGAAGCCCAGCCGCATGACCGTGAGGGTCAGTTCTGACATGACCGTCCCGCCAGTCGGTGAGCGAGGCGCGCGAACAATTCGGACACTACCCTTCGACCTGCCGGTAGACGATGGTGGTGGACCCCAGGACGATTCGGGATCCGTCGCGGAGCGTAGCGCGCTGGGTGTGCTGTCCGTCCACCACGATGCCGTTGGTGGACCCCAGGTCGAGCACCATCGAAGGGCTGCCGGGCCGGATCTCGGCGTGCTTGCGGGAGACCCCGGGGTCGTCGACCCGCACGTCCGCCTCGGTCGAGCGGCCGAGCACGCAGGCCGAGCCGGTGATCTGGTGGCGGGCGCCGTTCACCTCGATCCAGCGGCGGACCGAGGTGCCGCCGTGGCCGGCGCCGGGGAGGTTGCGGACGTTGCCGCCGGCGGGCGAGGGCGGGCCCGGGGGCATCGCGGGGGGCGCGGCCGGCGGCGGGGGCGCGGGCGCGTTGTACTGGCCGGCGCCGGGCTGCTGCCACGGTGCGCCGGGGGCCGGGGCGGCCGGCGCGCGGTCGTAGCCGGGCTGCTGCGGGGCGTACTGCTGGGGCTCCTCGGCGGCGAGGGTGCGGCTGCGCACCCGGTACAGGCCGGTGTCGAGGTCGTCGGCCTTCTCCAGGTTCACCTGGAGCGGGCCCATGAAGGTGTACCGCTGGGCCTCGGCGTACTCGCGGACCATGCCGGCGAGCTCGGTGCCGAGCTGCCCGGAGTAGGGGCTGAGGCGCTCGTGGTCGTGCGGGCTCAGCTCGACGATGAAGTCGTTCGGCACGACGGTGCGGTCGCGGTTCCAGATGCTCGCGTTGTTGTCGCACTCGCGCTGCAGCGCACCGGCGATCTCCACGGGCTGGACCTCGGACTTGAACACCTTGGCGAAGGTGCCGTTGACGAGACCCTCGAGCCGCTGCTCGAACTTCTTCAGCACTCCCATGGGGCACCCCCTTCCAGGGTTCGTTCGCCTGCCTGCCGGCCGGATCCCGCCGGGGGACCGGCCGCACCCACTTGCGGTACTTCCGTACTGATCGTATCCACGCCGGGCCCTTCCGTACGGTTCCCGGACCGTGTGGTGCCCGGGGGTGGGCTCGGACACACAGGGTGACGCATTTCGGGTACGGCACGCCAGGTGTGCTCGTCGGAGCGGCCGCCCGTCCCTCGTGCACGCGTTCGTCGGGCATCCGTTCGGGTGCGGTGGGTCTCGCCGGAGAAGCGATTCGGAGCAGCCCCCGGGGCCGTGCTAATGTTTTCCACGTCGGAAGGGCCGCCCGGAAGGGAGGCCGGTCCAAAGAAGCGCGAAGGCCTCATGGTACCGAGCGGTTCGGAAGATCGGTCGGCAACGAGGACAACACCCATGCGCGGGTGGCGGAATAGGCAGACGCGCTGGATTCAGGTTCCAGTGCCCGAAAGGGCGTGGGGGTTCAACTCCCCCCTCGCGCACAGCGAAGCCCCGCAGATCTACGGATCTGCGGGGCTTTCTCGTTCCCCGGTCCGTTCCTCCCCCGGCCCGTTCTCCGGTGCCGGCCGGGGCGCGGCGGATCAGGAGCCGGTGGCGGGGAGTTCGGCGCGGACCTCGAAGCCGCCGTCCTGGGTGGGGCCGGCGGTCAGGGTGCCGCCCAGCAGCTGGGCGCGCTCGCGCAGGCCGACCAGGCCGTGGCCGCCGCCCGGGAGGGTCTCGGCCGGGTGGACCGGCGGCGCGTCGTTGCGCACCTCGACCCGCAGCCGGCGGCCCTTCGCCCGGACCTTCACGTGCACCGCCGCCTCCGGGGCGTACTTGGTGATGTTGGTGAGCGCCTCCTGCACGGTGCGGTAGGCGGCCCGCTGCACCGCCTCCGGCCACGGGCGGTCGCCCGGGTTCAGTTCGGCCTCGGCGGCCAGGCCGCTCTCCTCGATCAGCCGGGGCAGGTCGGCCAGCCGGGGCTGCGGGGCGAGCGGGGCGTCCGGCAGCCCGCCGGTGCCCCGCAGCACCCCGACCATCTGACGCAGTTCGTCGAGGGTCCGTACGGACAGTTCGCGGATGGTGCGGGCGGTGGTCACGGCGGCCGGGTCGGTGGTGCTGACCTGCAGCGCGCCGGCCTGGATGCTGATCAGGCTGACCTGGTGGGAGACCACGTCGTGCATCTCCCGGGCGAGCCGGCCGCGCTCGGTGATCAGCACCCGCTCGGCCAGCAGCCGGCTCTCCCGCTCCTGGCCCCGGGTCAGCTCGTCCAGGCGGGCGGCCAGCTCGCGCCGGGTGCGGGCGAGCAGGCCGGTGGCGGCCGGGCCGGCGGCCAGCATCACGGCCTGGATGGCGTCGAGGGCGCTGGCCCGGCTCAGGGCGATGACGTCGTCGGGAAGCGGCCAGTGGAAGAACTCGACCAGGGTGAACAGGACGCCGCAGGGGATCACGACCCGGGGGCGGGGGCGTTCGGCGGCCACGGTGTAGACGGCGGTGATCGGGGCCAGCCAGATCTCGTCCACCCAGCTGCCGGGCATGGTGAGCAGCAGCACCGTGACCGGGAAGCGGCGGCGCCAGAACAGGGAGACGGCGGCCAGCGTGGACAGCGTCATCTGCCACCAGGTGGCGTCCCGGGCCACCAGGGCGGCGTCCAGCAGGGAGTACAGGACGGGCAGCAGCAGCATCAGCCAGGGCGCGGTGCACCAGGCCGGCAGCCGTCTGGACGGCAGCTGGTCGGCGGTCGTCATGCCCCGTCGCCGGGCTTGGGCCGGACCAGCCCGGCCCGGTGGGCGACGACGGCGGCCTGCACCCGGTTGGCGGCGCCGAGCTTGCCGAGGATCGCGCTGATGTGGTCCTTGACGGTGCCGGTGCCGAGGAAGAGGCGGTCGGCGATCTCGGCGTTGGACAGGCCCTCGCCGAGCAGCGCGAGGACGTCGAGCTCCCGGCCGGTGAGGGTGCGGGCGAGCGCGGTCGCCTCGGCGTCCGGGCCGCCGCCGTCCACGTAGCCGCCGATCACGGTGCGGGTGACGGTCGGGGAGAGGATGTTGCCGCCGGCCGCGAGCACCCGGACGGCGTGCACCAGCTGTTCGGGGGCGGTGTCCTTGAGCAGGAAGCCCGCGGCGCCGGCCCGCAGCGCGGTGCCGATGTACTCGTCGGTGTCGAAGGTGGTGAGCATCGCCACGGCGGGCGGGTCGGGCAGGGCGCGCAGCCGGCGCAGCACCGAGATGCCGTCGAGGTCGGGCATCCGGATGTCGAGCAGCACCACGTGCGGGCGCAGGCGCTGGACGTGCTCCTCGGCCTGCCCGCCGGAGCAGTCGCCGACCACTTCCAGGTCGGGGGCCGAGCCGACGATCAGGCCGAGGCCGGAGCGGACCAGGATCTCGTCGTCGACGATCAGCACGCGGGTCGTGGTGATGGTGCCTCCTCGGTTCGGGCGGCCGGGTGGGGGCGGTCCGCGTGGGTCGTTTCCGAGGGTAGGGGTAGCCGGGGCGGGGCGCCGAACGCCCGGGGGGTGGCAACCCCCGCCGTTCGGCGGGGGTGGGAATCCGCTACCCGGTTCACGTAATTCTCAGGCTTCGTGGGGAACCATGGAGTTGGCTGACCCTTTCCGGCTCGCCTCGCCCACCTGGGCGGACGGCCGGGCGGGCGTCGCCGGTCAGTCCGTCGGGCCCGTGCGGGCGCCCGCCGCCGGGCCGTACGCGGATGCGCCCCACCATCTGATCGTTTGGAATTGAGCTGTGTCGTCCACTGTGAAGTCGGAGCCGTCCGCCACGTCCCCCGGGCCCCACCCCGACGGCGTGCTCGACCGCTGGCGCCCGAGGGCCGCCGCGGCCTCCGTCTGGTACCTGCGGCTGATCGCGCTGCTGAACGTGGCGACGGTGCTGCTGGTGCCCTTCCGCAACCAGGTCAGCGAGCACAACGAGGGTGAGTACTTCACCCCGTACCTGATGACCTCGGGCCTGGCCAGTGCCGTGCTCTCGGTCTTCCTCGCCGTCGCCATGAGGCGGCGCAAGCGGGCCGCGTGGATCTTCAACGCGGCGCTCGGCGGCCTGTTCGCGCTGCTGTACCTGGCGCTCATGCTCGTGCCGGGCGGGCGGTTCTACCAGCACCCGCTCAACTACTTCTCCACCATCCTGACCTGCCTGTTCGTCCTGGCGCTGCTGATCGGGCGCAAGGAGTTCACGTCCAAGGGCGACAGCTCCAACCCGAAGACCGCGGCGGCCACCTTCGTCGGCGGCCTGCTGTTCGGCGGCGGGGTCGGCGCGCTGCTGGTCTGGGCGACGAACGACCTGAAGGGCGCGGACTTCTGGGACCTCTTCCGGTACTCGGTCGGCCGGATGATCACCATCACCCCGTCCGAGCACCTGCGTTCCGTGATCGCCGCGCCGACCTGGGTGAACGCCGCGATCAACGCCATGGGCGGGGCGCTCTTCCTGCTGGTGCTGTACGTGGCCTTCCGCAGCCCGCGGGGCACCGAGCTGCTGACCGCGGAGGACGAGGCGAAGCTGCGCGGACTGCTCGACAAGCAGGGCGAGCGCGACTCCCTCGGCTACTTCGCGCTGCGCCGGGACAAGGCCGTGATCTTCTCCCCCAGCGGCAAGGCGGCGGTCACCTACCGGGTGATCGGCGGCGTCTCGCTCGCCTCGGGCGACCCGATCGGCGACCCGGAGGCCTGGCCGGGGGCGATCGACGCCTGGCTGTCCGAGGCCCGTGAGCACGCCTGGGCACCGGCCGTGATGGGCGCCTCCGAGGAGGCCGGGGTGATCTACGCCCGGCACGGGCTGGACGCGCTGGAGCTGGGCGACGAGGCGATCGTCGAACTGGACGAGTTCTCGCTGGACGGCCGCGCGATGCGGGTCGTCCGGCAGGCGTACAACCGGGTCAAGCGGGCCGGGTACACGGTGCGGATCCGCCGCCACGAGGACATCTCGGAGGCGGAGATGGCCGAGCTGGTGGCCAAGGCCGACGAGTGGCGCGACGGGGCGACCGAGCGCGGCTTCTCGATGGCGCTCGGCCGGCTCGGCGACCCGGGCGACGGTCGCTGCGTGATGCTGGAGTGCAGCGACGGCGACGGCGAGCTCAAGGCGCTGCTGAGCTTCGTCCCGTGGGGCCCGGACGGGCTCTCGCTGGACCTGATGCGCCGGGCGCGGGACACCGAGAACGGCCTGATGGAGTTCATGGTGATCGAGCTGCTGCAGCGCGCCGAGGAGGTCGGGCTGAAGCGGGTCTCGCTGAACTTCGCGATGTTCCGCTCCGTTTTCGAGCGCGGTTCGCGCCTGGGCGCGGGCCCGGTGCTGCGGCTGTGGCGTTCGGTCCTCGGATTCTTCTCGCGCTGGTGGCAGATCGAGTCGCTCTACCGGGCGAATGCCAAGTACCGGCCGATCTGGGAGCCGCGTTACCTGCTGTTCGAGAAGAGCAGCGAGATTCCGCGGATCGGCATCGCCAGCGCGCGCGCCGAGGGTTTCATCGTCGCGCCGAGCCTGCCCGCCCTGTTCCGGCGCCGGCACGCCGGGGCAGCCGTGGTGGCGCCCAGGGTGCCGGTGGCGGCGCGGGACGGGAAGGGGTAGCCCTCCGTCGGGGGGCGGAGGGGGCCGCCCGGTCGAATGGGGGTCCGGAGGGGGGATGGACCTCCCCCCAGAGGATGACCCTTATCCCCATCCGAGCCGATGTGGCTTTGTTAAGAGGCTTCTAATGTTGGAGTAGACGAGAGTTCGGGGATTCGGAGAAACGGTTGTGATTCACAGGACCCACGCGGGGGGCGTGCGAAAGGGGCCGCTGGCGCTAGCCGGAACGGCCGCTGTCGCCGAGTGGGGAACGTTGTTCGTGACGGTTCGGAACGCCGTGGCGCGAAAGAAGTTCGCCGCTGTTCCGTTGGCCACCTTGGCGACGTTTCTGATCCTGCTGTTCAGCATCGTCCAGCACCTGCCGGGCGGTGAGCGTTTCGTCAACCAGATCGGGGTGGTCCGGGCGGCGTTGCCGGTGGAGGTCTCGCTGCTGCGGACCCCGCTGTCGCTCTACGTGCCGGCGCTGGACCTGCCGGTCTGGGGGGCGCTGGCCCAGGTGTTCGTGGTCTTCGCGATCGCCGAGATCGTGCTCGGCCGGCGGATGACCCTGGTGGTCGCGTACGCCTGCACCATGGCGGGCACGCTGTTCGCCCGGGTCGGCGTGGCGATCGGGCCGGACCACCTGTTCGGCTTCCCGAAGTGGGTCGCCTACGTGCGGGACACCGGGCCGTCGGCCGCGGTGGTGGCGCTGGCGATCTGCATCGCCTTCCGGTGCCGGGCCTGGTTCACCGCCGGTTTGGTGGTGGTCCTGATGGTCGGCGAGGCGGTCATGCTGCCGAACCTGGCCGGTCTGGAGCACGTGGTCGCGGTGCTCACCGCGCTGCTGATCGCCGTCTCGGTCGAGGTCTTCGGGGACTTCTGGCCGCGGGTGCTGGCCGGGGTCGGCGCCGCCACCTCGGTGGCCGCGGCCGCCTCGCGGGAGGTCGCGGTGGAGGCCCGGCGGCGCCGGCCGGCGGGGGCCGTCGTTCCCTAGCACCGCCGTCCGTCCCTGACGGCCGCGTACGGACACCCGTACGCGGCCGTCAGGCGCGCGGCAGGGGCAGTTCGAACCAGACGACCTTGCCCACCGCCTTGCGGGCGGTGCCCCAGCGCTCGGCGAGCTTGGTGACCAGGGTGAGGCCGCGGCCGGTCTCGCCGAGCTGCTCGGCCGGTTCCAGCGAGGGCAGGTTGTGGTTGTCGTCGCTGACCTCGACCAGCAGCTTGTCCACCCGGATCAGCTGGAGCTGGACGCGGTCCCGGGCGACCCGGACGGCGTTCGTCACCAGCTCGCTGACCAGCAGCTCGGTGGTGTCGCTGATCGCCTCCAGGTGCCAGCCGGCCAGCTGCTCGCGGACCAGCGAACGGGCCCGGCGGACCTCGCGGTGGTCCACGGTGAGGTCCCAGGTGGCCACCTCGGAGGGGGCGACCCCGTCGAAGCGGGCCACCAGCAGGGCGACGTCGTCCTTGCGGTCGTCGGTGTGCAGCCGCCGCAGCACCTCGTCGCAGGCCTGCTCGGGGCTCTGCTGCGGGTCGATCAGGTTGCCGCAGAGCGCGGCCAGCCCGGCTCCTATGTCCCCGCCCCGGACCTCGACCAGGCCGTCGGTGCACAGCACCAGCATCGAGCCGTCCGAGACGTCGATGGTCTTGGCGACGAAGGGCACCCCGCCGACGCCGATCGGCGCACCGGCCGGGATCTCCAGCAGCTCCCCGGTGCCGTCGGGGTGGACCAGGACGGGCGGGACGTGGCCGGCGCTGGCCAGCTCGCAGGTCCGGTTGATCGGGTCGTAGACCGCGTACAGGCAGGTCGCGAGGTGGTCGTCGCCGAGCTTGTGGGCCAGGTTGTCCAGGTGGCGCAGCAGCTGGCCGGGTGGCAGGTCCAGGGCGGCGAGGGTCTGCATGGCCGTGCGGAAGCGGCCCATCGCGGCCGCCGAGTGGATGCCGTGGCCCATCACGTCGCCGACCACCAGGGCGACCCGGCTACCGGGCAGCTGGATCGCGTCGAACCAGTCGCCGCCGACCTCGGCCTTGGGATCGCCGGGCAGGTAGCGGTGGGCGATCTGCACACCGGGGATCTGCGGCGGGCGGGTCGGGATCATCGAGCGCTGCAGGGTCGTGGCGACCCTCGCCTCGGCGCGGTGCAGCCTGGCGTTGTCCAGCGACAGCGCGGCGCGGACGGCGAGCTCCTTGAGGGTCGCCGCGTCACTCTCGTCGAAGGGGGCGCGGTCGGGCAGCCGGAGCAGCTTGAGGATGCCCAGCACGGTGCCCCGGGCGGAGAGCGGGACGACCAGCATCGAGCGGCCGGAGACCACCGGGGCCAGCCGGACGCCGCCGAGCGCGATCGCGTAGTCGACCGCGACGTCCGCGCTGACCACCGGGACCAGCACCGGCTGGTTCAGCTGCAGGGCCATCCCGGGCGGGGTGCGGCGCGGCATGCTGACCAGCGAACCCTCGGTGAGGACGTGCTCCCAGGCGCCGCCGGTCTCGTTGTGGACCAGGGCGACCCGGCGCAGCATGGTGTCGTCGTCCGGGCGGGCGACCGGCAGCTCGGAGTCCGAGATCAGCCCGTCCACCAGGTCCACGCAGGCGAAGTCGGCGACCCGGGGGACCAGCACCTTGCACAGCTCGTGGGCGGTGAAGCCGAGGTCGAGGGTGGTGCCGACCTTGCCGCCGACCTCGTTCAGCAGGGCCAGCTGCTCGCCGGCCTGCCCGTTGGTGAGGAACGGGCCGAGCCGGCCGCTCGGCGGGGGCTCGGCGCTCGCGGGGGCCGGAACCGGGACGGGCGCGGCGGGGGCGTCCGGTGCCCGGTCGGCGCGGGGCGGCGGGTGGCCGTTGGCGGCCGACCCGACGGGGGCTCGGTCGATGGCGGCACCTCCTCCGGTGGGTGGGGGGACCTCCCGGCCGGAGGCCGGCGGGGGGACGGACGGACCGGCGCCGGCCGCGGCACCGCTGACGGCGGCGACCGGCCGGGAGACCGGGAGTTCGGCGGCGTCGTGCCGGTCGGCCCCGCTGTGGTCGGCGTCGTCCCCGGTGGCCTCGCGCTGGGCCGGGAGCGGCGCGGCCGGGCGGCGGCCGGGCGCGGTCTGCTCGGGCTGCGGCGGCGGGCCGACCCGGGCGGCGCGCTGCTGCGGCGTCGGGTAGCGGCGGCCGAGGCCGGCGGCCGCGTGCGCCGTCCCGCTCTGCGCGTCGGCGGGCAGCACCGGCAGCACGGTGACCGCGTCCAGTCGAAGGGCGGGCGGTCCACCGAGTCCGACCGCGGTCAGCATCGCCGCGCGGTGGGCGGCCGGGAGCAGCCGGGCCAAGGGCTCGGGCACCCGGTCGGTGGGCGCGGTGAGCGCCGCGGCGAGCCCGTGGAAGCCGCCCCGGGCGGCGGGTGCGGCGGAGAACGGCAGCAGCCGCTCGCCGATCGCGAGCCGGGGGCCGGCCGTGCGCAGCGGACGGGCGTCGGCGGCCAGCGCGAGCAGCCCGCCGGACGGGCCGGGCAGCGGGTAGGCCCACCAGAGCACGTCGCGCTGGTGCTCCTCGCGGTCGGTCACGGTCAGCCGGCCGGCCCAGGGGCGGCCGGCTGCGGTCAGCTCGGCGAGGGTGTCGAACGCGTCGCAGGCGCGGCGGACCGAGCACCGGCCGAGCACCCGCGACTCGAAGGCGGGCAGCAGGCCGGAGGCGGGGCGGTCGTGGGCGACCTCGGCGCGGTGGCCGAACAGTTCCTCGGCGGCTCGGCCCCACTGCGCGATCCGGCCGGACCGGTCGACCTGGACGAGGGCGAGCCGGACCAGGGCGGCCACGCCCGCCGGGTGGTCGCCCGGTGCGGGTCCGTCGGCCGCCGGACGCGGTGTGGAGTTGGACTCGGCCACCATGGATTCGGTCTGCTCCCGCCTGGCCGCCACGCCTGGAGGCGGCCGTTCCTCCGGAGGAAGGCACGCTGTGCGGATACCAGCGAAGCACGGACCGGGCCGGGCTTGATACCGAAACGGGGAGATTCCTCAGTTTCGGTTGCGTGTCTCGGGGTGCGCGCCGGTCCGCACCTCCGGTTCACCCGGACGGGGCTTCCGCACGCGGCGGTAGGGTGGCAGGCCGGGCCGCCGGTGCGGCGGACCCGCAGGACGCAGCCGGCCGGACGAGACAGAGGCGAGAAGTGAGCGCGCAGAGCCCCGCCCGCTGGACGGACCCGGAGCAGCAGCAGCTGGAGGAGCGGGTCGCCGCCGCCGAGCTCGCCTGGCTGAGCATGGACGTGGACGTGCAGACGCTGCGCGTCGAGATCGACAACTTCGCCCTGATCCACCATCAGCTGCTCGGCCCGCTGTACGCCCGGCTGGACGAGCTGGACGCGCTGGTCGCCGAGGCGGTAGCGGCCCGCACCGGTCTGCCCGAGGACCTGCGCCGGGCCGCCGAGGCCCGCCGCCAGGTCGAGGAACTGCCCGACCTGGACGCCCTGTTCGACTCCGTGCAGGAGCAGCGGGAGCAGTCCGGCCAGGGGGAGGAGGCGGCCCCGCCGCCGCCCGCCGCGCCGGCCCGGGTGCGGCCCGGCAAGGAGGCCCAGCGGGTCTACCGCGAGCTGGTCCGCCGTGCCCACCCCGACCTCACCACCGACCCGGCCGAGCAGGAGCGCCGGGCGGCCTTCCTGGTCCGGGTCAACGAGGCCTACGCGCTCGGGGACGCCGCCGCGCTGGAGGGCCTGTCCGCCGAGTGGTCCACCGCGCCGGAGGCCGCGCCCGCCGTCGACTCCCCCGACCGGTCGGACTGGCTGCACCGGCGGCTGGACTGGCTGACCGACAAGATCGCCCGGACCGCCGCCGAGCAGGTCCGGCTGGAGCAGACCCCGATGGGGCAGCTGCTCGCCCTCGCCCCGCAGGACCCGGACCGGCTGCTGGAGCAGCTCGCCGAGGAGCTGCTGGCCAAGGCCGCCGACCGGCAGGCCGAGCTGGAACGGCTGCTCGGCGCCCGCGGTCCGGTGGACGGCTCCGGGCCGGCGCCGGTGCCGGTGGGCGACAATGGCACGGACCCGACCGACCCGCCTTCCCACGCCCAGGAGAGCCACACGATGTTCGCGCAGATCCCCACCGCCGACGCCGCCGCCGTGCCCGCCGACGCCGCCCTGCTGGACGTGCGCGAGCAGGACGAGTGGGACGCCGGCCACGTGGACGGCGCGCTGCACATCCCGCTCGGCCAGGTGATCGCCCGCCTCGGCGAACTGCCCGAGGAGAAGCTGTACGTGCTCTGCCGGGTCGGCGGCCGCTCCGCGCAGGTCGTCCAGTACCTGGTCCAGCAGGGCCGGGAAGCGGTGAACGTGGACGGCGGGATGTACGCCTGGCAGAGCGCCGGCCGTCCGATGGTGAGCAGCACCGGCCAGGAGGCCTTCGTCCTGTAGGTCCCCGGGCCTCCCGGGTTTCCGGGCCTCCCGGCCCGCCGCGGCCCGTCCCGCCCCGTAGGGCAGGATGGGCGCGCGGGCGCGCCGGTACCGGGCCGGGCACCACCGCCCGCCGACCGGGCTGGGGAGGCCATGACGGAGACGACGGACCGGCCGGCCCGGGGGAGGGCCTGGTCGAGGCCCGCGCAGCTCGTCATCGGCCTCGCGGGGGCGGCACTGATCGGCGGTACCGGGCTGTTCCTCGCCGCGGTGTTCCTGCACGTGGCGCCGGCCAACTCGCTGTCCCGGCAGTACCGGGACGAGATCGACGGCGTGGTCTACCCGGAGTTCGAGCAGAACTGGAAGCTGTTCGCCCCCAACCCGCTGCAGCAGAACGTCAGCCTGGACGCCCAGGTGCGGACCGTCGCGCCCGGCGGGGCGACCAGCACCCGGGACTGGACCGGGCTGACCGCGCGGGACATCGCCGCGATACGGGGCAACCCGGCGCCCAGCCACGTCGACCAGAACCTGCTGCGCCGGGCCTGGGACTTCTACGACGGCTCGCACGACCCTCAGGACGAGGCGCCGACGACCCCGCGCGGCAAGCTCGCCGAGCAGTACCTGAAGCGGATCGCGCTGCAGCGGATCGGCCGGGACGCGGGCGGCGAGCGGATCCTGGAGATCCGGTTCCGGGTGACCACGACCACCGTCGCGCCGCCGACCTGGAGCGGTGAGGCCGCGCCGCCCGCAGCCAAGGTGCGGGAGCTGCCGTGGTGGCCGGTGGCGGACGAGGACTACCGGGGGCTGCTCGGATGAACGAGGTGTCGGAGCGGGAACCCCGGCCGGAGGGGGCGCCGCCCCCGGCCGGCGCGGTGCTGACGGACGGCGTGGTGCCGGGGCCCGGCGTGGTGCCGGGAGACGGTGTCCCGGGGCAGGCCGGCGCCGGGCAGCCGTCCGTACCCGGGCCGGACCGGCCGGACGCGTCCGCGCCGCGCGGGCCGGGCCCGGCCGAACTGCTCGGACGGGCCGTCGAGGCCTTCACCGGTCGGGTGCTGGGGCGCCACCAGGCCGCGGTGGTGCGGATCGGCTTCGGACTGGTCTGGCTCGCCTACCTGCTGCGCGAGTGGCCCAACCGCCGGGTGCTGTACGGGGACCGTTCCCCCTGGTCGATGGAGCTCGCCGACCGGCTGCTGGGCGACGACGGGGCGTTCACCGTGCTGCCCTGGTTCGACGGGCGGCCCTGGTTCGAACTGGTCTACCACCTGGGGGTGCTGGCGGCCCTCGCCGTGCTGCTGGGCTGGCGGACCAGGGCGAGCACCGTGCTGTTCCTGGTCACCGTGCTGTCGCTGCAGAACCGCGACGTCTTCCTCGGCGACGGCGGCGACAACGTCGTGCACCTGATGGCGGTCTACCTGGTCTTCACCCGCTGCGCCGAGGTCTGGTCGCTGGACGCCCGGCGGGCGCGGACCGGGCGGTCCGGCCGGACCGGGGTGGTGCTCTGGGCCGTGCTCGGGGCCGTCCTGGCGGCCTGTCAGTTCGGCGGCTTCTCCGGCACCGGCCTGACCTGGACCGCCCGGACCTTCCCGTACCTCGGGTGGTCGCCGCTGTTCTGGGGGCTCTGGGCGGTGGCCGGGGTCTGGTGGGTGCTCGGGCGGCTGCGCCCGGACGGCGAACCGCGGGCGGTGCTCGACGCGCTGGCCACCATGGTGCACAACTGCGCGATGCTGGTGATCGCCGTCGAGGTGGTGCTGATCTACGCGACGGCCGGCTGGTACAAGGTGCAGGGTTCGCGCTGGCAGGACGGCACCGCGTTGTACTACCCGCTGCACCTGGACTACTTCACCCCCTGGCCCGGGCTGTCCGCGCTGGTCGGCTCGATGCTGCTGCCGGTCTTCCTGATCTCCTACGGAACCGTGGTCCTGCAGGTGGCCTTCCCGTTCACCCTGCTCGACCGGCGGGTCAAGAACGTGCTGCTGGCCGTCATGGTGCTGGAGCACGTGGGGATCGCGGTGGTCCTCGGGCTGCCGGTGTTCTCGCTCGCGATGATCGCGGCGGACGCGGTGTTCCTGCCGACCGGCGCACTGCTGTGGGCGGCGCGGGTGAGCCGGGTCCTCACGAGCCGGATCCGGTGGAGGCCCGCCCCCTAGGATGTCGTTATGTCCTGGTTCGATGCGCTTCGTGACACCGCACGGACCGGGCTCACCCTGGACCGGGCGCTCACCGACCCCAAGCGGGCGATGCGCGGGGCGGTCGCCGTGGCGCTGGTGCTCTTCCCGACGCTCGCGCTCGGCGGGGTCTCGCTCGCCACCTCGGCCGCGATGGGGGCGTTCATCGCCGGCTCGGCCACCTTCCAGCGCAGCTTCCGGCCCCGGGCCAGCCTCGCCGTCGCGGCCGGGACAGGACTCGGGATCAGCACCTTCCTCGGCTACCTGGCGGCCGGCGTCCCCGGCCTGTTCCCGGTGCTGCTCGCGGTGTGGGCCTTCGTCGCCGGGCTGGCCTGGGCGATCGGGCCCACCGCCGGCGTGGTCGCGACCAACACCGTCTCGGTGATGCTGATCGTCGTCCAGCTCCCCGTCAGCGCGGCCGAGGCGCTCGGCCACGGTCTGGTCGCCGCGCTGGGCGGGGTCGTCCAGGCCACCGTCATCACCCTCTGGCCGATCGGGAGTTGGACCGCCCAGCGGGACGCCCTCGCCGACACCTACGCCGAACTGGCCGACTACGCGCGCCGGTTGCGCCAGGAGCCGACCGCGCACGTGGACCCGGAACCGTTCATGACCGCCCGGCACGCCTCCGCCGTCACCCCCTGGCAGGACCGCCACCGGCCGGCCGAGCTGCGCGGCCTGCGCGGCCTCGCCGAACGGATCCGGCCCACCCTGGCCGCGCTCGCCGACCCCAAGGTCGGCGCCCCCGGGGAAGGACCGGAACGCGACCGGGCCCGGGAGGTGCTGGCCGCCTCCGCCGAGGTCATGGACGCCCTCGCCCGGGCGATCCGCACCGGCGAGCCGGTCCGGCTCCCCCGGTCCGCGCCCTCGCTCTCCCTCGTCCCGCCGGACGACGCGCCCCGATTGCGGGGAGCCGCCCGGCGGTCCGCCCGCCGCCTGGGCGGACTGCTGCGCAAGGCCGCGGACACCCTGGACCGCGGCGACGAGGACACCATCACCACGCCCGTGGTCGGGGCCGGCGGGGCGCTGCACAAGCCGACGATCGGCCGGATGCTGCCGGTCGCGCTGCGGGCCGTGGGCCGTCAGCTGCAGCCGCGCTCGGCGATCTTCCAGCACGCCGTCCGGCTCACCGGGGTGGTCACCGTCTCCTACCTGCTGGCCCGGCTGGCCGGTTTCCACCACGGCTACTGGGCGCCGATGACCGCCGCGATGGTGATGCGGCCGGACTTCGCGCAGACCTACAGCCGGGGCGTCGCCCGGCTCGCCGGGACGGTCGTCGGGGTCGCCGTCTCCACCCTGGTGGTGCAGCTCGCCCACCCCGGGGAGTGGGTGCTGGCCGCGCTGGCGGTGTGCTGCATCGGCGGGGCGTACCTCGCGTTCCGGACCGGGTACGCGCTGACCACCGTCGGGATCTCGACGTACGTGGTGTTCCTGCTCGGGCTGCAGCAGGGCGACCCGCTGGTGACCGCCGTCGAACGGGTCGGGCTGACGCTGCTCGGCGGGTCGATCGCGCTCGTCACGTACGCGCTGTTCCCGACCTGGCAGACCGCCCGGCTCGGGGAGCGGCTCGCCGAGTGGCTGGCGGCGGCCGGGCGGTACGCGGGGGCGGTGATCGCCTGCTACGAGACGCCGGCCGCGCCGCGCGGACGGGCCGTGCGCAGCGCGCTGCTGGACTCGCGGGAGGCGCGGTCCGAGCTGATTCAGGCGATGCAGCGGGCCGACGCCGAACCGGGGCGGCACGAGTCCGGGCTGGCCGATGTGAGCCGGCGCCAGGTCGACCGGGCCCGCGCGGCGGTCGGGCACCTCGGGCGGGCGGCGGTGCTGCTGGAGGCCCACCTGCCGGCGGCGGACGCCGAACCCGTGGCGGGTACGGCGGAGTACGCGGAGGAGCTGCGGCTGGCCACCGCGCTCGCGGCGGGGGCGCTGCTGACGGGCCGGCCGGTGGAGTTCGGGGCGGTGCGGGACGCGCAGGCGCGGCTGGAGGAGCGGCTGGCGCGGTCGCCGGCGGGGGTGCAGCGGGACGTGGTGCGGGCGGGGAGCCGGCTGGTGGAGCAGGCGCTGCGGGACCTGGAGCGGGCGCTGCGGGGGAGCGCGGAGCCGCGGTAGGCGGGCTGCTGGGCGGGCTGCTGGGCCGGTTGCGCCCCGACCGGGGGTGGGCCGGGCGGGGCGCGGGGCGGGGTCAGGCGCGGTGGGCGGCCTCGATCCAGTTGGCGAACTCGCAGGCGAAGTGCCACTGGTGGCCGGTGGCGAGGTGCTCGGGAGCGGCCTCGGGGAACCGGACGGTGAGGCGGATCCGCAGGCCGTCCGGGGCGTCGGCGAACTCGTGCAGGACGTGCAGGACCTCGGTGCCGTCGGCGAGGGTGCCGGTGCCTCCGATGCGGACCGGGAAGGCGGCGTGGTCGGAGGTGTGCCGGTCGGGGGCGTGCCGGTCGGGGGCGTCGTCGTGGAAGCGGAGGAAGAACCGGGCCGGGCCGGTGCCGATGGTCTCGATGATCTCGACCCGGTCGCCGGTGGAGTCGGCCAGGTAGTGCTCCGGGTTGGCGGCGAGCAGGGCGGTGCGATCGCCGCAGTGCAGGCGGCCCTGCCACCAGGTGAGGAAGCGTTCGGCGTCGATGCCGGTGGCGGTGAGTTCGGTGACGGCGGTGCGCCAGCGGCCGGCGGAGGCGTGTGCCCAGCCGGCCAGGGCGGTGTCGGCGGCGGTCGTGTCGGCGGCGAGCAGCTCGCGCGTCCGGTCGTCGCCGAGGCGCTGCTTGAGCAGGTGCAGGGCGGCGCGGGCGCGGTCGAGTTCCCAGGCGAGGACGGCCTCGCGGGGGTGGGTGGTGCCGTCGATGTCGGTGCGGACGGCCGGTGCGGTGGTCGGCAGTGCGGTGCCGGTGGTCGGCGGTGCGGTGGTGGTCATGGCGGCACTCCTCGGCAATGGGAACCACGATGCGGAGAGATTTTCTCCGCTTCGCTGGCGACGGTAACATAGGAGGAGGAAGTTCCTCCGGTTAGGGAGCAGTGGATGAGGTCCGACGCGGAGCGCAGCCGGCGCAGGATCCTGGACGCCGCCTGCGAGGTGTTCCTGGAGCGGGGCCCGGACGCCCCGCTGGACGCGGTGGTCCGCCGGGCCGGGGTCGGCCCGGCCACCCTCTACCGGCGCTTTCCCGACCGCGAGGCCCTGGTCCGCGCACTGGTCGTCGACCTGCTGACCCGGCTCACCGGGGCCGCCGAGGAGGCGCGGCGGACCGAGGAGGACCCGTACCTGGCGCTGCGCCGCTTCGTGCACGCCGCCGCCGACCTGCGGATGGGCGCCGCGATCGTGGTGCTGCTGGAGCGCCTGGTGGTGGACGGGGAACTGGTGGCGGTCCGCCGCGGCGCGGTGACCGCCGTCGAGGGGCTGCTGCGGGCCGCACAGGAGGCCGGGCGGCTGCGCCGCGATGTCGGGACGGGCGACCTGGTGCTGCTCTGCGTGCGGCTGTCCCGTCCGCTGCCGGGCGGGCTGGCCGCGCTCGACGCGGACGGCTCGCTGGTCCGCCGTCACCTGGACCTCGCCCTGGCCGGGCTGGCCGCCGCACCCGACGGCGTGCCCGGCCGGGCGCTCGGTTTCGACGAGGTGATCGCCGCGGCTGGGCGCCCCGGTGAGCCGGCCCCGGAGCGGGTGGCAGAGTGAGCGGAATGGACGACGAGGTGGTGCGGGCGTGGCGGGCCGTCGAGCGGGAGCCGGGGGCGGTGCTGCTGGACGGGTTCCACGCGCTGAAGCACGCGCTGCGGTTCGGCGGTGACGTCCGGCGGGTGCTGACCGCCGACCGGGCCGCGCTGCTGGCGCTGGCCGCCGAGCTGGCCGCGGACGTGGCCCCGGCGCTGGACGGGCTGGCGGTGGAGCTGCCGGAGGCGGCGCTGCGCGCCCTGGCGCCCCGGCTGCACCCGACCGGGGTGATCGCGCTGGCCGTGCGGCCCTCCCCCGAGGCCAACCTGGCCGCCCTGGACCGGCGGCCGCGCCGGGCACCGGTGGTGCTGCTGGAGAACCCGCGCAACCTGGGCAACGTCGGGGCGGTGATCCGGCTGGCCGCCGGGTTTGGCGCCACGGGCGTGGTGACCACCGGGGACCTCGACCCGTGGCACCCGACCGTACTGCGCGGCAGCGCGGGCCTGCACTTCGCGACCGCCGTCGAGCGGCTGACCCTGCCGCAGCTGCCCGCCGGGCCGCTGTTCGTACTGGACCCGGAGGGCGCGGACATCCGCGACCTGCCGTTCCCGGACGACGCGCTGCTCGCCTTCGGCACCGAGCGGCACGGGGTGTCGGCGGAGCTCAGGGCGCGCGCCGACCAGCTGGTCGCGGTGCCGATGCAGCCCGGGGTGTCCAGCTTCAACCTGGCGACCAGCGTCGCGATGGGCCTCTTCCACTGGATGTCCGGGAAGCGCTGAGGCGCGGTGCGCCCGGAGGGGCACAGCGCCCCGGCGGGGCGGGGGCGTCAGGAGAAGAGCCGGCGCCAGGTGTCCGGCCCGGGGCAGCCGTCGGTTTCGCTGCCGCGCCGGCCCCGGGCGAGCTGGAACGCCTGGGTGGCCCTGCGGTCGGCCTCGCCGGAGGCGCGGGCCGAGGCCGGGGCTGGGGCCGGGTCAGCGCGGGATGGCCGGCGAGTACTCCGGGTCGGTCCAGGTCAGCGGGGTGGCGTCGGCGAGTTCGACCACGCCGGTGACGGCCAGTTCGACCATCCGCTCGGCGCCCGGGGCGGACTGCCGGGCCTGCTCCGACCAGTCGGTGCGGGCCTCGCCGGTGACCAGCAGCGCCCCGCCGGTCTCCCAGTCGGGCAGCAGCAGGCCGGCCCGCGGGTCCAGTTCCAGATTGCCGAGTGTCATGAACATGCTGTTGCCGGGATACTCCGGCCAGCGCAGCCGGTCCGGGGCCACCGCCTCCAGGAAGCCGGGGAAGCCGCCGCGGTGGGAGGCGTCCACGCTGCCGCCCGGCCCGGTGGTGGCGACGAAGAAGGTGTCCGCGGTGGCCGCGGTCAGCCGCTGCGCGGTCGTCAGCCGGGAGCCCGTGGCGACGGCCCGGGGCGGGCCCGCGGCCGGACGGTCCAGCGGGGTGCGGCGCTGGATGTACTTCGGGCAGTTGGAGACCACCTCGTCGGCGCTGATCAGCAGCCCGCCCCGGCCGTCCGGGACGGCGTCGCCGTTGAGCCGCATCCGGCGCCGGCCGGCCGGGTCCAGGGCGATGGTGCCGACCTTGGCGGGGCGGGCCAGCGCCCCGGCCAGCGGATCGTCCCCGGCCGGGCGGGCGGCGACCGACAACGTCCGCTCGTCCGGCGCCCGGAGGAAGCCGGCCGGGCCGGCCAGCTGGGTGGCCCAGACCCGGCCGTCGGGGTCGGCGGCGCCGACGACCAGCATCCGCCGTTCGGTCAGGAAGCGGGCGGCGACCGCCGGGACGGTGCCGCGGATCGACCGTCCGGCGTGGTCGGCGCGTTCGGTCCGGCCGGCCCGGGCCTGGGCGGCCCGCTCGCCGGCGTGGTACGGCGTGCTGGTGGTGGTCATGCCGGTCTCTCCTCCCGGAGGTCGCCCGGACCGGGCGGCGTTCGGACGTGGGCTCGGTCGAGGGCGCGGCCGGGGCCTGGCGGGGCCTGGCCGGGCGCTCGGCGAGGACTTAGAAGAAGCCGCAGGTCGGGGCGCCGGTGGTGGGGGCCGAGGCCTCGGTCGCGTCCACGCCGGTACGGGTGTAGACCTCCAGCCGGATGCCGTCCGGGTCGGTGAAGAAGATGCCGCCGGAGGCCGAGCCCTCGTTGTGGGGGACGACGCCGTCGTAGGCGAACCCGGCGCCGAGGTCGCGCAGCAGCCGCTCGGTGGCGCGGACCTCGTCGAGGCTCTCGACCTCGAAGGAGAGGTGGTGCAGGCCGGGGTTGGCGGTGGCGAAGCCGCCGGTGCTCTGCTGCCAGAGGGTGACCACCAGGCGGCCGTCGCGGCCGAGCAGGGCGAAGCGGCGGTCGGGGTCGGTGCCCTCGTGGGTGACCTGGAGGCCGAGGACGGCGCGGTAGAAGTCGATCGACCGGGCCAGGTCGGTGACGTTCAGGCCCACGTGGCCGGTCTGCAGGGTGCGGATCGCGGTGGTGCTGGACATGGCTGGTCACTCCCGGGGCCGGTGGTTCCGGTGGGGCCGCTGCCTAACCGGTACTCATGAGATTAGGAGTTAGGTGATGCATCGTCAACCGGTACTAGAGGGAGAAGTGGTTAGTTTTTCGGGCGGGCACGCGAAAGCCCCGCCGGACCTGGCGGTCCGACGGGGCGCGGGAGGGGCGGCGGGGGCGGGCCGGGTCAGGCCCACTCCCACCGGATGCCGATGTGGCCCGGCTGCTGGTCCGGGGCCAGGACGTGGGCGCTCGCCGAAGCCCCGATCCACAGCTGCTCGCGGCGGTGGTCGACGTCGGCGCCCGGTTCGCGGTCGTAGCGCTCGCAGTGCGCCGGGACGGCGGCCGGGTCGAAGTGCACCTGCAGCACGTACTCGCGCACCGGGGTGGCGAAGCGGCGGCTGTACTCCAGGGTGGGCCCGCCCGGCGGGATCTCCACCTCGTACTCGAAGACCGTGCTGTCGCCGAGGCCGAGCGGGCGGTCCAGCATCAGCTCGGCGACGGTCAGCCCGACCTCGGGGCGGCGGCGCACCCGGCCCAGCCGGCCGTGCCGCACCGCGGTGATCTCCGGGCAGCCGGTGGCTTCTTCGTCGGCCTTGTGGACGACCAGGCAGCGGCCGACGCCGCCGACGGTGGCGCGCACCACCTGGCGCATCCGCAGCAGGTTGCCGCGCCGCTCGGCGTCCACGTAGTACGAGTCGTGGATGCTCAGGCGCTCCAGCTCGCCGGCCGGCGGGGCGTCCAGCTCCGCGAAGATCGAGGCGATCTCCTGCTCGCCCGGCCAGACGTCCTCCAGTCCGAGGTGCAGGGTGTTGGCCGCGGCGGCCCAGCGGCCGCGTGGGCGGGGCGGGCCGAGCAGGGACGACAGCGCGCTGTGCGGCAGTCCGAGGAGTTCCTCCAGCAGGTGGACGGCGCGCAGCGAGCTGGCCCGCTCGGGCTGGCTCCGGCCGCGCCGCCAGTAACTCAGCGTCGTGACGCTGACCCTGACGCCGCGTTGGGCGAGGGCGGCGCGGATCCGGTCCAGGCTGAGGCCGCTGGCCTCGATGGCCAGGTGCAGGGTGTCCGCGAAGCCGCCGACCGGGGCGAGCCGGCCGGGGTTCGGCGTCGGCGCCGGGGCGGACGCGGGTGCCGGGTTCGGTGCGGGCGGCTGGCCCGCCGCGGGTGCGGGTGGTCCCGGGCGCTCCGTATGCGACCCGACCAGCCGCAGCCGCGCGGCGTCCTGAGGTTGCTGTGCGGCCATGCGGTGACCCTCCCCACCAGGTGAGTTCGGTGGGACCGGACCGACGCCGGGGCGCGCCTCCAGGGGCTTCACCGAGCTTTGGGGAACCCTATGCACGGTCGAGAGGCTACGTCATCAGTCGTGCGTATGACAGTGGTCACGGCAGGTCGACCGGATGATTAGCGATCTTGAAACAGTGTGGAAACACGGACCTTACCGGGCCCGTCGGCCGGGGCGGGGCCGGACGCGACACCGCCGGGGCGGGCCCTGTCGGCGCCGCCCCGGCGGGGGTATCGGTGGTGCCCGCCCGGTAGCACCCGGTGTCACCGGGAGCTACCGGAGGGTGATCAGTTGACGTTCAGCGCGACGTCGTCGACCACGAAGCTGGTCTGCTGGGACGAGTCCTCGGTGCCGGTGAACTTGATCGTCACGGTCTGGCCCGCGAAGGAGGTCAGGTCCAGGGTGCGCTGCACGTAGCCGGCGGCGGCGTTCACGTTGGAGTAGGTCGCCAGCGTGGTGCTGTTCGCCTGGACGGTCAGCTTGTCGTACGCCGTGGAGCCGGTCTCCGCGGTGTCGATGTGCAGCCAGAAGGTCAGCTTCGCGGAGGTGCAGCCGGCCGGGATCGAGACGGTCTGCGACATCGTGTCGGTGTGGGTCGAGCCGTAGCCGTTCATCCAGGCCTTCCAGCTGCCCGAGTGGGCGGCCTGGGAGGAGCTGTTGTCGACCACGCCGCTGGAGGTGGTCCACGGGGCGGCGGTGCCGGTCTCGAAGCCGCCGTTGGCGACCAGCTGGGCGGCGGTGCAGCCGCCGGGCGGCGGGGTGGTGCCGCCGCCGCCACCGAGCAGGGCGGTGGTCAGGGCGTCGGCGACCGGGGAGCCCCAGCCGGTGACCTGGTCGTAGCCGGCCTTGGCGGAGAAGTCCTGGTTGGCGCCGGTGGTCACGTCGTGGAAGACGCTGCCGGAGCTGCTGCTGTTCGCGACCGTGTACAGGCGCGGGCTCGCCTCGCCGAGGACCGGCTGCCCGGCGGCCTTGGCCTTCTGGTTGAACTGGGCCGCGTAGCCGGACCAGAGCGGCGCGGCCGCGCTGGTGCCGCCGTAGACCTGCCAGCCGCCGGCCGTGTAGATCGAGAAGCCGCTCGCCGGGTCGGCGTTGGAGGCGACGTCCGGGACGGTGCGCATGGTGCCGCTGACGCCGGTGCCGGTCTGCCAGCTCGGCTTGGCGAACACGGTGGAGACGCCGCCGCCGGCGGTGCTCCAGGCGCTCTCCGAGGAGTAGGTGTTGCCGCTGCCGACCTTGAGGTTGGTGCCGCCGACACCGGTCTGGTGCGGGCTGGAGGCCGGGAAGTCGACGGCCTTGACGCTCGAACCGCTGGTCGAGCGGGTGCAGTCGCGCGAGCCGTCGTCGCCGGAGGCGGAGAAGATCGAGATGCCCTGGGCGGCGGCCTGCTTGAAGGCGTTGTCGACGGCCGTCATCGAGGAGGCGGTGGTGTCCGGCTCGCAGGAGCCCCACGAGATCGAGATGACCGAGACGCGGTTGTCGGCCACGATCTTGTTGGCCATGTCGATCTCGCCCTGGTCGCTGTTCGGGGCCTCGTAGACCAGCTGGGTGGCCTTGGGCGCCGCGCCGCGCACGATCTCGCTGTCCAGCTCGACCTCGCCCTGGCCCTGGCCGGGGGCGGAGTCGTAGTTGGCGCCGTCCACCGAGACGGTGGAGACGGCCGGGCCGGTCAGGCCGAACTGCGAGTCGTAGGTGGTGAGGTTCGACGACTTGTAGCCGTCGAACTCCCACAGCGCGACCGTGGTGCCGGTGCCGTCGGCGCCGGTCTTGTTCAGGTTGTACGCACCGGTGTACTGCGCCGGGGACATTCCGCTCGGGCTGGCCGTGGCGGCGTTCGGAGTGATCGCGTTCGGCGTGGCCAGGCGGTTCTTGCGCACCGCGTGGTTGTCCAGACCGCTGACGCCCTGGATCACGGCGGCCAGGTCGGACGGGATCGAGGCGGCGGCGTCGTTGGCGAAGAAGGCGCGCTGCAGCTGCGGGTCGACGTACGCGCTCTCGTGCGTGCCGAAGGCCTGCGAGACCTGGGCGGCGGTGCCGTGGGCGTTGACGACCTGGCGGTTGGCGCTCACCTCGGTGACGGTGAGGCCCTGCTGGGCCAGGTAGGCCTTGACCTGGTCGACGGAGGCCTGGGTCGGGCCGAACTGCGCGGTGAACTGCTCCGGCGTCAGGTAGTGGCCGTACTCCGGGGTTCCGGGCGTGGCGACCGCGGTGAGGAAGCGGTCCAGGGCGTCGGCGTTGCGCAGCTTCAGGCTGACGGCCACCGAGATCTGCTGCTCGGCCGGGACGTCGCCCTTCTTCTCCGAGTGGGCGACCGCCGGGTTCACGGTGTTCGGCAGGGCGACGCGCGGGGCGGCGTTGGGGGTGGCGGCCTGTGCGGTGGAGACGCCGAGCGAGACGGCGGTCAGCGGCAGCACGGCTATCGCCGCGGCGAGAGCAAGGGAGCGGGGGCGCAACGGATCCTCCTCTGGCCGGCTGTGGGGGCCGGCAAGGGGTCAGGCGTTCCGGGGTCGAGAACGCTGGCTCGAACATGACAGAACCGGTGTGCGAAGTGGCTCATGATCAAGCAATTCGTTGCTAAAAAACAGTCAAGTGTGGAGGCCGGGAAACTCGGTGATTCCATACAGTGAATGACCGGAATTCACGACTCGGTCCATACCAATTCACGGCGCGGGGCCCGGACGTAGAATCGGGCCGAACCGAGGGAGGACGATGACCGACGTGAAGGCCGACCCGGGGGACCCGCGGCCGCTGATCGGCGAGCCGCTCGCGCTCGACCTGCTCAACACGCGCTGGGCCGGGACACCCGTCAACGACCTGCTCACCGGGGTCGAAGGCTACGGGATCTGGCTCTCCTCCGCCGGGCTCGGCGACCGCTGCACGGCCGACGACGCGGGACTCGCGGCGATCCGGCAGGCCCGCGAGGCGATCCTGCTGGCGGCCCAGGACGCCCGCGAGCAGGGCGAGTTGGGGGCCGGGGCCCGGGCGGGACTGGATGCGGTGCTGGCGCACGGGCGGATCCGGCGGACGGCCGGACCGGGCGGCGCGACGGACCTGGTCGAGGCCGACCGGCCGGAGTGGCTGGCGCCCTGGCTCGCCGCGGACGACTTCCTCACGCTGCTCGGGCAGGGGGCGCCGCGGGTGAAGCAGTGCGCGCACGAGGCGTGCATTCTGCATTTCTTCGACGCTTCGCAGAACGGGCGTCGGAGGTGGTGCCGGATGGCGGTGTGCGGGAATCGCGCGAAGGCGGCGCGGCACTACGTGAAGGCGCGGGGTTAACGGACGACCGAACGAATGGTCGGGGCCCGGGGGTTCGCCGGGCGGGGGCGCCGCGCGGGGCCGGTGGTGCCCGTGGTGCCTGTGGGGGGTGTCGGCGGCGGCGTCCGGGCGGTGCGGTCCGGGCGGGCGTCGCGGCCCGCCCGGACCGGGCGTCAGGCCGGGCTGCCGAGCCAGGTGGTGAGGGCGGCGCGGAGTTCGCCCTGACCGGGGTCGACGGCGGCCCAGGCGACGTAGCCGTCCGGGCGGATCAGCAGGACGGTGTCGCGCAGCTTGCCGTGCGGGTCGGCGGGGGCGGCCGAGACCATGCGGTCGGCCCAGGGCTCGGCGGCGGCCAGTTCGTCGTTGCTGACGAGGACGAACGCTCCGGCGCGCAGCGCCTCGTAGAGCCGCTCGGGCGCGGCCGGGGCGCCTTCGACGGGCTTGCTGAGGGCGGTCAGCCGCAGGTCCGGGACGCGCTTGCCGACCTGCGGGTGGGCGTCCTTGGGGGCTGGGTAGGAGATGCCGATGCCGGAGACCAGCCGGGCACCGCGTTCGGTGACCAGGTCGAGGTGGCCGCCCAGCGCGGTGAGCGCCCCGCGCAGGGCGCGGGTGGGGGCGGATTCGGCGAGGGCGAGCCGGATCAGCGCGCCGGAGGTGCGCAGGACCGTCTTGCCGACCGGGTGCCGTTCGGTCTGGTAGGTGTCCAGCAGGGCGTCGGTGGCCCGGCCGCGGAGGGCGGCGGCGAGCTTCCAGGAGAGGTTGGCGGCGTCCTGCAGGCCGGTGTTCATGCCCTGGCCGCCGGCCGGGGAGTGGCAGTGGGCGGCGTCGCCGGCCAGGAAGACCCGGCCGGAGCGGTAGTTGGGGGCCTGGCGCTCGTCGCTGTGGAAAGTCGAGCTCCAGCGGACGTCGCGGAGGCCGAAGTCCTCGCCGAGGATGGCCCGGGTGAGGGCGGTGAGCTGCTCGGTCGTGGGGGTGGTGCCGTCCGGGAAGCGCTCGTGGCGGTCCCAGGCGATGATCCGGAACCAGCCGTCGCCGAACGGGGCGATGAAGGCGAAACCGGCCTCGTTGGCGCCGACGGTGATCGCCTCGTCGGGTTCGTGCTCCAGCCGGACATCGGCCAGGACCACGGAGTCGACCACCGACTCGCCGGGGAACGGGATGCCGAGCAGGTCGCGGACGGCGGAGCGGACGCCGTCGGTGCCGACCGCGTACGCGGCGCGGTGGGTCCCCCCGTCGGCGGTCTCCACGGTCACGCCGTCGGCGTCCTGGCGCAGCCCGGTGACCTCGGCGCCGCGCACCAGGGTGGCGCCGGCCTTCTCCGCACGCTCCAGGAGCAGCCGTTCGACGTTGTACTGCGGCGTGATCAGGACGAACGGGAAGCGGGTCTGCAGCGAGCCGAGGTCGATGCCGAAGCGGCCGAACATCTTCAGCGCGCCGAGCGGCCGGCCGGTGGCGATCAGGTCGTCGGCGAGGCCCCGGGCGTCCAGCAGCTCCAGGCTGCGGGCGTGCACGGCGAAGGCGCGGGTGAGGTCGGACCCGGCGGCCCGCTTCTCCAGCACGGTGACGCCGACGCCGGCGGCGGCGAGGTCGCCGGCGAGCAGCAGCCCGGTGGGTCCGGCGCCGACGATCAGGACGTCGGTTTCGGTCGTCGGCTTCACGGCCATGTATCAGCTCCCGGTGTTCGGAGGGCGGTTGGACGCCGTTCCCGGCGTTCTCCCAGCCTCCATCATCGCGGGCCCGGCGGGAGCTGTGAACCGCCGGGGCCCCGCGGGGGGGGGGCGCCCGGGGGCGGGGGGGGGGGGGGGGGGGGTGGGGGGGGGGGGGGGGTCAACACCCCGCCGCGACCGGTGGGGGCCTAAACCGCCGCGCCGGA
>NZ_JBHWBZ010000048.1:8203-33800 GCF_042735475.1 Kitasatospora sp. NPDC059577 | reverse complement strand
TCTGCCGTGGTTGGTTGGGGGGGGTGGTGGCCGGCGGTGCGGTGAGTCACCCACCCTCCCGGGGGGGGGGGCGGCGCGCGCGGGCCCCCCCCCCCCCCCCCGGCGGGGGGGGCCCGCCGGGGCCCGGGGTGCCGGTGGGGGGTGTTCAGCGGTGCCGGCGGATCTCCACCGTGCGGAACCGGTTGGCGACGAACGCGCCGTCGCAGTAGGCCGAGTTGGCGGCCGGGTTGGCGCCGGTGCCGTGCAGGTCGGAGAAGGCGGCGGTCTGGTTGGGGTAGACGCCGCCGGTCAGGTTGAGCGAGAGCGAGACGCCGGAGTCCAGTGCGGCCTCGACCAGCAGGGCCTCCACCTCGGGCGAGGTGGTGTAGCCGGAGGCGGTCATGGCGCCCTTCTCGCGGACCGTGGTGCGGAGCAGCTCGACGCCGGCGGCGGTGGACTCCACGGCGACGGCGAAGGAGACCGGGCCGAAGCACTCGCTGCGGAAGACCGAGCGGTCGTCCGGCTTGTCGGCGTTCAGCTTGACCAGGGCGGGGGTGCGGACGGTCGCGCCGGGGAAGTCGGGCGAGGTCACCGCGCGCGGGGCGAGGGCGAGTTCGCCGTACTCGCCGCCGGCCGCGGCGGCGGAGCGCTGCAGCACGCCCGGGTTGACCACGGCGCCGAGGATGGCGGCGGCGCGGGCGTCGTCGGAGAGCAGGCCCTCGATCGCGCCGGCGAGGTCGGCGACCACCTCGTCGTAGGTCTTGTCGCCCTGGTCGGTGCTGATGCCGCCGCGCGGGATCAGGACGTTCTGCGGGGTGGTGCACATCTGGCCGCTGTAGAGCGAGAGCGCGAAGGCCAGGTTGCCCAGCATGCCCTTGTAGTCGTCGGTGGAGTCGATGAGGACGGCGTTGACGCCGGCCTTCTCGGTGTACACCTGGGCCTGCTTGGCGTTCTCCTCCAGCCAGTCGCCGAAGGCGGTGGAGCCGGTGTAGTCGATCATCTTGATCTCGGGGCGGACCGCGAGGGTCGCGGCGACGGTGCCGCCGTCGTGCTCGGCGGCCAGGCAGACCAGGTTGGGGTCGTAGCCGGCCTCGGCGAGCACCTCCCGGGCGGTGCGGACGGTCAGCGCGAGCGGCAGCACGGCCCGCGCGTGCGGCTTGACCAGCACCGGGTTGCCGGTGGCCAGCGAGGCGAACAGGCCGGGGTAGCCGTTCCAGGTCGGGAAGGTGTTGCAGCCGATCAGCAGCGCCAGGCCGCGCGGGACGACGGTGAACTCCTTGGTCATCACCAGCGGGTCGCGCTTGCCCTGGGGCTTGGTCCAGTCGGCCCGCGCGGGCAGCCGGGTCTGCTCGGCGTAGGCGTAGGTGACGGCCTCCAGGCCGCGGTCCTGGGCGTGCGGGCCGCCGGCCTGGAAGGCCATGCCGTAGGCCTGGCCGGTGGTGTGCATGACGGCCTGGGCGAACTCGTGGGAGCGGGCGTTGATCCGGTGCAGGATCTCCAGGCAGACGGCGGCGCGCTCCAGCGGGGAGGCGGCGGCCCAGCCGGGGCGGGCGGCGGCGAGCGCGGCGATCAGGGAGTCCGGGTCGGCGTGCGGGTAGGTGATGCCCAGCTCGACGCCGTACGGGGAGGCCTCGCCGCCGACCTGGTCGCCGTCGGTGGGGTGGCCCTCCAGGGCGAAGGGCTTGCCGAGCAGGGCGTCGAAGGCGGCCTTGCCGTCCGCGGGGCCGCTCTCGCCGTACGCCTTGGGGAACTCGGGGTAGGGCGACCAGTAGTCGCGGTCGGCGGCGGCGGCGAGCGCGGCGTCCAGGGTGGCCTGGTGGCGCTCGACCAGCTCGCTGACGAGGGGGTGGGTGACCGCTGCGGACATCTGTGCGCTCCTCAGGGGGGAGGACGGGACACGTCACAGAGTAACCGAACGATCGGTCGGCTCAAGAGGGTGCAGGGGTGGGAATCCGCCGGAACGGACGGAGGGCGCGTCCGTGGCGGACGCGCCCTCCGGGTGCCTGCGGCGGATCCGGGTCTACGGCACGCCCAGCTCGAAGAGCACGTACCCGGCGTACCAGCCGGACGCGAGCGCGCCGGTGCCCAGGACGGTGGCCAGCACCGGCCAGCTCAGCTTGCGCATCGCGATCGCGAGCGCGATGAACAGCGGGAAGGCGGGCAGCAGGTAGCGCGAGGTGTTGCCGAAGATGCCGAGGCTGCCGAGCACCGAGACGATCGTGGCCAGCGTGTAGGCGGTCAGCACCAGCGGCGGGCGCAGCCGGATCATCAGCACGATCAGCACCGGCAGGGTGAACACGATCAGGGTCGCCAGCAGGTCCGGCACCGGGAACGCGAAGGGGTAGTCGCTGCGGCCCAGCAGCACGCCGCGGATCGCGTGCCAGGTGCCCTGGCCGCCGTCGAAGTAGTGCAGCCAGGCGTCGTGCTGCAGCCGGAAGTAGCCGCCCCACTCGCCCATCCGCCAGCCCACCCAGCCGACGTAGCCGAGCAGGCCGACCGGGGCCAGCAGGATGGCGGTCAGCGGGCGCAGCACGCCGCTCTCCCGCCGGTACAGCTCGACCAGTGCGGCCAGGCCCACGGCTCCTATCAGGGCCGCCGCGGTCGGCCGGTTGAGCCCCGAGACCAGGGTGATCACCCCGGCCGCGACCCACCGCTTGGTCATCACGCAGTAGCAGGCCCAGGCGGCCAGCGCCACGAAGGTGGAGTCCGAGTAGACCGCCCACTCGGCGCCGGAGCCCGGGGCGATCGCCCAGATCCCGGCCGCGATCACGCCCGTCCGGGCGTCCCCGGTCAGCTTCTCCACCACGGCGTAGATCCCGGCGGCGGCGAACAGCGAGGCCACCACCGAGACCAGCATCCCGGCGCCGTACAGGCCGAAGGGGGTGACCTCCGAGGTCAGCCGCATCAGACCCGGGTAGAGCGGGAAGAAGGCGGCCGAGTTCTGCTCGACGTTGTAGCCCTCCGAGCCCACGATCGGGACCAGCGCCGGGTGGTAGCCGAACTGCGCGACCTGCTGGTACCACCAGCCGTCCCAGCTGGCCAGCACGTCCCAGGGGTTGGCGCCGCCGCCGAACCGGGCCGGCTTCCTGGCGTAGTCGCCGGCGAAGGAGAGCAGCTTCATGAACGCCGTGAAGCCGATCAGCTTGAGCACCGCGTAGCACCACACGGCCGGGCCGAAGCGCACCACCAGTGCCCGGGCCCGCTCCTGCCAGCCGTGCGCCTCCGTCGGCCCCCCGCTGCGCTGCTCGGGCACGTCGGAGGCGACTGCCGGTATTGCGTTCATCAGCCGTGGACCCCAGCCTGCTCTGGACGTGGACGGATCGTCCGCAGAGTCTAGGCCCAGTCCGGCCGGTCTTGCCGGGCCCCGGCTCCCCCGGCTGGTGTGGACCGGAGCGGGCCGGTGCGGACCGGACGGACCCGATCGACTACCGCCTCGGGGGGCCGGGGATACTCGGAGGATGGCCGATCACACCACGCGCACCGCCTACACCGTGGAGTCACTGCTCGCGGTGACCGTCGACGTCTTCAACGAGCGCGGTTACGACGGCACCTCGATGGAGGACCTGTCCCGGGCGGCCGGGATCTCCAAGTCCTCCATCTACCACCACGTCCGCGGCAAGGAGGAACTGCTGCGGCTGGCGGTCGGACGGGCGCTGGACGGTCTGTTCGCGATCCTGGCCGAGCCGGCGGCGGTCGGCGGTCCGGCGGTGGAACGGCTGGAGCACGTGGTGCGGCGCACCGCGGAGGTGCTGCTGGCGGAGCTGCCGTACGTGACGCTGCTGCTGCGGGTGCGCGGCAACACGGCCACCGAGCAGTGGGCGCTGGAGCGGCGCCGGGACTTCGACCACCAGGTCGCGGAGCTGCTGCGGGCGGCGGTCGCGGACGGGTCGCTGCGGGCGGACGTGGAGCCGCGGCTGGCCACCCGACTGCTGTTCGGGATGATCAACTCGATCGTGGAGTGGTACCGGCCGGGGCTCAAGGCCGCGGACGGCGTCGCGGACGCGGTGGTGCACCTGGCCTTCGACGGGCTGCGGGCGCGGTAGCCGGTCGCCGGTCGCCGGTCGCCCGGCGGGATGTCCGGGGGGCGGCGGCGCCCGGGGGCGTCAGGGGGTCAGCGGCGCCGGTGGGCGTCAGGGGGTCTGCGGCGCCGGTGGGCGTCAGGGGGTCTGCGGGTCGGGCGGGACCTGGTCGGTCTCCTCGAAGACCAGCATGGTGCGGGTGCCGAGCACCTGGGGGATGGACTGGATGCGGTTGAGCACGAGCTCCCGCAGGGCCCGGTTGTCGGCGGTGTGCACCAGCAGCAGGACGTCGAAGTCCCCGCCGACCAGGGCGATGTGCGCCACCCCGGGCAGCTCCAGCAGCTGCTCCCGGACCGTGCGCCAGGAGTTCTGGACGATCTTCAGGGTGATGTACGCGGACGCGGCCTGACCTGCCCGTTCGTGGTCCACCCGAGCGGTGAAGCCGCGGATGATGCCGTCCTCGACCATCCTGGAGATCCGGGCGTACGCATTGGCCCGGGACACGTGCACCCGCTCGGCCACCGAGCGGATCGAGGCGCGACCGTCCTGCTGCAGCAGCCGCAGGATCGAACGGTCGACCCGGTCGAGCCTGGACATCTGTTCAGCCGACATGACCCCCCACCCTCACCGATTGGACACCTTGCCACCAGTCGACCGCTGCTCAGGCCGAATGTCCACCACCTTGTCACGCTTCTGGTCAAGATGAACAGACGACCGAACAATCGGTAGGGAGCCCCCGCCACCCCTGGAGGTGCCCCGAGATGACCGTTCTCGACCACAGACACCACACGGGCGTGCCCGGTTGGTCGCCCGGCGCCACCGCCCCGCGCACCGACCCGGCCCCCCTGCTCCCGGACCTCTCCCCCGTCCGGGTGCTCGGCACCCCCGCGCTGGAGAAGTACGACCCGGCGCTGCTGTGCGAGCTCTACCGGCGCCTGGTCGTCGGCCGCCGCTACAACCAGCAGGCGACCACCCTGACCAAGCAGGGCCGCCTCGCCGTCTACCCGGCGTCCACCGGCCAGGAGGCCTGCCAGGTCGCCGCCGCGCTGGTGCTCGGCGAGCGCGACTGGCTGTTCCCCAGCTACCGCGACACCCTCGCCGTGGTCTCCCGGGGCGTCGACCCGCTGGAGGCACTGACCCTGCTGCGCGGCAACGCCCACACCGGCTACGACCCGCGCGCCACCCGCACCGCCCCGCTCTGCACCCCGCTCGCCACCCAGGCTCCGCACGCCGTCGGGCTGGCCCACGCCGCCCGGCTCAGCGGCGAGCCGGCCGTCGCGCTGGCGATGCTCGGCGACGGCGGCACCAGCGAGGGCGACTTCCACGAGGCCCTGAACTTCGCGGCCGTGCTCAACGCGCCGGTGGTCTTCCTGGTGCAGAACAACGGCTACGCGATCTCCGTCCCGCTCAGCGCGCAGTCCGCCGCGCCCAGCCTGGCGCACAAGGCCGTCGGCTACGGCATGCCGGGCCGGCTGGTGGACGGCAACGACGCCCCCGCCGTGCACTCCGTGCTGGCCGAGGCGGTCGAGCGGGCCCGCAGCGGTGGCGGCCCGACCCTGGTCGAGGCGCTGACCTACCGGATCGAGGCGCACACCAACGCCGACGACGCCACCCGCTATCGCACCGAGCCCGAGGTCGCCGCCTGGCGGGAGCACGACCCGATCCTGCTGATGGAGGGCGCGCTGCGCGGACTCGGCGTGCTGGACGACCGGCTCGTGCAGGAGGCGGCCGAGGAGGCGGAGGCGCTCGCCGCCCGGATGCGGGCCGAGTTCCACGCCGATCCGGAACTCGACCCGATGGCGCTGTTCGCCCACGTCTACGCCGAGCCGACCCCGCAGCTGCGGGAGCAGGCCGCCCAGTTGTCCGCCGAGCTGGCCGCCGAGGCCGAGGTGCAGCACTGATGTCCACTGCCGTTTCCTCCCGTACCGCCTCCATGGCGCAGGCGCTCAACTCCGCGCTGCGGGACACCATGCGCGAGGACCCGGCGGTGCACGTCCTCGGCGAGGACGTCGGCGCGCTCGGCGGCGTCTTCCGGATCACCGACGGGCTGACCGCCGAGTTCGGCCCGGACCGCTGTCTGGACACCCCGCTGGCCGAGGCCGGCATCCTCGGCACCGCGATCGGCATGGCGATGTACGGGCTGCGCCCGGTGGTCGAGATGCAGTTCGACGCCTTCGCCTACCCGGCGCTGGAGCAGCTGTTCTCGCACGTCGCCAAGATGCGCAACCGCACGGCGGGCCGGCTGCCGCTGCCGATCACCGTCCGTGTCCCGTACGGCGGCGGCATCGGCGGGGTCGAGCACCACAGCGACGCCTCCGAGGCCTACTACACCAGCACGCCGGGTCTGCACGTGGTCACGCCCGCGACGGTGGCCGACGCGTACGGGCTGCTGCGCGCCTCGATCGCCTCCGACGACCCGGTGGTCTTCCTGGAGCCCAAGCGGCTCTACTGGGGCAAGGCCGAGTTCGATCCGGCGGCCCCGGTCGAGCCGATCGGCCGGGCCGTGCTGCGGCGCCCCGGCACGTCCGCCGTCCTGATCACCTACGGTCCCTCGCTGCCGGTCTGCCTGGAGGCGGCCGAGACGGCGAAGGCCGAGGGCTGGGACCTGGCGGTGCTGGACCTGCGCACCCTGGTGCCGTTCGACGACGAGACGGTCTGCCGGGTGGTGCGTTCGATCGGCAGGGCCGTCGTGGTGCACGAGGCGACCGGCTTCGGCGGCACCGGCGCGGAGATCGCCGCGCGGGTCACCGAGCGCTGCTTCCACCACCTGGCCGCGCCCGTGCTGCGGGTCACCGGCTTCGACATCCCGTACCCGCCGCCGATGCTGGAGCACCACCACCTGCCCGGGGTGGACCGGATCCTGGACGCGGTCGCCCGGCTGCAGTGGGAGGACTGATCGTGATGCCCGTCGTGCGGGAGTTCCGGCTGCCCGACCTCGGTGAGGGACTCACCGGGGCGGAAGTCGTGCGCTGGATGGTCGAGGTCGGCGAGGTCATCGCCGTCGACCAGCCGGTGGTCGAGGTGGAGACCGCCAAGGCCGTGGTGGAGGTGCCCTGCCCGTACGGCGGGGTGGTCACCGCGCGGTACGGCGAGGAGGGCGAGGAGATCGCCGTCGGCGCGGCGCTGGTGACGGTCGCGGTGGCGGCGGCGGACGGGGGTGCCGGAGAGCCGGCCGGGCCCGCCGGTGCGCCTGCGGACCGGCCCTCCGCCGAGGTCGAGCGGCCGCTGGTCGGGTACGGCGTCGCGGAGACCGGCAAGGGCGGTCGGCGGCGCCGGGTCGGGGTGGCCGCCGCGGGTGGCGCCCCGGTCGTGGCCGCCGCCGTGGCTGCTCCGGCTGCCCCGGCTCCGGTGGCGGCCGCTCCGGTCACGGTGGCGGCCGCCGGTCCGGCCGTCCTGCCGGTGATCTCGCCGCTGGTGCGGCGGCTGGCCCGGGAGCAGGGGGTCGACCTGGCCGCGCTCAGCGGGAGCGGGCCGGACGGACTGATCATGCGGGCGGACGTCGAACGGGCGGTCGCCGCCAGGGTGGCCGCTCCGGCCGTCGCCCGGCCGGTCTCCGCGTCGGTCTCCCCGTCGGCTTCCTCGTCGGCCTCGCCCGTCGGGCCGGAGGTGGTCGTCCCGTTGCGCGGGCTGCGCAAGGCGGTGGCCGAGAAGCTCAGCCGCAGCCACCGGGAGATCCCGGCCGCGACCTGCTGGGTGGACGTCGACGCCACCGAACTGATGGCGCTGCGGCGGCAGTTGAACGCGACGCCGGGCCCGAAGGTGAGCGTGCTGGCGCTGCTGGCCCGGATCTGCACGGTCGCGCTGGCACGCTTCCCCGAACTCAACTCCTCGGTGACCGAGGACGGTTCGGGCATCGTCCGGCATTCGGCGGTGCACCTGGGCTTCGCCGCGCAGGGCGAGCGCGGCCTGGTCGTCCCGGTGGTGCGGGACGCACAGGCCCGCAGCACCGAGCAACTCGGCGAGGAGCTGGCCCGGTTGACCGAGTCGGCGCGGGGTGGCTCGCTCACTCCGGCCGAACTGACCGGCGGCACCTTCACGTTGAACAACTACGGGGTGTTCGGCGTGGACGGGTCCACCCCGATCCTCAACCACCCCGAGGCGGCGATGCTCGGGGTCGGCCGGATCGTCGCCAAGCCCTGGGTCCACCACGGGGAGCTGGCGGTGCGCGAGGTGACGCAGCTGTCGTTCACCTTCGACCACCGGGTCTGCGACGGCGGGACGGCGGGCGGCTTCCTGCGCTTCGTCGCGGACTGCGTGGAGCAGCCGGGGATGCTGCTGCGGCAGCTCTGAGCGCGGCCGCCGCGGACGGCGCGGTTGCCCTGGGTGGACGGGGGGCCACTCAGGGCAACCGCGATCGAGTGAGAGTAGCGCGTTGCCGGGGCGGGTGTCCGGGCTTCGCGTGATTTGTCGGATGAGCAGTTCGGGCGTGCCACGCTGCCTAGGCGTCAGCAGAGACAAGCCAGGTGGTGGCGCAGGCCGGCCGGAGGCGAAACGATTCTCTTGGGTACTCGAAACGTAGCGGTGAAGTCCCGCAGAACTCTCCTGGTCCGCACCGGGCACGGCTCGGCGGGGGTCACCTCCGTCCCGGGCCTGCCGGAGCTCCCGCCCCAGGGGCCGCCGACGCCGGAAGCGCCGGAAGCGACCGTACGGCCGCCGATGCCGCTGGACCCGCCGGACCTGCCGCCGGTGACACCCGCGCAGGCACCCACGGCCGTCCTGCCGCCGGTACCGGGCGCCCGTGGAACGGATGCCCCCGGGTCGGACGCCCCCGGGCCGGACGCCCGTGGGACGGAACGGCTTCGCCCGGTGATCCCGGCGATGCCGTCCGAACCGCCGGCCGTCCCGGCGCCGGGCCACTTCGCGCCGGGCCACCTCGCGCCGAGCCACCCGGAGGCGGTCTCGGTCACCGGCACCTCGCCGGCCTTCCGCCCGCTGTTCACCGACGCCCCCGGGCTCAACTGGGCCGGACCGGGGGACAGGTGGAGCGACGCCTGGGCCGTGCGGACGCCGTCGGCGCAGCCCCCGGCCGCGCTCCCGGCGGCCCCGCTGCCGGCCGCGCTGCCCGCCGGGCTCCCCGCCGGGCTCCCCGCCGCCCCCGGGCAGCTGCTCGTCCCCGCCGTCGAACTGCCGCTCACCGCCCGGGACGTCGAGCTGATCCGGGTCAGCCTCGCCGCCGTCGAGCCGGTCGCCGACCGGGCCACCGCGCACTTCTACGCGCTGCTCTTCCTCCACCACCCCGAGGTCCGCTCGCTCTTCCCCGCCGCCATGGACGTCCAGCGCGACCGGCTGTTCCGCGCCCTGCTGTCCGCCGCGCGCGGCGCCGAGGACCCGGTGGCCCTGCGCACCGGACTGGCCGCGCTCGGCCGCGGCCACCGCCGGTACGGCACCCTGACCGGCCACTACGCCCCGGTGGGGGAGTGCCTGGTGCAGGCGCTGGCCCGGTACACGGGCGGCCGCTGGGACGCCGACACCGAGCTGGCCTGGCGCCGCGCCTACCGGCTGATCTCCTCGATCATGATCGAGGCCGCCGAGGAGGCCGCCCGCACCTCGCCGCCCTGGTGGCAGGGCGAGGTGGTCCGGCACGAACGCCCCGCCCGGGACGTCGCGGTGATCACCGTCCGTCCGGACCAGGCGTACCCGTTCCGGGCCGGGCAGTACACCAGTCTGGAGACGCCCTGGTGGCCGCGGGTCTGGCGGCACTTCTCCTTCGCCTCCGCCCCGCGCCCGGACGGGCTGCTGACCTTCCACGTCAAGGCCGTCCAGGCGGGCTGGGTGAGCAACGCGCTGGTCCACCGGGCGGTGCCCGGGGACGTCCTGCGGCTGGGCCCGGCGGCCGGTTCGATGACCGTCGACCACACCGTCGGCACGGACCTGCTCTGCCTCGGCGGCGGCACCGGCATCGCGCCGGTCCTCGCCCTGGTCGAGGAGGTCGCCGAGTACGGCGCGCACGGCCGCCGGGTCGAGGTCTTCTACGGTGCGCGCCGCGCCCCCGAGCTGTACGCGCTGGCCGGGCTGCGCGAGCTGGCGCGGGCCAACCCCTGGCTGACGGTCCGGCCGGTGCTGTCCGGTGCCGGTCCGGCCGAGGGCGCGCTGACCGGTGAACTGCCCGAGGTGGTCAGCCGGTTCGGTCCGTGGACGGGCCGGGACGCGGTGCTCAGCGGACCGCCCGCGATGGTGCGCCGGGGTGTCGGGGTGCTGCTGCGCTGCGGAGTGCCGGCCGAGCGGATCCGGCACGACCTGGTCGGCGACCTGGCCGCCGGGTGATCACCCGCGACCGCCCGGGGACCACCCGCGACCGCCGGGTGATCACCTGCGGCCGCCCGGGATCACCCGAGGTCGGGCGCGAGCAGCGCGCGGATGCCCTCGATGTTGGCCGCCAGGTACGCCCGCAGCCGGGGCGGCACCACGTTGACCGAGGTGACCCCCTCCCGGGTGAACGGCAGCCGGACCACCTCGTACTCGCCGTTCGGCTCCGTCACCTCCGGCCCGTGCCGCCGGCTGAGGTCCATCGACGCGAGCCGGCAGACGAAGAAGTGCTGCACCTTGACCCCGTGCGGGTGCAGCAGCGTGCCGTCGTCGTGGTGCGTGTGGCTGATGGTGTCGACGAACGCGGGCACCACGTCCACGACCTTGCCGCCGAGTTCCTCGTCCACCTCGCGGTGCAGGGCCTCGACCACCGTGCGGTCACCGCGCTCGACCCCGCCGCCGGGAGTGATCCAGTACGGGTGCGGCGCACCCGGCCGGACCCGCCGGATCAGCACGATCGAGGCCGGGCCGTGCGGGTCGTCCGGGTCCAGCTCCAGCAGGATCGCCCGGGCGGTGCGCTTCACGACCGGGCGCGGTGGCGGGGTTCGGTGTTCGGGGCCCATGGCCACCTCCGGGGCAGGAGCGTTGTGCGGAAGTCTCCCGCGCCGGGAATGCGTCGAAACCCACGGAATGGGTCGAAACGCCGACCCGGTCGGATGCGTCCGTCCGGGGAGCCGTTGTGCTGCAATGGGCGACCACCGGGCGCACGGACGTGGACCGTTCGCACGAAGCCGTCGGGAAACGTCGAAACCGCGTCCGGTCGCCGTCGGACCCAGCGCACCGACCGTCCGGGCAGAACGAGAGGTACTGGCGCCATGCAGCACAGCACAGTCCAGGACCACCTGGTGATGAACCTCGTGGTCTCGCACGAACTCTCCCTCCGCATCATGGTGGACGCGGCGTACGAGGCCGGCGATCCGTACGCCGTCCGGTTCACCTTCCACCTGCCCGGCAACGCCCCGGTCACCTGGTTCTTCGCGCGGGAACTGCTGCTCGACGGGATCGGCGGCCCGGCGGGCGAGGGCGACGTGCACGTCCGCCCGGACGACGCGGATCCGACGGAGGTCCGGGTCGTGCTGCGCTCCCCCGACGGCGATGCGGTGCTGCGGGCCCCGGCGGCGTCGCTGGCCGCCTTCCTGGCGCGCACCGACCGGCTGGTGCCGGTGGGGCGGGAACTCGACGGGCGGGAGCTCGACGCCGAGCTCGCGAACATCCTCCGGGGGCGCGAGAACGCGGGCTGAGCGCCCGCGGGGCCGTCGCCGACGGGACGGCGAAGGGGCCCGCACCCGGGTGGTCCACCGGGTGCGGGCCCCTTCGCCCGGGTGTGCACGACGCGGTCAGTCGTCGTCCAGGGCCAGGTGCAGGCCCCAGGCCACCAGGCTGATGATCAGCGAGCCGATCAGCGCGGCCCCGAAGCCGGTCACGTGGAAGTCCAGTTCCAGCTTCCCCGACGCCCACGAGGTCAGCATCAGCATCAGAGCGTTGATCACGAAGGTGATCAGGCCCAGCGTGAGGATGAACAGCGGGAACGAGAACAGCTTGACCACCGGCTTGATCAGCCAGTTGACGAGGCCGAAGACGACCGCGACGCCGAGCACCGTGAGTGCCTTGTGCTGCCAGTCCGCCGTGCCCTGGGCGAGTTGTATGCCGCTGACGATCCAGGCGGCGACCCAGATGGCGGCCGCGTTGATCAGTGTCTTGATGACGAAACCCTTCATGCCGCCCAAGAGTGGCAGGCAACACCGTCCCGGCGGAACCACCACACGGCGGGTTGGTGTTGAATGCCCCTGGTCCCGGAGGTGGACGACGAGGGGAGGACGGCGGCGGTGAAGCTGTTCCGGCTGGACGAACTGGACGCCGAGCGGGCGGCCAACGACGGCGCGTACCTGAGGTTCCTGCGCGAACCGCGGATGTCCGCCGGGCTCTACGCGCTCTCCCCCGGTGACACCGACCCGCAGACCGCGCACGAGCAGGACGAGATCTACCAGGTGATCAGCGGCCGGGCCGAGTTGACGGTCGGCGCCGAGACCGCGACGGTCGGGCGCGGCACGGTGGTGTACGTCCCGGCCGGCACCCCGCACCGGTTCCACCACGTCACCGAGGAACTGCGGGTGCTGGTGGTGTTCTCGCCGCCGGAGGACTGAGCCGCTCGCTTAGGGTCGTCCGCATGACCCGCAGCCTCACCGAAGAACTCTGGGCGGCCATCGAGCCGGTCTACGCCGAGATCCTCGCCCACCCCTTCCTCGCCGGCCTCACCGACGGCACCCTGCCGCGCGAGGCCTTCCGCCACTTCGTCGTCCAGGACTCGCACTACCTGCGCGACTACGCCCGCGCCCTCGCCGTCTGCGCCGCCAAGGCGCCCGGCGAGGAGGACGTCCGGGCCTTCGCCGACGACGCGGTCGGCGCGCTGGCCGCCGAGCAGGGCATGCACGCCGAGTTCCTGACCGCCTTCGGCGGCACCGCCGAGCAGGCCGCCGCCGAACCGGTGCTGCCCACCACCCGGGCCTACACCAGCTACCTGCTGGCCACCGTCTACGGCGGCTCCTTCGCCGAGGCGGTCGGCGCGGTGCTGCCCTGCTACTGGATCTACGCCCGGGTCGGCGGGGCGCTGCTCGCCCAGGGCTCCCCCGACCCGCTCTACGCCAAGTGGATCGCGACCTACGGCGACGAGGCGTTCCAGTCCGTGGTCCGCCGGGTGCTGGCGCTCACCGACCGGCTGGGCGAGGAGCTCTCCCCGGTCGAGCGCCGCAAGGTGGTCGAGCACTTCGTGACCACCTCGCGCTACGAGTGGATGTTCTGGGACGCCGCCTGGCGCGGTGAGCGCTGGCCCGTCTGACCTGCGGCGCAGCCGTTTCCCCGGCCGTTCGGCGGGGGTCTCCCAGGGGGTCGCCCCGTAGACCCGCAGGGGGTGTTCCCGGGGGTCGGGGTCGGGGTGATCTCGGGGTTCTCTCCGGGCCGTTGGCCCTCGTTCCGGCACTCGGGCCCCCGTACGATCGAAGTATCGAAAGCAAGCGGGATGCGGCACCGGACGGCGGCCGACCCGAGGGGAGAAGAGGTACGGACATGGCTGAGCTCTGGAAGTCGCTGCCCTCGTGGGTGCGCAACATCGTCATCCCGGTGCTGGTCCTGGTGCTGGCCTGGAACGTCGTCGCCTTCGTCTTCGGCGTGGTCGGTGCCCTGCTGAGCATCGTGCTCAAGCTGCTCGTGGTCGTCGGAATCGCGGCCGCCGTGGTGATCCTGGTGAAGAAGGCCGCCAAGAGCTGACGCCCTCCCCGATCGCCGCCCTGAGGCCCGGTCCCCGTCACGGGGAGCCGGGCCTCGGCCGTTCCCGGCCGACGACCGCGCCGGTGACCGCGCGATGACCGTGCGGTGACCGGGCCGTGGACCCGCTCTGGACCTGCGGCAATCGGCTCGCTACCGTGTTGGGCGTCATGTGCAGGCAACACCGCCTGCGACGCGGGAGCTCGGAGCACCGGGCTGAGAGGGCGCTGACCGGGACGTCGACGGACGGACCGACGGCTGCGTCGACCGCAGGAACCTGGACCGGGTAATGCCGGCGTAGGGAGTAGAGGTCAGATGACCACGTTCGACGCACAGCCGCAGTCTGCCCGGAGCGCCCCCAGCAGCGAGCGCACCGGCTACCCGACGCCGGCCTGGAGCAAGGCCTACCGCGAGGGATCCCGCCCCGACCTGCGGGTCCCGTACCGCGAGGTGCGGCTCACCAACGGCAGGTCCGTCCCGCTGTACGACACCTCCGGCCCGTACACCGACCCGGCGTACGAGCCCGACGTGCGGCGCGGCCTGCCCGCGCTGCGCGACCCCTGGATCCGCCAGCGCGGCGACGTCGAGGAGTACGACGGCCGCGAGCCGCGCCCCGAGGACGACGGCATCAAGCACACCGCGCCGCGCGGCGGGAACCTGCGCAACCTGGACGCCGTCTTCCCCGGCCGTCCGCGCCGCCCGCTGCGCGGTCGCGGCGGTACGGCCGTCACCCAACTCGCCTACGCCAAGCGGGGCGTGGTGACGCCGGAGATGGAGTTCGTGGCGCTGCGCGAGGGCCTGGAGCCCGAGTTCGTGCGCGCCGAGGTGGCCCGCGGACGGGCCGTCATCCCGGTGAACGTGAACCACCCGGAGGTGGAGCCGGCCGTCATCGGCACCAACTTCCTGGTGAAGATCAACGCCAACATCGGCAACTCGGCCGTCACCTCCTCGATCGAGGAGGAGGTGGAGAAGATGACCTGGGCCACCCGCTGGGGTGCCGACACCGTCATGGACCTCTCCACCGGCCGCAACATCCACACCACCCGCGAGTGGATCCTGCGCAACTCCCCCGTGCCGATCGGCACCGTGCCGCTCTACCAGGCGCTGGAGAAGGTCGACGGCAAGGCCGAGGAGCTGAGCTGGGAGGTCTACCGGGACACCATCGTCGAGCAGTGCGAGCAGGGCGTCGACTACATGACCGTCCACGCCGGCGTGCTGCTGCGCTACGTCCCGCTCACCGCCCGCCGCAAGACCGGCATCGTCTCGCGCGGCGGGTCGATCATGGCGGCCTGGTGCCTGGCGCACCACCAGGAGAACTTCCTCTACACCAACTTCGAGGAACTCTGCGACATCCTCGCCTCCTACGACGTCACCTTCTCGCTCGGTGACGGCCTGCGCCCCGGCTCGATCGCCGACGCCAACGACGAGGCGCAGTTCGCCGAGCTGCAGACCCTCGGCGAGCTCGGCCGGATCGCCCGCGAACGCGACGTCCAGGTGATGATCGAGGGCCCGGGCCACGTCCCGATGCACAAGATCAAGGAGAACATGGATCTCCAGAAGGAGATCTGCGACGAGGCGCCGTTCTACACCCTCGGCCCGCTGACCACCGACGTCGCCCCCGGCTACGACCACATCACCTCGGGCATCGGCGCCGCGATGATCGCCTGGTGGGGCACCGCGATGCTCTGCTACGTCACGCCCAAGGAGCACCTGGGCCTGCCCAACCGCGACGACGTCAAGACCGGCGTGATCACCTACAAGATCGCCGCCCACGCCGCCGACCTCGCCAAGGGCCACCCCGGCGCCCAGGCGTGGGACGACGCCCTCTCCGACGCCCGCTTCGAGTTCCGCTGGGAGGACCAGTTCAACCTGGCCCTCGACCCGGAGACCGCCCGCGACTTCCACGACGAGACCCTCCCCGCCGAACCCGCCAAGACGGCCCACTTCTGCTCCATGTGCGGCCCGAAGTTCTGCTCGATGAAGATCTCCCAGAAGATCCGCGACGAACACGGCGACGGCGCGACGGCCGTGGCCTCCGGCTACGACGCCGAGGCACTCGCCGGCATGGCCGAGAAGTCGGCCGAGTTCGCGGAGCACGGCAACCGCGTCTACCTGCCGCTGGCGGACTGACGCACCCGACCGTGGCGCCGCCCCCCCGTCCCGACCCCCCCCCGGCGCGGGGGGCGCGGGGCGGCGCCGTCGACGCGTCATGTGGTGGCCGTCAGCGCACGGTCAGCGCACGGTCAGCGCACCGCCTGCGGGACGCGCTGGGACGGGACGCCCCGGGCCGGGCCGTCGGCCGGTGCGGCCGCGGACCCGGCCGGCGCCGCGCCCAGGGCGGTGCCGCGGGTCTCCTCGGCCCACAGCGCGCACACCAGCAGGCCCAGCGCGGTGATGCCGGCGGCGATCAGCATGGTCGGGCCGGTGCCGAGCCCGGTCAGGGACAGCGGCAGCAGGTACGTGCCGACGGCCGCGCCGATCCGGCTGACCGAGGTGGCCACGCCCACGGCGGTGGCCCGGATCTCGGTCGGGAACAGCTCGTTGGGGTAGGTCCAGTCGAGCACGTTGGGCCCGCCGCACAGGAAGGCGTACGCGCACAGCGCGGTCAGGGCGATCGCGGCGGGGGCGGTGGGCCACACGCCGAGCAGGGCGAGCGGCACGGTCATCAGGGCGAAGGACCAGATGATGACGGGGCGTCGGCCGCGGCTGTCGATCAGGCGCAGGGCCGGGTAGCAGCCGAGCAGGAAGACGAGGCTGATCAGCCCGGTGCCCAGGGTCTCCATGACGGTGCCGCCGGGCATGCCGAAGGAGGACAGGATCTGCGGGCCGAAGGTGAGCATCGCGAACAGCGGGCCGACCTGGCAGAGGAAGAACAGGCCGCAGAAGAGGGTGCGGCGCCGGTAGGGCTGGGTCATCAGCAGGCGCAGGCCGACGGGCCGGCCGCGCTCGGCCGGGTCGGGCATCAGCTCGCGGCCGTCGACCCGGACCCCGAGGTGCTTCTCGACCACGCGCACCGCGTCGCCGACCCGCCCGTTGGCGGCGAGCCAGCGCGGCGACTCGGGCGAGCCGCGGCGGATCACCAGGAAGACCACGCACAGCACCGTGGAGCTCGCCAGCATCCACCGCCAGCTGCCGGGACCGGCCAGCTCCAGGAACAGGTAGCCCACCACGTAGGCGAGCACGGAGCCGGCGTACCAGGCGACGATCTGCTGGCCGAGCAGACGGCCCCGGTGCTTGGCGGGCAGCCACTCGGCGAGCAGCGAGGTCGCGATGGGGTAGTCGGCGGCCACGGCCATGCCGAGCACGAAGCGCAGCACGGCGATCGCCCACACCTGGTCGACCCAGAACGAGAGCACCGAGCAGGCGACCATCACCAGCAGGTCGGCGGTGTACATCACCTCCCGGCCGATCTTGTCGGTCAGCACGCCGAAGAGCGCGCCGCCGACGAACATGCCGACCAGGGCGGCGGCGCCGATCAGGCTGACCTCGGCGGTGGACAGCCCGAGGTCGGGGCGCATCCCGATCAGGGCGACGCCGACGATGCTCAGGATGTAGCCGTCCAGCAGCGGCCCGCCGGAGCAGGCGAGGGCCAGTCTGCGGTGGAAGCCGGTATACGGGGCGTTGTCGATGGTCTGGGACATGGGCTTGGGGTCCTCCGGAGCGTACGGCGGCGAGCCGGGGGGCCCGTTCACCGTGCGCCGGGTAGACGGCAGGGAACGGCGCCGCCCACGCTGGACGGCGCCATCGCCCGATCACACCGGGCGACCGTCCAGGGTTGCCCCGGCCCACCGGGGTCACCACGAGGTCCAAGGTCAAACGGATTGATGACCTTGGTCCCGAAGCGGACGGGCCTTCCGGCCGTATCGATCCAAGCCCCGCCCAGTCATGCCGGGGCCCGTCGCCGTCCGGCCCCCACAGCGGCGCCGGATCGCGTACACAGCGTGACCCTTCTCACGCACGGGCCCCGAACGGCCCCGTTCTGTGGCCCTTCCCACAAGCCGCGGCGCCCCGGGCCGCACCCGGCCGTGCCTGGTCACCCCCCGGCGGGCGTCAGCCGTCCGCGCCGGGCCGGGCCGCGCGCAGCCGGGCGAGACCCACGTCCAGGGCGGCCTCCAGGTGCGCCATCGAGCCGGTGGTCATCAGGATCAGCACCCCGCCCTGGATGCCCGCCAGCAGCGCCGCGGCCTCCCGCTCCGGGTCCAGCGCGGGGTCGAGCCCACCGGCGTCCCGCAGGTGGCGGATGCCCGCGGCCAGCTGCCCCTGCCACCGCGCCAGCAGCCCGGCGGCCACCGCCCGGGCCGCGCCGGTGGCCGAGCCCACTTCGGACAGGGCCACGTGCAGCGGACAGTCCGCGCCCTGCGCGCGGTAGCGGGCGAGGACCTTGTCGCGCCACCGCTCCCAGGCGCCCCAGGAGGTGAGGGCGCCCAGCTCGGGCTGCTGGTCGTCGAGGACCCGGTCCGCCTCGTGGCGGGCCACGGCCAGCAGCAGTTCGTCCTTCCCGCCGGGAAAGTAGTGGAACAACTGGCTCTTGCTGGTCCCGGTGCGGGCCATGACGTCCTCCAGCCGCAGCCCGAACACCCCCTCCTCGCGGATCCGCCCGGCGGCGCCCTCGACGATGCGCTGCCTGGTCGCGGCGCCCTTGCGGGTCAGCGGCACGTGCCCTCCTCGTCCCGGTCGTCGGGTCCGATCCTCGCGCACGGCGCGGTGCCCACCGTGCCCGGCACCCGGCACCCGGCACCCGGCGCACGGCGCGGGTGCGCACCGCGCCCCGGTCAGGGCAGGAGCATCAACTTGCCGGTCGTCCGCCGGGACTCCAGGTCCGCGTGCGCCCGGGCCGCCTCGGCGAGCCGGTAGCGGCCGGTGACCCGCAGGGTCAGCCGCCCGTCCAGGAGCAGGTCGAACACCTCGCCGCTGCGCCGCACCAGGTCCTCGCGGGTGGCGACGTGGTGGTGCACCACCGGGTACGTCAGCAGGATGCTGTTGGGCAGGTCGGTGGGCCGCAGCGTCGGCACACCCATGAACGGCCCGTAGTACGCGTGCACCCCGTGCGGGCGCAGGGCCAGCTGCGAGGAGGTGAAGGTGTCGGCGCCGCCGCCGTCGTAGACGACGTCGGCCCCGCGGCCGCCGGTCAGCTCCCGCACGGCCTCCTCGAAGCCCGCGCCGGAGTGGACCAGCACGTGGTCGGCGCCCGCCGCGCGGGCGGCGTCGGTCTTCTCCGGGCGGGAGACCAGGCCGATCACGTTCCCGCCGCGGGCCTTGACCAGCTGGGTGAGCAGCAGACCCACCCCGCCGGCCGCCGCGTGCACCACGGCCGTGTCGCCCGGGCCGACGGGGTAGGTCTCGGTGCTCAGGTGGTTGGCCGTCAGGCCCTGCATCAGGACGCCGCCGGCGAGTTCGTCCGGCACCCCGTCGGGCACCTTGACCAGCGAGTCCGCGGGGACGGCGAGCAACTCGGCGTAGCTGCCCGGGTGGTAGAACCAGGCGACCCGGTCGCCGACGGCCAGGCCGTGCACGCCCGGCCCGAGGGCGGTGACGTGGCCCATGCCCTCGGCGCCCAGGACGGCGGGCGCCGCCCAGCCGCCGGTGCCCTGCGCGCGGGCGCCGACGTCCAGGTAGTTGACGCCGGCGGCGCCCAGGCGCACCAGCGCCTCGCCGGGGCCGGGCACCGGGTCCGGCAGCTCGGTCCAGCGCATGACCTCGGGGCCACCGTGCTCCTCGATCCGGATTGCGTGCATGAGGGAACCGCCTTCCTGTGCGGGCTCGTTCGGGAGGGAACGGTCAGCACGGTAGGCAGCCGAAAATGGACCCTCAAGTCCAGAATCGGGCTCGGGGAACGGCCCTCACCCGGTCGGTCGCAGCGGCACCGCGACGTCCGCCACGTGCTCGTCCGGGGCGGCGGTCGCCCAGTTCGGGTAGTACACCTCCCGGTCGCAGTCGGCGCGCTCGCGTCCGCGTTCGGCGAGCCAGGCCGCGACGGCGTCGTGGGCGGCGGCCATCGTGGCGAAGTCGCCCCGGCGCCGGGACAGTTCGGTGTACGCCTCGCGGTGCGCGGGCTCGATGCGCACCCCGAACAGGCCGTCCGGGGCGAGGGCCGCCTCCGTCGGGGCGCAGACCTCGACCAGGGCGGCGGAGTCCTCGGACACCAGGCCGTGGTAGACCGCGAACAGTGGCCCCGACAGGCAGGCCCCGGCCCGCCCCAGCCGGTCGAACAGCAGCCCGGAGGCCTCCGCGAGGAAACCGGGCAGTGCGGCGGCGTCCACGTGCCGGCGCACGAACAGGACCCGCTGCTCGGGCACTTCGCGCTCACGGACCTCGTACACGGCCTCGCCCCTTCCCGTCAGCACCGAGCGGGCGTAGCCCACCGCCTCCCGGCGGGCCGCGTGCACGCCCTCCCGCTCGCGCCAGTACGCGAGCAGCAGCCGCTCGCCCTCCGCGCCGCCCGCGTCCAGGACGGCCGCGATCCGCGCCAGCGGCAGCCCGGCGGCGCGCAGCAGCGCGATCCGCCGGGCCCGTTCGACCTGCTCCGGGCCGTAGCGGCGGATACCGGTGCGCGGGTCGGTGCGGGCGGGCCGCAGCAGGGCCCGCCCGTCGTACAGCCGCAGCGCCTTGACGCTCAGCCTGGTCCGGGCGGCGAGTTCCCCGATGGTGATCAGTTCGTCCTGCACACCGCCACTGTGCGCCCTGCCCCTGGGGGAGGGGCAACCCGGCCGGCCCGGCCGCCGTGCGCCGCCGGCCGCCCCGCCCGGCTGCGGTGCCCCGCCGTGCGCCGGGCGTCCTCCCCGTTCTCCCGGGATCCGTCGGGAGGGGTGCTTCCCGGGGCGTCGGGGCAACGTCCTGTTCGTTCCCTGCCGCCCGCTTTCTCGGCCGGCGGCGGATTCGCAGCCAATTCGCAGTCAATTCGCAGCCGGTTCACAGGAGTTCGGGCACCGGCCGGTCGGGCCGCCCGGAATTGGTCCGTCCTCCGCGTGATCCGGCCAAGCAGGCCCCTCGATCTTCCAGTCGAAGACATGTACGAATCTAGGGTGATCCCTGACACCCGAGGTGCAGAAGGTGCCATCGGGAGAATGGGGGAAGCTCGTGTTCACGAAGGTCAAGCGGCTGTCAGCCCTGGTGGGGGCCGGCGCGGCCCTCGCACTGTGTGCGACGCCGGCGAGCGCGTCCGAGGCGATCCCGCACATCGACCAGAACGCGGTCAGGGCGTCGGTGCAGGCCCACGGCGGGGTGCTCACCCAGGCCGAGGCCGTGCGGCTGGGCATCAAGCCCAACACGCAGTACCTCGACACCCCGCTGGCGGGCAAGATCCACCGGAAGCTGGCCAGCGGCGCCCGCACCGGCTCGACGGCGGGCGTCGTCGCCAGCCCGAGGAACGCCTCCGGGTGCAACGGCGAGGTCTGCATCGAGGTGACCGGGTCGGGCCTGCACGTGTCCACCTGGAGCACCTTCGCCTACACCAACGGCTACCAGTGCAGCTACGGCGCGTTCTGGGAGGACGGCGACCTCGCCGGCACCGGCCCCCAGGAGTGCAACGACGGCATCGTCTGGAACTCCACCGGCGACCTCGACTTCGGCGGCACGACCCAGATCTGCAACACCTGGGTCGGGATCTCGGGCCGCCCCTGCGAGACCGTCCACGGCTGATCCGACGGGAATCACGGCGGCGGTCCCCCCGGGGCCGCCGCCGTGCCTATGCTGGATCCGGAGGAGAGGACGGCACCATGACCACCGATCAGATCGTGGGGATCCCCGGATGGGCGGAGGGCAGGGGCATGCTCATCCGCGGCGGGACGGGCCCGGGCACGGACTCCGTGGTCCACTCCTACGGGCACGGCGGTCGGCGTGGGCTGCCGGTCGTCGTCTTCGCGCAGTCGACCGCACGGGACCAGACGGAAGCGGCGGTCAGGAACCTGCTCGGGCGGGGCGACCGGCCCGAACGGCTCGAACTCGTCGAGGAGACGCCCACCCCGGTCGTCGTCGACGGCACCGCCGTCACCGCAGTGCGCCGCCGGTCCGGCGACGGCCGCCTGACCTGCGTGAGCTTCCCCTGGCAGGGGGCCACCGTCGCCGTCGCCTCCTGGGAACACCCGCTGGACGCCGCGTTCTTCGCCTCGCTCGGCGCCGTCGACGCCTAGATCCCGGCGCTGCCGTCCCCAAGGAGTGACTGCCGTGACCCGAAAGACCTCGATCGTCCTGGGAGCCGCCGTGGTTCTCCTGACCGTCGCCTCCGCCGGAACGGTCTCCGCGGACACCGCCCGGCACCCCGCCGACGGGACGCTGCGCGTCCAGGGGCGGGAGGTGCACGTCGACCCGGCGGTCGCCCGGCGGATCACCACCGGGCACGGCACCGCCTCCGACTACCGCGCGGCGGGCATCCTGCCCTCGATGCCGCTCCCGGGCGGCACCCGGCCCGACGGCGGGGCCCGGTAGACGGCGGAGCGGCGAAGGGCAGGACGGACGGCTCGGGAGGACCACGCATGGCCATGCACACAGTCGACTTGACCGGTGCCGGGTGGCGCAGGTCCGGCTACAGCAACAACGGCGGCAACTGCGTCGAGGTGGCGCCCGGCTTCCCCGGGGTGATGCCCGTCCGTGATTCCAAGGACCCGGACGGGCCGGCCCTGGTCTTCGCCGCCGAGGCCTGGCAGTCGTTCGTCGCCGCCGTCCGCAGCGGCGAGTTCGGCGACTTCGGCGAGTTCGGCGAGGTCTGAGCCGGAGCGTTCGTGAGCCCCGGCGGGGGCGAGAGCCGGGGGCGGGGTCGTGCGATCGTGGGTGCCGTGAATGAACCGGTGGAACGCGTGGACGATCAGGATCGGGTGCTGGCGGTGGTGGACCGGGGTGAAGCCATCCGTCGGGGCTGGCTGCACCGCATCGCGACGACGGTCTGCCGTGATCAGCAGGGGCGGGTGCTGGTCCACCGGCGGCCGGAGAACCTGTCCCGGTTCCCCGGCCACCACGAGGTGATGTTCGGCGGAGCGGTGAACGTCGGCGAGTCCTACGAGCAGGCGGCGGCCAGGGAACTGGCCGAGGAACTGGGCGTGGATGCGCCGGTGCGCTTCCTGTTCACGTTCCTGTGCCGGGGGGCGATCAGCCCGTACTGGCTCGGCGTGCACGAGGCCGTGGTCACGGGCGAGGTGACACCCGACCCTGGAGAGGTCGCCTGGCACGGATGGCTGACGGAGGCGGAGCTGCGGGAGGCCGTGCGGAAGTGGCGCTTCATCCCGGACGGGCAGGAGGCGTTCCATCGCTATCTCACCTGGCGCCGTGACCGGCCCCGGATCGGGCCGTGAGGCGGACGTGGCTGCGCGGCCCCGGCCACCGGGAGATGCCCGGGGGCGCCGCCGTCCTACGGTGAGCCGGGGGAGAGGACCGAATGGTTCGGGTGGGCCCTGCATAGACCGGTCGTACTCCGGACCCGACCGGTGCCAGGAGGGCGAAGTCCGGAGACCTCTGAGCCGGCATCCTGAAGCGCAGGCCCGGGCCGTTCGCGGTCCGGGCCTGCGGGCGTGACCGCTGGTCGGGGTCGTGATCAGCCGACCGGGACGGGGACGCCCCGGATGAGGAGGGGCAGGCTGGCGCCGTGTTCCCAAGCGTCCCATGCGTCCTCGACGCGCCGGTGCTGGTCGTCGGCCATGACCCGGTACAGCTTCGCCTGCGGCACCCAGTGCAGGGCGCAGACGTCCTGCGGCGGCCGGTGCGGGCGTACGGCCCCGGCCTGCCGGGAGGTGACCACCCCGCCCGCGTAGACGAAGTCGATGCCCTCGGGGAGGTCGGCGGCGGGGGAGTAGTCGACCGTGAGGATGGTGCGCAGCGGTAGAACGAGTCCGGTCTGCGTTTCGAGGTGCCGCCGGGCCGCGAGGTGCGGCAGCTCGTTCTGCTCGGCGCTGCCTCCGGGTAGCGTCAGCCCGTCGTGGTGGACGGAATCGACCAGGAGCACGAAGAAGTCCCCTGACCCCTGGGGGTCCTCGCGCAGCACGAAGACTTGCTGACCCGACCGCCGGCCGGGAGGCTTGCTGCTGAAGAGGGCCTTGCTCAACTCTGCTCCAGGTATGAGGAATTGCTGTCGGACGGCAGCGGCCACCCGTCGAACGGCCGCCGGCGCGACCTCCCGCAGGTGCCCGGCGCGAACTCCCTCGGGTCGAGCGACCGGATCGCGGAGAGGTCGACCCGCCGCTGGGGCCCGGTGGCTCCCAGCGGCCGGAGCACCGCCTTGCCGAACGTGGCCTCCACGAAGACGCCCTCGCTCGGCTTCCCACCTCCAGCTTCGCTGAAGTCCCGCACCACCTCGTGGAGTTGGAACCAGCTCTCGGGTCTCTGCGCGTCAGACATGGAGTCTCCGTAGGTTGCGCTGCGCTCTCGGCGAATCACCGGGTGTAGCCATGGTGGCTTGAGCGGCCCTACTATCGGAAGTCGATCTGAAGCTTGAAGTCGGTACTCGGCAAGTAGGTGAAGGTCATTGAACCTCAAGGAACTTGATCCAACATCAGGCCCATGGGCGCCCTTCGGGGTGCAACTTCGCAGGTCACGCAAGGCTGCCGGTCTCACGCAAGCCCAGTTGGCGAGGCTGGTGGGGGTCGATGCCTCCTACGTCTCCTATGCCGAACTTGCCCCGCCCGATCGGACCCCGCCGAGCGAGAAGTTCGCGCGTGATGCCGATCGAGTGCTTGAGACCGGTGGAACCCTGCTGCTGATGTGGCTCCAGGCCAAGCACTCGGCGTTGCTGGAGGGCTTTCCCGAGTACGCGGCCAACGAGACGCGAGCCCGTGAGATCCGGATCTTCGAACTCGGTGTCGTTCCCGGTCTGCTGCAGACGAAGTCCTACGCGGCGGCTCTTGCCAGGGCAGACGTTCGTCGAAGGGACATCACTCCCAAGCAGGCGGAGGAGCGGCTGACCTTTCTGCTTGCGCGGCAGGAAGCCCTTGCACGACGAGATCCGCCACTTATCCATGCTGTGCTGGACGAGAGCTGCCTCCGGCGGATCATCGGTGGCCCGGAGGTCATGCGGGAGCAGCTCGGGCAACTTGAACAGCTCTGTGACCAAGGGCGCGTAGTCCTGCAGGTAGCGCCGTTCAGCATGGGGGAGCACAGGCCGTTCGCCTTGCCGATGCGGCTGCTGACGCTCCCTGACGGCGCTCTGTTTGGCTACTCTGAATCTGAGGGACGAGGGCACGTCGAGCGGGATGACGACCGGCTCCGTGACTGGCGCAGGCGATACGATCGCCTCCAGGTGGGGGCGCTGGGTGAGTCGGCGACTCTCGAACTGATACTCCGCGCCCGGAAGGAATCTCATGGCTGATCTCGACTTGGCTACCGCTTCGTGGGTGAAGTCGACATACAGCCAACAGGGCGGCGACTGCCTTGAGGTCGCGCGAGGTTTTTGCGAACTGATGCCTGTCCGTGACTCCAAGGATCCTCAGGGGCCTGCCCTGGTCTTCCCGATCGATGAGTGGGCGTCGTTCGTCGCCGCCGTCCGCGGTGGCGAGTTCGGCGAGGTGTGAGAGGAACGTCATGACCGACCGTGTAGACCTGGACGGCGCTTCCTGGGGCAAGTCCTCGTACAGCAACAACGGCGGGTCTTGCGTCGAGGTAGCTCCCGGCTTCCCCGGTGTGATGCCTGTTCGCGATTCCAAGGACCCCAGTGGCCCGACCCTGCTGTTCCCCGCCGAGGCCTGGGCGTCGTTCGTCGCCGCTGTCCGCAGTGGGGAGTTCGGCGGCGTCTGACAAGAGCCTCGGGCCCGGACCGCTCCCACATGCGGTCCGGGCCCGAGTAGTGCGGGGGCCAGAGTGGTCGTCATCGCCGGCGCTCAGCCGTGAAACGTCTGGCAAGTCCGCGCAATCAGTCTGCGAGAGGGTGTCGCCGTGGGCCGACGCCGCGAAGTGCAGCCCGTGCACCCCGGCAACGACTCGCACTGATCAGCCAGTTGCGGGGGGGGGGGCGCCCCGCCGGCCCCCCCCCCCCCGCCCGGGGGGGGGGCCCCCCCCCCCCGGCCCCCGGCGGGGGGGGGGGGCTTGTTGTGGCCACGGGGCGGGGGTATATA
>NZ_JBHWBZ010000048.1:0-8193 GCF_042735475.1 Kitasatospora sp. NPDC059577 | reverse complement strand
CCGGTTCGGGGTGGGGCGCGCGCCGCGCGCCCCCCCCCCCCCACCGCCACGCGGACGGGTGCAGTTCACCCCGATCCCTGTATCCGGGCGGGCGTTCAGTCATTGGACTGCCAAGGCGCCGGATCAATTCACGTACGGCGACCTCGAGGCGGCGCAGATTCCGGAGGGGTATTTTGAGCGAGCATTCTGAGCCCTATGAGGTCACGGACTATCCGATGCTCGATGCCAATGGCGTCACCATCTGGCTGAAGTACGGCGGAAGGACTGTGGAGGGGTACTTCTACGACGGGTGGTACAAGTTCGTGCCGGGGGACCCTCGTTACGACGAGCTGCTCCCGCAAGCACGGCAGAATCCGCAGGATGTCGAAGAGAGCACGGCCCCGGTCTACCCCGAGACCTTGGCCATCCTGGACGAGATGCAGCGCAAGACGCGGGAGCGGAACGCGGGGCAGTGAGCAGAACTTCCGACGTACGGGGCTCCGCGTGCCGCAGGCCCGGGCCGCCACCACGCGGTCCGGGCCTGCGGACGTTCTTCGCGTCCCCTGCTACGAGCCGGCGGTGGCCGCTTCCAGGGTGGTGGCCATCACGGGGCTGGTGAAGGTGTTCGTCGCGTCGCCCGTGGACTCGTGGTACGAGCCCCACTTGAGGTAGTCGCTGTCGCCGTCCCAGGTGGTGCCCTTGAAGGTGCCGGAGCCGGTGGTGAAGGTCTGCTTCTTGCCGTCGAACCAGAAGTCGATGGTGCCGTCGGTCCGGCCCAGGCGGATCTTCAGTGCGTAGGAGTGCCACTGGCCGTTGGTCGTCGGGGCGGTCCACAGCGTGTGCGACACGTGCTGGGTGTCCCATTCCTGGAGCCGGATGCGCCCGTTGGTGGCGTCGATCTCGATGGGGTGGTTGGCCGTGTCGGTGCTCGGTGAGCACTTGAGCTGGAAGACGTAGCGGCTGTTGTCGTCCTTGATGTCGACCTTGGACGACCAGCCGAGGTAGAAGGTGTCGCCCTTCTTCAGCTCGGGGCTGAGCGTCTCGCAGCGTTCCTGCCCGGCGGCCTGGTAGGCCCGCCACACCTTGCCCTTGGCGGCGTCGTTGACGACCTTGAAGTTGCCCGAGGCGCACTGCACGGAGGCGAAGGAGGACGGGCCCTTGCTCGTGCTCGGGGTCCACAGCACCTGGCCTGCCGCGCTGCTGGGGGCCGCGGTGGCCCAGGAGAGCGCGAGGACGGTGGTGGCCACGCCCCCGTAGGTGAGCGTGCGGCGGCGGGACGGACGGGACATGGGTCTCCCCGGGGAGGTGCGGAATCGGACGCGGGCCCGGGCCGGGACGACCGGCCCGAGCCTACGCAGCGATTCGACCATCTGCCGGGCCCGTGAACCAGGCGGAACCACGGGCGGAAGTACCTGTGGGGTTACTTCCGCCGGTGTCCTCACGGGTCGTCAGCCGGCGCCCTCGGGGGTCTGTTCGTCGTAGGAGGAGGTGCCTTCGTCCAGCAGCGGTTCCTGCGTCTTGAGGTGGGCGGGGGCCAGGGCCCGTAGCGTGTGGTAGCCGGTGATGACGACCAGGGTGCCCAGCGCGATGCCGCTGAGGCTGAAGGTGTCGGTGAACTTCAGTGTCACGTTGCCGATGCCGATGATGATGCCCGCCGCGGCCGGCACCAGGTTGAGCGGGTTGCGCAGGTCCACCCCGGACTTGGTCCAGATCTGGGCGCCGAGCAGGCCGATCATGCCGTAGAGGATGACGGTGATGCCGCCGAGTACGCCGCCGGGGATGGCGGCGACGATGGCGCCGAACTTGGGGCAGATGCCGAAGAGCAGCGCGAAGCAGGCCGCCGCCCAGTACGCGGCGGTGGAGTAGACCCGGGTCGCGGCCATGACGCCGATGTTCTCCGAGTAGGTGGTGTTCGGCGGGCCGCCGACGGCGGTGGAGAGCATGGAGGCGACGCCGTCGGCGGAGATCGCGGTGCCGAGCCTGTCGTCGAGGTCGGTGCCGGTCATCTCGCCGACGGCCTTGACGTGTCCGGCGTTCTCGGCGACGAGGGCGATCACCACGGGCAGGGCGACGAGGATCGCGGACCACTGGAAGGAGGGGCCGTGCAGGGTGGGCAGGCCGACCCAGTCGGCCTTGCCGACGCCGGACAGGTCCAGGCGCCAGTGGTCGGTCGGGTGGCCGCTCGCGTCCACCGAGTGGATCTTCCCGAAGACGCGGTCGAACAGCCAGGAGATCCCGTACCCGAAGACCAGCCCCAGGAAGATCGCCACCCGCGACCAGAAGCCGCGCAGGCCCACGACGGCCAGCCCGGTGAAGAACATCACCAGCAGCGCCGTCCACTGGTCCTGCGGCCAGTACGTGGAGGCCGTCACCGGGGCCAGGTTGAAGCCGATCAGCATGACGACCGCGCCGGTGACGATCGGCGGCATCGCCGCGTGGATGATCCGCGCCCCGAACCGCTGGACGGCGACGCCCACCAGGAACAGGACCGCAGCCACGACGAACACCGCGCCGGTGACCGTCGCGCTGGTGCCGCCCTGGGCCCGGATCACCGCGGCGACGCCGACGAAGGACAGCGAGCAGCCCAGGTAGCTGGGCACCCGGCCGCGGGTGGCCAGCAGGAAGATCACGGTCGCCACGCCGGACATCATGATCGCGAGGTTCGGGTCGAGCCCCATCAGTACGGGTGCCACGAAGCTGGCCCCGAACATCGCCACCACGTGCTGGGCGCCCAGTCCTGCCGTGCGGGGCCAGGAGAGCCGTTCGTCGGGGCGGACCACCGCCCCCGGTGCGGGCGTGCGCCCGTCACCGTGCAGCTTCCAGCGCACGCCGAGATCCATGATGAGGTATCGCTTTCTCTGAACTTCCGGGGGACTGTCGGCACCATTCTCGTGGTCACCGGGTGGTCCATCGAATCCCCGCGTCCCGGCCGCCCGTTCCAGGGGCCCGGTATCCGCGCTGGTCAGGGATGGTCCGCCCGTTCCGGCGTCCCTGACTGCCCGTGACCACTGGCGGTCGGGGCGGATCGCCGTGCAAGCTCCGGCCGGGGTGCGCCGCCGGGGTGCGGTGGTGGCCCCGGGGCGCCGCGACGTCCGGCCGTCATCCGGAGGACGCCTGTACGTCACCCGGGCGACACCCAGTGATTGCCGAGTCGCCTACTGTCATATGCTTGTCATATTGATCGAGGGGCGGGTCGTGGATTTCCGATTGCTGGGCTCGGTGGCCGCCGTGGCCACGGACGGCCGGGAGCTGCCCACCGGATCCGCCAAACGCCGCAGCCTGCTGGCCATGCTGCTGCTGAACCCCGGCGCCCCGGTCACCGTGGACCGGCTCACCGAGACGCTGTGGGACGAGGAACCGCCCCGCCACTCACGCACCGTCATCCACAACCACGTCTCCGGCCTGCGCGCGCTGCTCGCCGCGCACGGCGCGCCCGCCGTCGGCGTCGAACTGGTCACCGACGGCGGCGCCTACCTGCTGCGAGTGCCCGAACTCGCCGTGGACACCGCCCGCTTCGAACACCTGCTGTGCTCCGCCCGGTCGACGCCCGACACCGCCGGGGCGGTCACGGCCCTGCGGGAAGCACTCGCGCTGTGGCGCGGCCCCGCCCTCGCCGGCACCGCGCCCAGCGTCCCGCTGCAGTGCGCCGCGCACGCCCTGGAGGAACTGCGGCTCGCGGCCGTGGAGGAACTGGCCCGCGCCCACGGCCGGCTCGGCGACCACGGCGCGGCCGCCGGCGTGCTGTCCACCGAGGCCACGATGAACCCGCTGCGCGAGCCCCTGGTCGCGGCGCTCGTCCTGGCGCTCGGCCGGGCCGGACGCCGCTCGGAAGCCCTGGACTGGTACCACCGCACCCGCCGGGCGCTGGCCGAGGACCTGGGCATCGACCCCGGGCCCGAACTCGTCGAGGCCTACGACTCCCTGCTGCGCACCGACGCCGCCGCCCTGCGGTCCGACCGGGTCCCGCCCCCGCGCGTGCCCACCGTCGGCGGCCTGGCAGCCTCCGCCGCCGCGCCCGCACCCGCCGCCGCACCCACGCCCGCGCCCCTGCCCGTCGAGGCGCCCGTGCCCGTGCACGCCACCGCCGCCGGGCCCGCCGGCCCCGTCCGCACGCCGCGCACCACCCCCTGGCCCTTCCCCCGCCGCCCGCGCGGATTCTCCGGCCGCGAGGACGAACTGGCCGCACTCGACCGGGCCACCGCCGGCCCCGGCGCCATCGCCGTCGTCACCGGCGGCGCCGGGATCGGCAAGACCACCCTCGCCCTGTACTGGGCCCACCGCCGCCAGGACGACTTCCCCGACGGCCGGCTGTACGTCGACCTCTGCGGCCACAGCCCGCTGCCCGAACGCTCCACCCCCGCCGTCCTGCGCGAACTGCTGCTCGGCCTGGGCCTGCCCGCCGAGGAGATGCCCGCGACCCCCGAGGCCATGGCCGCCCGCTACCGCGAACTGACCGCCGGCCGCCGGATGCTCATCGTCCTGGACAACGCCCGCCGCTCCGACCGGGTCCGCCCGCTGCTGCCCGACGGCGAGGACTGCGTCACCCTGGTCACCAGCCGCGACCGGCTCGGCGGCCTGGTCGCCTCCGACGCCGCCCGCCCCGTCCCGCTCGCCCAACTGTCGCCCCCGCAGGCCGTCACCCTGCTCGCCGCCACCCTCGGCGCCGACCTCGTCGCCGCCGAACCCGAAGCCGCCGCCCGGCTGGCCGCCCTGTGCGACGGCCTGCCGCTCGCCCTGCGCCTGGCCGCCGCCCGCGTCGCCACCGGCCCCGCCCGCGACCTCGCCGAACTCGCCGCCGAACTCGCCGACGAACAGGACCGGCTGGGCATCCTCGACGTCGAGGACACCAGCGTCGCCGCCGCCCTCGCCCTCACCGTCCAGCACCTCTCCGAGCCCGCCCGCCGGATGTTCCACCGCCTCGGCGCCCACACCGGCACCACCCTCGACAGCCGCACCGCCGCCGCCCTCGCCGACTGCCGCCCCGCCGAGGCCTCCGGCGCCCTCGGCCAACTCGCCACCGCCCACCTCATCGTGGAGATCGGCCGCGACGCCTACACCCTCCACGACCTCGTCCGCCTCTACGCCCGCAGCCTGCCCGGCGAGGTCGACGACGAGGTGCTGCCGCGCCTGCTCGACCACCTGATGAACACCCTGGTCGCCGCCTGCGACGCCGCCGAACCGGGCAGCGAGCCCTGCTGCGCCCTGCCGCCCGGCACCCGCCCCGCCGAGGTCCGCCCGTTCCCGGACCGCACGAGCGCGCTCGCCTGGTACGCCGCCGAACGGGACACCCTGCGCGGCGCGGTCGGGGCGGCGGTCACCGCCGGACTGCACGACCGGGCCTGGCGCCTGGTCCTGCTGCAGTGGCCGCTGATCGTGTGGCAGGTCCGGGACGGCTGGGTGCCGCTGCTCGAACACGGCCTGGCCGCCGCCGAGGCCGACCACGACCCGGCCGCCCAGTCCCGCGCCCGCGCCCTGCTCGGCTGGGTCCTGCTGGAGGAGGGCCACCACGACCGGGCCCTGGTCCACCTCGAACGCGCCCCCGACCTCGCCGCCCGGGCCGGCGACGGCACCGCGCAGGCCGTCGCCCTGATGAACCTGGCCGTCGCCCTCGGCCGCCACGGCAGGAACACGCGGGTCCGCGGGCTGCTGGTCCGCGCCCTGTCGCTGTCCGAACGGGCCGGCCGCGTCGACCTGGTCGCCCTCGCCCGCCAGCACCTCGCCCAGGAATGCCTGAGTGCCGGCAGCCCCGAGGAGGCCGCCCACCACGCCGCCCGCGGCCTGGCCGTCGCCGAAGCCCCCTTCCCCGCCGCCCGCCGCGTCCTGCTGCAGACCCTCTACGGCCGTGCCCTCGCGGCCACCGGCCACCCGGAGGAGGCCGTCCTCCACCTGAACGCCGCCGTCCGTGCCGCCCGCGCCCACCAGTACGGCGACGGGGAGGCGGGCGCCCTGGCAGCCCTGCACACCCTCACGGCCACGGCTCCTGCCACGGCTGCGACCGCGACCGCGACCGCGGCCGCGGCACCGGCCACCGCGACCGCGACCGCCACCGCGGGCCCGCGCGGCCGCTGACCACGACCACCGGGCGCCACCGCGCGGACGGCGGGGAACGCGACGGGGGAGCGGGGTCAGCCGTCGAGGAGGCCGGCCACCAGACGGCGGGCGTAGGCGGCGTCCAGCTCCGCCGGGCGGAAGAGGATGCGGTACATCAGCGGGGCCACGACGCGGTCCATCGCCGTCTCGACGTCGGGCACCGGCTCCCCGCGTCCGCGGGCCCGGGCGAGGACGGTGTCGATCTGCTCGGCGGCGTAGGCCGAGCACCGGCCGGCGTTGTCGCCGTCGGGGTCGCCGAGCAGGGCGTCGCGGACGTAGGCACGGCCCGAGGGGGAGGACATCTCGTCGAGGAACTGCTCGGCCCAGGCCGTCAGGTCGCCCCGCAGGTCACCGTGGTCCTGCGGCGCGGTGTCGGGCCGCAGGCGCTCCACGGCGACGTCCGACAGCAGCTCCTGCAGGTCGCCCCAGCGGCGGTAGACCGTCGACGGCGTGACCCCGGCCCGCTGGGCGACCATCGGCACCGTCAGCGCGTCGCGGCCCGCCTCCGCCAGCAGCTCGCGCACGGCGGTGTGCACCGCGGCCTGGACCCGGGCGCTGCGCCCGCCGGGGCGCACCATCTGCCTGCGACTCATGCGGTCCACCGTAAAGCACAGCCGTTGCGTTTACCGCCGGCTCCGTGGCACGCCCCGTCACCCGGCCGCCGGGGCGAGGGTGCGGACCGGGCGGGTGCGCTCGTGGGCGTGGGCGACCCGCAGCAGGGTGCGTTCGTCCAGGGGGCGGGCGAGCAGCTGCATGCCGATCGGCAGGCCGGCCGGGTCGTGGCCGACGGGCAGGGACAGGGCGGGCGCGCCGGTGATGTTGGCGGGGGCGGACAGCCGGACGTAGGCGTCGGAGACGCTCTCGGTGGTGCCGTCGGGCCAGCCGACGCTCTCCTGTCCGGCCGGTACGGCGGTCATCGGGACGGCCGGGGCGGCGATCACGTCGACCCGCTCCCACAGCCCCGCCCACTCCTGCCGCATCAGGGTCCGGGCGCGCTGGGCGCGCAGGTGGTCCGTGGCGCCCATCAGCGCGCCCGCCTCCAGCAGGACGCGGACGTCGTCCCCGTAGCGGTCGGGCGCCGAGCGCAGGGCGGACTCGTGGTGGACGGTGGCCTCGGGGACCATCAGGCCCCAGTGGGCGGCCCGGATGTAGCGGGTGAGCGGGATGTCGACCGGGACGAGCCGGGCGCCGAGCGCCGCCAGGTGGTCGACGGCCTGCCGCACGGCGGCCTCCACCGGTTCGGTGACGCGGTCGAAGTAGTAGGTGCGCGGCACGCCGACGCGCAGCCCGGTCAGGTCGGTGTCCGGGTGGGGCCGGTAGTCGGCGGCGGGGACGTCGAGCGAGGCGGGGTCGCGCGGGTCGTGGCCGGCCAGGGCGGCCAGGACGAGGGCGGCGTCCTCGGCGGTGCGGGTGAGCGGGCCGACGTGGTCCAGCGACCAGGACAGCGGGGTGACGCCGTGGCGGGGGACGAGCCCGTAGGTGGGCTTGAGGCCGACGACGCCGTTGAGCGCGGCGGGCACCCGGATCGAGCCGCCGGTGTCGGTGCCCAGGGCGAAGGTCGCCGCGCCCGCGGCCACGGCGGCCGCCGAGCCGCCGCTGGAGCCGCCGGCGATCCGGTCGCGGTCCCAGGCGTTGCGGGTGCGCGGGGTGATCAGGCCGTAGGCGAACTCGTGGGTGTGGGTCTTGCCGACGAGGACGGCGCCGGCCGCCGCGAGCCGGGCGGTCACGGTGGCGTCGGTGTCCGCGCGGTGCCCCTCGCGGACCCGGGAGCCGGCTCCGGTGGGCAGGCCGGCGACGTCGATCAGGTCCTTGAGGGCGACGGGGACGCCGTGCAGCGGCCCGCGCGGGCCGCTGCGGGCGATCTCCCGTTCCGCCTCGCGCGCCGCCTCGCGCGCCCGCTCGGCGGTGACGTCGGCGTAGGCGCCGAGGCCGGGCTCGACCCGCTCGATGCGGTCGAGGACCGACTCCACCAGTTCGACGGGGGACAGGCGCCGGGCGTGGATCTCCCGCGCGGCGGCCGCCAGTGACAGCTCGTACGGCCGCATCACGCCACCTCCGTGCCGTGGTCGTGCACCGCGCGGTAGGCGGCGGCCGGCGGGGTGTCCGCGAGGTCCAGCTCCCGCA
>NZ_JBHWBZ010000047.1:65227-74776 GCF_042735475.1 Kitasatospora sp. NPDC059577 | reverse complement strand
ACCCCAGGAAATCCTGAGGCCGGGGATGTCAACATATCTGGCGTTGACTTTTGGCACGCTGTTGAGTTCTCAAGGAACGGACGCTTCCTTCGGACCGCCTTCCAGCGGACCCTCCGGGCTTCGTTCTTTCGTGTTTCCAGCTTATCAGATGTCTTCCGCTCCGTTTTCCGGAGTTTCATTCATCCAATCGGCTTTTGCCTTTCGGCGCTCCCGAACTCTACCAGAGTTTCTCGGGCCGTTTTCCCCGGTTGTTCTCGAATTCAAATTCGAGGACGTTTCCGAGGGGCCGTCCCGTGGGGCAACCCGGAGAACATTACGCACCGGGCCGCCCCACGTCAAACCGGCCGCAGCCGGGGACGGACGAGCGTCAGAGCTCGAACGGTGGGCGTCAGACCTCGACGACGACCGGCAGGATCATCGGCCGGCGGCGGTAGTTGTCCGCGACCCACTTGCCGATGGTGCGGCGGACGAGCTGCTGCACCTGACGGGGCTCCAGCACGCCGTCGCTCGCCGAGCGGTCCAGGGCCTCCTGGAGCTTGGCGACGACCGGGACGAACGCGTTGTCGTCGATGCCGGAACCCCGGGCCTGGATGGTCGGGCCGCCGATGATCTTGCCGTTGGTCGAGTCGACCGCGACGAAGACCGAGATGAAGCCCTCCTCGCCGAGGATCTTGCGGTCCTTGAGCGAGGCCTCGGTGATGTCGCCGACCGAGGAGCCGTCCACGTAGACGTACCCGGCCTGCACCTTGCCGACGATCTTGGCGACGCCACGCTCCAGGTCGACGCAGACGCCGTCCTCGGCGATGACCACGCGGTTGCGCGGCACGCCGGTGGCGATGCCCAGCTCGGCGGCCGCGCGCAGGTGGCGCCACTCGCCGTGGACCGGCATCAGGTTGCGCGGCTTGCAGATGTTGAAGAAGTAGAGCAGCTCGCCGGCCGAGGCGTGGCCGGAGACGTGCACCTTGGCGTTGCCCTTGTGCACGACCTTGGCGCCCCAGCGGGTCAGGCCGTTGATCACCCGGTAGACGGCGTTCTCGTTGCCCGGGATCAGGGAGGACGCCAGGACGACGGTGTCGCCCTCGACGATGCGGATCTGGTGGTCGCGGTTGGCCATCCGGGACAGCGCGGCCATCGGCTCGCCCTGCGAACCGGTGCAGATCAGCACGACCTCCTTGTCCGGGAGGTCGTCCAGCTGCTTGACGTCCACGACCATGTTGCCGGGGACCTTCAGGTAGCCGAGGTCGCGGGCGATGCCCATGTTGCGGACCATCGAGCGGCCGACGAAGGCGACCTTGCGCTTGTACTCGTGCGCGGCGTCCAGGACCTGCTGGATGCGGTGCACGTGGCTGGCGAAGGAGGCGACGATGATGCGCTTGTCGGCGTTGGCGAAGACGTTTCGCAGCGCCGCCGAGATGTCCCGCTCGTGCGGGATGAAGCCGGGGACCTCGGCGTTGGTGGAGTCCACCAGCAGCAGGTCCATGCCCTCCTCGGCCAGCTTGGCGAAGGTCGGCAGGTCGGTGAGGCGGCCGTCGAGCGGCAGCTGGTCCATCTTGAAGTCACCGGTGGCCACGACCATGCCGGCGGGGGTGCGGACGGCCACGGCGAGGGCGTCCGGGATGGAGTGGTTGACCGCGATGAACTCGCAGTCGAAGGGGCCGATGCGCTCGCGCTCGCCCTCCTTGACCTCCAGCACGTACGGGCGGATCCGGTGCTCGGCGAGCTTGGCCTCGATCAGGGCGAGGGTCAGCTTCGAGCCGATCAGCGGGATGTCCGGGTTCTCCCGCAGGAGGAACGGGACGGCGCCGATGTGGTCCTCGTGCCCGTGGGTGAGGACGATGCCGTCGACCTTGTCGAGGCGGTCCCGGATGTAGCTGAAGTCCGGGAGGATCAGGTCCACGCCGGGCTGCTCGTCCTCGGGGAAGAGGACGCCGCAGTCGATGATCAGGATGCGGTCGCCGTACTCGAGGACCGTCATGTTGCGGCCGATCTCGCCGAGGCCGCCGAGCGGAGTGATGCGGAGGGCGCCCTCCTTCAGGGCCGGGGGCGCGCCGAGTTCGGGGTGCGGGTGGCTCAAAAGACTCTCCTCACGACGCACGCCATATGTCCGGGGTCCTCCCCCTGGAGACATATGGCGTGCGTACTCAGTGTCGTTTTCCTACTGGGTCTGTGCTCTCGCGCCTTCGGTCCGGTCCAGCGGCGGACCCTCGGGAGGTCCGGCGAGCCGGGGCGCGCACGTCTGTGTCTGCTACAGGTGTACCCCGCCGGCGGCGAGATCCTGCTTCAATTTCTCGATCTCCTCGGGCGTCGCACCGATCAGGGGCAACCGGAGCGGACCGGCCGGCAGGCCCTGGAGTTCCAGTGCCGCCTTGGCCAGGATGACGCCCTGCGTGCGGAACATACCGCTGAACACCGGCAGCAGGCGCTGGTGGACGCTGGTGGCCTTGACCACATCGCCCGCCAGGTACGCCTCGATCATCGCGCGCAGGTCGGCGGCCACGACGTGTCCGACGACGCTGACGACGCCGGCGGCTCCGACGGACAGCAGCGGCAGGTTCAGGATGTCGTCGCCGGAGTACCAGGCCAGACCGGAGCGGGCGATCGCCCAGGCCGCCGCGCCGAGGTCGCCCTTGGCGTCCTTGTTGGCGACGATCCGCGGGTGCTCGCCGAGGCGGACCAGCGTCTCGTGGCTCAGTGCCACCCCGCTGCGGCCCGGGATGTCGTACAGCATGACCGGCAGCTCGGTCGCGTCGGCGAGGGCGACGGTGTGCCGGTACAGGCCCTCCTGCGGGGGCTTGCTGTAGTACGGCGTGACGGCCAGCAGGCCGTGCGCTCCGGCGGCCTGCGCCTGCCGGGCCAGCTCGGTGCTGTGGTGGGTGTCGTTGGTGCCGACGCCGGCCACCACGTGGGCGCGATCCCCGACCGCCTCCACCACGGCGCGGACGAGCCGGGCCTTCTCGGCATCGCTGGTGGTCGGCGACTCACCGGTGGTGCCGTTGACGACGAGGCCGTCGTTCCCGGAGTCGACGAGGTGCGTGGCGAGGCGCTGGGCGCCGTCGAGGTCGAGTCCGCCGTCGGCGGTGAACGGGGTGACCATCGCGGTCAGGACCCGGCCGAACGGCGTCTGGGGGGTGGAGATCGGAGCCATGCGTCCAAAGCTACTCGTAGGCGGTGGGGCGGTATCCACACCGGTCCAGGGTTCGGACAGGGGGCGGCGGCGGTGAGCGGTGGAAACAGGCGGTGAGATGGGATCCCGGTGCTGCCCGCTCGGGGGTTCGGGCAGCACCGGGATCCGTGTTCACGAATGTAGGGAGCGGTTAGAAAAGCCGCAATCCAGACATGCCAGACACACTGCCCATATGCCCGTCGTCGCAGGTCAGGGGGCGACCCGGCCGTGCTTCTCGAATGCCGCATGGGTGAGCGGCATGAGCTGCGCCCACTGCTCCTCCATCTGCTCGGCGACCATCTCGATCTCGCGCTGCGGGAAGGACGGCACCGCCGAGTTGTCCCGCTTGGTCCGCAGGGACAGGAAGTGCATCAGCGAGCGCGAGTTGCAGGTCGCGTACATCGAGGAGAACAGGCCGACCGGCAGCACCGCGCGGGCCACCTCGCGGGCGACCCCGGCGGCGAGCATCTCCTGGTAGCGCGCGTAGGACTCGCGGTACGCGGCCTCCATCGCCCCGGTGGTGGTCTCGTGCTGCTCGGGCGTGCCGGGGGTGAACTCGTACTTGCCCGGGCGGCCCTGCTGGACCAGCTTGCGGTCCTCCGCCGGGACGTAGAACACCGGGTCCAGCTGGCGGTAGCGGCCGGACTCCTCGTTGTACGACCAGCCGCTGCGGTGCCGGTGGAACTCCCGGAACACGAAGATCGGCGCGCTGATGAAGAAGGTCATCGAGTTGTGCTCGAAGGGCGTGCCGTGACGGTCGCGCATCAGGAAGTTGATCAGGCCCTTGGACTTCTCCGGGTCCTGCGAGAGCGCCTCCAGGGACTGCTCCCCCGCGGTCGAGACCCGGGCCGCCCAGATGACGTCCGAGTCGGCGGCGGCGCTGCGGACCAGCTCCACCGTCACGTCGCTGCGGAAGCTGGGGGCCGTCGGTTCGTCGCTCACGCGTTGCTCCTTGCGGGTTCGGTGCTGTGCAGCTTGATGGCGTGGTGCATGGTCTTGCGGGCTCGCGGGGTGTCACCGGCGTCGGCGTAGGCCACGGCGAGGCGGAACCAGACCCGCCAGTCGCCCGGCGCGGCCTCCGCCTCGCCCTGGCGGCGGGCGAAGACCTCGTCGGCCGAGGCCCGGTCGATCCGCCCCCCGGTGGTGCGCTTCAGCTCGTCCACCGGAAGGCCGCCCTCGGCCTCCAGCTGCCGGGCGAGCAGCTCGCTGTCCCGTCCGAAGCGGACGGTCTGGCGCAGGAACCAGACGCCGATCACCGGGATGACGAAGGCGCACACGCCGATGCCGATGCCGAGCGGCTTTCCGGTGGCGACCAGCTGGACGCCCTCGCCCACGCAGATCAGGGCGACCAGCAGCAGCACGCCGGACAGGACGAAGAAACCGGTACGGGAGGTCATGCCGGGCTCACAGGTCCAGGAAGTGTTCGAGGCCGAGGGTCAGCCCCGGCGTCCCGACGACCTTGCGCACGCCCAGCAGGATGCCCGGCATGAAGCTGCTGTGGTGCAGCGAGTCGTGCCGGATGGTGAGCGTCTCGCCGGTGTCGCCGAACATCACCTGCTGGTGGGCCAGCAGGCCGCGCAGCCGCACGGCGTGCACCGGCACCCCGTCCACGTCGGCGCCGCGCGCCCCGGGCAGGCCGTGGGTGGTCGGGTCCTGCTGCGGCGGGCGGCCGGCCTCGGCGCGGGCGGCCGCGATCAGCTGGGCCGTCCGGGTGGCGGTTCCGCTCGGGGCGTCGGCCTTGCGGTCGTGGTGCAGCTCGACCACCTCGACCGACTCGAAGTACTTCGCCGCGACCTGGGAGAACTTCATGCCGAGGATCGCGCCGATGGAGAAGTTCGGGGCGACCAGCAGGCCGAGCCCGGGGGCCTGGTCCAGCCAGCCTCGGACGGTGGCGAGCCGCTCGTCCGTCCAGCCGGTGGTGCCGGTGACCACGTGGATGCCGTGGTGCAGGCAGTGGTCCAGGTTCCCCATCACCGAGTCCGGGTGGGTCAGCTCGACGACGACCTGCGCCCCGGCGTCGGTCAGCTCCTCCAGCTTCGACCCGCGGCCCAGGGCGGCCACCAGTTCCAGGTCCGGCGCGGCCTCGACGGCCTTGACCGCCTCGGAGCCGATCCGGCCCCGGGCGCCGATCACGGCGACACGCAGCGTCATAGCGAAATGTCCTCTCACACCAGCAGATCGGCGAGCTTGGCGGCCCGCTTGTCGTTGACCGGGCCGATCAGCGCCAGCGACGGCCGGTACGCGCCCAGCACATCACGGGCCACCGCGTGGACGTCCTCCAGGGTCACGGCGGCGATCCGGCCCAGCATGTCGTCCACCGACAGGTGGTGGCCGTAGCTGAGCTCGGCCTTGCCGATCCGGTTCATCAGCGAACCGGTGTCCTCCATGCCGAGCACGGTGGAGCCGGAGATCTGCCCGATCGCGCGCTGCAGCTCCTCCTCGGTGATGCCCTCGGCGACCACCTTGGCCAGCTCGGCGCGGCAGATCCGCAGCACCTCCTCGACCCGCTTGGGCTGGCAGCCGGCGTAGATGCCGAACAGGCCGCTGTCCGCGTAGGACGAGGAGTAGGAGTACACCGAGTACGCCAGGCCGCGCTTCTCGCGGACCTCCTGGAACAGCCGGGAGCTCATCCCGCCGCCGAGGGCCGCGTTGAGCACGCCCATCGCCCAGCGGCGCTCGTCGTGCCGCGGCACGCCCGGCACGCCCAGGACCAGGTGGGCCTGCTCGGTGGACCGGTTGAGCACCTCGACCTTCCCGGCCGTGCGCAGCGCCTTGACGCCGCGGCGGGCCTCGGCGGGCGCCGCGTCGGAGCGGGCCAGCATCGGCGCGAAGGCCTGCTCGACCTGCTTGACGACCTTGCGGTGGTCCAGGTTCCCGGCCGCCGAGACGACCAGGTTCTCGGGCCGGTAGCGGCGGTGGTAGAAGCCGGCGATCTGGTCCCGGGTGAGCGCCTTGATGGTCTCCTGGGTGCCGAGGATCGGGCGGCCGAGCGGGCCCGTGCCGTAGATCACCCGGGCGAACAGGTCGTGCACCACGTCGCCCGGGTCGTCCTCGGCCATCGCCATCTCCTCGAGGATGACGCCGCGCTCGGCGTCGACGTCCTCGGGGCGGATCAGCGAGCCGGTGAGCATGTCGCAGACCACGTCGATGGCCAGCGGCAGGTCGGTGTCCAGGACCCGGGCGTAGTAGCAGGTGTTCTCCTTCGCGGTGAAGGCGTTCATCTCCCCGCCGACCGCGTCCAGGGCCGCCGAGATGTCCAGCGCGCTGCGCCGCTCGGTGCCCTTGAAGAGCAGGTGCTCCAGGTAGTGCGTGGCGCCGTTGAGCTGCGGGGTCTCGTCCCGCGAGCCGACGCCGACCCAGATGCCGAAGGTCGCGGACCGCACCGTCGGCAGGGTCTCGGTGACGACCCGCAGGCCGCCGGGGAGGACGGTGCGGCGCACCGTGCCGGCGCCGTCGACGCCCTTGAGCAGGGTCCGGGTGCTGCCGGGACGCTGCTTTACCGCCGGGGCCTGCGCCACGGGGGGTACCTCCAGAGGAAACGCACGCGAGGAAGGCACGTGCGGACGTAAGCGTGTGGACAACGGGGTGCGGCCCGCACGCCGGGAGGCGTACGGGCCGCAAGGGGTCAGCTAGCGGCGCTTCACTCGGAAGCGGCCTCGCCGGCCTCCTCGCCCTCGACGACCGGGATCAGGGAGAGCTTGCCGCGCGGGTCGATCTCGGCGATCTCGACCTGGACCTTGGCGCCGACGCCGAGGACGTCCTCGACGTTCTCGACGCGCTTGCCGCCGGCCAGCTTGCGGATCTGCGAGATGTGCAGCAGGCCGTCCTTGCCCGGCATCAGCGACACGAACGCGCCGAACGTCGTGGTCTTGACCACGGTGCCCAGGTAGCGCTCGCCGACCTCCGGCATGGTCGGGTTGGCGATCTGGTTGATCGTGGTGCGGGCGGCCTCGGCGGCCGGGCCGTCGGCGGCACCGATGTAGATGGTGCCGTCGTCCTCGATCGTGATCTCGGCGCCGGTGTCCTCCTGGATCTGGTTGATCATCTTGCCCTTGGGGCCGATGACCTCACCGATCTTGTCCACCGGGATCTTGATGGTGATGATGCGCGGCGCGTTCGGGGACATCTCGTCCGGGGAGTCGATGGCCTCGTTCATCACGTCGAGGATGTGCAGGCGGGCGTCCTTGGCCTGCTTCAGCGCGGCGGCGAGCACCGACGCCGGGATGCCGTTCAGCTTGGTGTCCAGCTGGAGGGCGGTGATGAAGTTGCGGGTACCGGCGACCTTGAAGTCCATGTCGCCGTACGCGTCCTCGGCGCCGAGGATGTCGGTCAGCGTGACGTAGTGGGTCTCGCCGTCGATCTCCTGGGAGATCAGGCCCATGGCGATGCCGGCCACGGCGGCCTTCAGCGGCACACCGGCGTTCAGCAGCGACATGGTCGAGGCGCAGACCGAGCCCATCGAGGTGGAGCCGTTGGAGCTGAGCGCCTCGGAGACCTGGCGGATGGCGTACGGGAAGTCCTCGCGCGAGGGCAGCACGGGCAGGATGGCCCGCTCGGCCAGCGCGCCGTGGCCGATCTCGCGGCGCTTGGGCGAGCCCACGCGGCCGGTCTCGCCGACGGAGTACGGCGGGAAGTTGTAGTTGTGCATGTAGCGGCGACGCGTCTCCGGGGAGAGCGTGTCCAGCTGCTGCTCCATGCGGAGCATGTTCAGCGTGGTGACACCCAGGATCTGGGTCTCGCCGCGCTCGAACAGGGCCGAGCCGTGCACCCGCGGGATGGCCTCGACCTCGGCGGCCAGGGTGCGGATGTCGGTGACGCCGCGGCCGTCGATGCGGATCTTGTCCGTGATGACGCGCTCGCGGACGATCTTCTTGGTCAGCGCGTTGTAGGCGGCGCTGATCTCCTTCTCGCGGCCCTCGAACTCGGGGAGCAGCTTCTCGGCGGCCAGCGCCTTGACGCGGTCCAGCTCGGTGTTGCGCTCCTGCTTGCCCGGGATGGTCAGGGCCTGGGCCAGCTCGTCCTTGACGGCGGCGGTCAGCGCGGCGAGGACGTCGTCCTGGTAGTCCAGGAAGACCGGGAACTCGCCGGTCGGCTTGGCGGCCTGGGCGGCGAGCTGCGACTGCGCGGCGCAGAGGACCTTGATGAACGGCTTGGCGGCGTCGAGGCCGGAGGCGACGATCTCCTCGGTCGGCGCCTCGGCGCCGCCCTCGACCAGCTTGATGGTCTTGTCGGTGGCCTCGGCCTCGACCATCATGATCGCGACGTCGCCGTCCGGCAGGACGCGACCGGCGACGACCATGTCGAAGACGGCCGACTCCAGCTCGCTGTGGGTCGGGAAGGCGACCCACTGGCCGTTGATCAGCGCGACGCGGACGCCACCGATCGGGCCGGAGAACGGCAGGCCCGCCAGCTGGGTGGAGGCGGAGGCGGCGTTGATCGCGACCACGTCGTACAGGTGGTCGGGGTTGAGCGCCATCACGGTGACGACGACCTGGACCTCGTTGCGCAGGCCCTTGACGAAGGACGGGCGCAGCGGGCGGTCGATCAGGCGGCAGGTGAGGATCGCGTCCTCGGAGGGCCGGCCCTCGCGACGGAAGAACGAGCCGGGGATGCGGCCCGCGGCGTACATCCGCTCCTCGACGTCCACGGTCAGCGGGAAGAAGTCGAAGTGCTCCTTCGGCTGCTTGGACGCGCTGGTGGCCGACAGCACCATGGTGTCGTCGTCCAGGTAGGCCACGGCGGAGCCGGCGGCCTGACGGGCCAGGCGGCCGGTCTCGAAGCGGATGGTACGGGTGCCGAAGGAACCGTTGTCGATCACGGCTTCGGCGTAGAACACGTTCTCTTCCACCTGGAAGATCTCCTCTTTCGTACGTCTCCGGGAGAGCGTCCCCGCGCACTTCCTGCCGGTGGCCCTGGGTGCCCCCGTCAGGGAGGGCTGCAGTCGGGCCGGTCTTCGATCGAAGCCTCCGGAGTGCCCCGCTCGGTCTGCGGGGGTTCCGACGGCCACTACCGAGGACCGGCGCCTCACGACTGCCGGGCCGGGGCGGGCGTTCCGCGTCTGGACGCTCTCTCGGATGCGGGCGGCTTCCGTTTGAAGCCTTCGTCCCGCGGGGGGTTCGGGTCTGTCTGCCCGGGTGGCGCGCTGGTGCGCCATCACCCGGCATGCCCACAACCCTACGGTGCAATCCTCGGCCACCCGGGGAGGTGCGCGCGAGTTGTTATGTCAGGGCGCCGCGGCCCGACGGCCGCGGCATACGCGCGAGGGGCGGCTCCCCGGTGTGGGGTCCCCCCCCCCGGCGGGGGGGATTAGGGCGCCCCCCGCCGGTCCCCGCCTCGTTCCCAGGGGGTGGTAGAGAGTTCAGCTTCTCCAGAATTGAGAGTTTTGA
>NZ_JBHWBZ010000047.1:56876-65217 GCF_042735475.1 Kitasatospora sp. NPDC059577 | reverse complement strand
TTCTGGCGCGCGCGCCCGCCCCCCCCCCCCGCCCCCCCCCCGCGGGGGGGCGGCCCGGGGGGGGGGCCCCCCCCCCCCCCCCCCGGCGGTCTTAGCGGGCGCCGCCGGCGGCACCGCGACGGATGCCCAGGCGGTCGACGAGCGTACGGAAGCGCTCGATGTCCTTCTTGGCCAGGTACTGCAGCAGGCGGCGGCGCTGGCCGACCAGGATCAGCAGGCCACGACGCGAGTGGTGGTCGTGCTTGTGCAGCTTGAGGTGCTCGGTCAGGTCCGAGATACGGCGGGAGAGCATGGCCACCTGGACCTCGGGGGAGCCGGTGTCGCCCTCCTTCTGGCCGAACTCGGCGATGATCTGCTTCTTGACGTCAGAGGCGAGAGCCACTGCAACTCCTTCGGGGTCTACCGAGCGGTCCTGGTCGACAGCACAGGACTCATCGAGAACTCGGTGTCGTGAGAGCGGCCGGCGCGCTGCAGCCCACGGAGGGGCGGCGGACACACGGCTGCGCTCGGAGGCCAAGCGTACCAGTGCCGCCCATCCGGCTGTCCGCCACCCCCGAGGGGGGTGGCGGAGCGTTCCCGGGAGGGGCGGCGGGCGGCACGGCGCGGGTCAGCCGGTGGCCCCGCGGACCAGTCGGTAGATGTCCAGGACGGCGAGCGCCAGCGGGACCAGCGAGATCAGCGTGAGGCTGTCGACCAGGTCCAGGATGCGCCCCCAGAACGGGGAGACGCCGAGCCGGGGCACCACCAGGGCGATCGCGACGAGCAGCGCGGCGCCGAACGCGATGGAGGTGGCCAGCCAGACCGTGCGCAGGTCGAGCTGGGTGGTGGAGCCCGCGACCCGCAGGAAGAACTGCGGGGTGTGCAGGGACAGCCCGACGATCAGCAGGGACAGCCCGAGCAGGCCGGCCACGGTGAGGCTGAGCACCTGTGCGGTGTAGCGGAACAGCCGGGCGCGCAGCATGGTGGCCAGGCCCAGGGTGAGCGCGAGCAGCTCGGGGAAGGTCTCGTCGGTGAAGCCGAGGACCGCGCAGGCACCGACCACGACCGCGGCGCAGCCGCCGACCAGGCCGACCAGCACCTCGTGGCCGCGGCGGGCCTGGTGGGCGATCTTCTCGTACTGGACGGCCTCGGCGCGCTCGGCCTCCTCGTCGTAGTCACGGCTGCGGGTGCGGGTCTGGCCGGGGGCGCTGAAGCCGACCGGCAGCCTGGCGAAGCGGGCGGAGAGGCTGGGCAGGAAGCCGACGGCGGCGACGGCGGCGACGCCGGTGACGGCGGCGATGTGCCCGGCCGGGGTCTCCGGCATCAGGACCGCGGCGAAGGTGGCGAGCGCGCCGGCGGTGGCGACCAGGGCGGCGGCGACGAACACCGCGTCCTTCTCCGGCAGCAGGCCGGTCAGCAGCACGGCGACCACCAGGACGGTCACGCAGCCGGCCAGGAACTGGACCCGGCCGGGGCCGTCCCACGGGTGGGCGACGGCGATGAGGCCGCTGCCGCCGATCATGGCGTGCGGCAGCGCGCCGAGGCCGAGGGCGAGGGCGGCATGGGGGTCCTGGTAGACCCGGGCGCGCACGCCGGCCAGCGCGGTGAGCACCACGGCGATCACGCCGGCCAGGACGCCGGGCAGGCCGTGCATGTCGTGGCGCAGGTCGGAGAACCAGAGCGCGAAGCCGAGCAGGGTGAGCAGCACCCCGGCCCCGATCAGGCCGAAGCCGCGCATCAGCTCGGCGGTCCAGAACCGGCGGTCGGCCTCGACGGCGCTGGCGATCGCGTCGGCGACGTCGTCGTAGACCGCCGGCGGGAGGGACTCGGCGAACGGGCGCAGCGCGAGCAGGTCGCCGTCGCGGACCTGCTGGGCGGCCAGCGGCAGACCGCTGTCGAGGACCGTGCCGTCGCGGCGGACCAGGTGGAAGCCGGTGGGGGTGCCGTCGGGCTGGCTCTGGTTGGCCAGGCGCAGCACCTCGGGGTAGACGTCCGCGAGCGGGACGTCCTCGGGCAGGGCGACGTCGATCCGGCGGTCCGGGGCGACGACCGTCACCCGGCAGTAACCGGTCGCGGCGGCACTGGTCATGCCCCCACCTCGCTCCTTCGACGCACGTGGCGCTCCCCCTTGTTGACGGTGCCGAGGCACGGCGGCGCTCGGTGTGGCGGCGGAACCGGCCCGACCGGGCCGAGAGTTGACGCAGCGTCACCCTACCCGCTCGGTCGGTGACCGGGGCCCGGCGGGCGGTGCGGGGGCGACCGTTAGGATCGGCGCCTGCGCGAAGGTACGGGGGCCTGCGCCGTGTGGGGCGTCCTCAGCCGCCGGAATCCCGTACGGACCGTACGCAGTCGCGTGAGGCTGATGCCGAAGTCATCGATCGACGCCACGGGGTGGATGACACATGGGTGTGATCACGGTCAAGCGACCGGCCAGGGCCTATCCGCCCACCGTGCCGGACGAGCCGGTGGAGCTGGTGAGCCCGCCCGAACTGCCCCGGCAGGGCAGCGAGGACTGGCTGATGGGCATCCTGCCGATGCTCGGCATGGGCGGGTCGGCGGTGTTCTTCTTCTCGCCCGGCGCGGCCGCTCCGATGAAGGTCATGGGCGGTCTGGTGATCGTCTCGACGGTCGGCATGGCGCTGGCCCAGATCGTGCGGGCCCGCAAGGGCGGCTCGACCGCGATGGCGGACGAGCGGCGCGACTACCTCAAGTACCTGCAGCAGACCCGCCGTCAGGTGCGCCGCACGGCGGAGCGCCAGCGCGGTGCGCTGCTGTTCCTGAACCCGGCGCCGGACCAGCTGTGGTCGATCGTCGAGGACGGCCGTCGACTGTGGGAGCGGCGCACCGGGGACGGCGACTTCGCGCAGATCCGGGTCGGCCTCGGGCCGGTGCAGCTGTCCACGCCGCTGATGGCGCCGCAGACCGCGCCGATGGACGAGCTGGAGCCGCTGTCGGCGGCCGCCATGCACTCCTTCATGAAGGCGCACGGCACCCTGCAGGACCTGCCGTTGGCGGTGTCGCTGCGGGCCTTCTACCACATCACGGTGTGCGGGGACCCGGACTCGGTGTGCGGCACCGTGCGCGCGATGATCGCCCAGTTGACCACCCTGCACTCGCCGGACGACCTGATGGTGGCGGTCGCGGCGGCGCCCGGCGCGGCCGAGGAGTGGGAGTGGGCCAAGTGGCTCCCGCACAACCAGCACCGCAAGGACGCCGACGGCGCGGGCTCGCGCCGGCTGTTCGCCACCGACCTGGGCGATCTGGAGTACCTGCTGCAGGACGAGCTGGCCGGTCGCCAGCGCTTCGTCCGGGACGCGGCACCCGCCGCGGACCAGCCGCACCTGGTGGTCGTCATGGACGGCGCCGGGGTGCCGCACGACTCGCTGCTGGCGAGCCCCGAGGGCGTGCAGGGCGTGACGGTCATCGAGGTGGTCCCGGGCGAGGTCGACGAGCCGAGCGGGCACCTGATGGTGACGGTCAACGCCGAGGAACTGGTGCTGCGTTCGGCCTCCGGCGCGACGTACACCGGCAAGCCGGACCTGCTCTCGATGTGGCAGTCCGAGGCGCTGGCCCGGCAGTTGGCGCCGTACCGGGTCTCGGCCGGCGGTGACGACGAACCGCTGCTGTCCAACCTGGACTTCACCGACATGATGAGTTCGGGCGACCCGGGCTCCTTCGACGTGAACCGCAGCTGGCGCCAGCGCGCCCAGCACGAGCGGATGCGGGTGCCGATCGGCGTCGGCGCCAACGGCGAGCACGTCTACCTGGACATCAAGGAGGCCGCGCTGGAGGGCATGGGCCCGCACGGCCTGTGCGTCGGCGCGACCGGTTCCGGCAAGTCGGAGCTGCTGCGCACCCTGGTGCTCGCGCTGGCGATGACGCACTCCTCGGAGATCCTGAACTTCGTCCTCGCCGACTTCAAGGGCGGTGCGACCTTCTCCGGCATGGCCGACATGCCGCACACCTCCGCGGTGATCACCAACCTGGAGGGCGAGCTCACCCTGGTCGACCGCATGCGCGACGCGATCGAGGGCGAGCTGCACCGCCGCCAGGAGCTGCTGCGCTCGGCGGGCAACTACGCCAACATCCACGAGTACGAGCGGGCCCGGGCGGCCGGCGCGGCGCTGGACCCGCTGCCCTCGCTGGTGCTGATCATCGACGAGTTCTCCGAGCTCCTCACCGCCAAGCCGGACTTCATCGAGATGTTCATCCAGATCGGCCGGATCGGCCGGTCGCTGGGCGTGCACCTGCTGCTGGCCTCGCAGCGCCTGGAGGAGGGCAAGCTGCGCGGCCTGGACACCTACCTCTCCTACCGGATCGGTCTGCGCACCTTCTCGGCGGCCGAGTCGCGGGCGGCGATCGGCGTGCCGGACGCCTACCACCTGCCGCCGGTGCCGGGCGTCGGCTACCTGAAGTTCGGCGAGGACGTGATGGACCGGTTCAAGGCCGCGTACGTCTCGGGGCCGTACCGGGCGCCGGGGCAGCAGCGGTCGACCGGCGGGCGGCGGGTCGCCGCCCGACCGGTGGAGTTCACCGCGGCCTTCGTGGACCTGCCGGACCCGGTGGAGGAGGAGGCGCCGCCGGCACCGGAGCAGGACGACGCGCTGGTGGACACCGTGCTGGACGTCTTCGTCCAGCGGATGGCCGGCCAGGGCCCGGCCGCGCACCAGGTGTGGCTGCCGCCGCTGGAGGAGGCGCCGAGCATGGACCACCTGCTGCCGCCGCTGCAGGTCGCGCCGGATCGCGGGCTGACCGCTCCCGGCTACCCGGCGGGGCGCCTGCGGGTGCCGATCGGCATCGTGGACCGGCCGCGCGAGCAGAAGACGGACATCCTGGAGGTCGACTACGCGGGGGCGGCCGGCCACGGCTTGGTCGTGGGCGGTCCGCGCTCGGGCAAGTCGACCGTGGTGCGCACCGCGGTCGCCTCGTTCGCCCTCACCCACACCCCGCTGGAGGTGCAGTTCTACCTGCTGGACTTCGGCGCCGGCAGCTTCCAGTCGCTGGCCGGGCTGCCGCACGTCGGCGGGGTGGCCGGGCGCCTGGACGTGGACAAGGTCCGCCGGATGGTCTCCGAGGTGCACGGGGTGATGAACCGGCGCGAGGAGCTGTTCCGGGCCACCGGGATCGACACCATCGGCACCTACCGGGCCCGCCGGGCGGCCGGGCAGCTACCGGACGAGGCCTTCGGCGACGTCTTCCTGGTGATCGACGGCTGGAACACCTTCAAGCAGGAGTTCGAGGGTCTGGAGCCGGTGATCGGCGACATCGCCCAGCGCGGCCTCGGCTACGGCGTCCACCTGATCATCACCGCGGCCCGCTACGCGGAGGTCCGCCCGGCCCTGAAGGACCTGCTGCAGAACCGCACCGAGTTGAAGCTCGGTGACCCGATGGAGTCCGAGGTGGACCGGCGGTCGGCGCAGAACGTGCCGCCGCAGGCCGGTCGCGGCATCACCCCGGAGCGGCTGCACTTCCTGTCCGGCCTGCCGCGCCTGGACGGCTCCTCCGGCATCGACGACCTGCAGGAGGGCGTGGCCGGACTGGTCGGCGCGATCGACGGGGCCTGGAGCGGGCCGCGCGCGCCGCAGGTGCGGATGCTGCCGGCCGTGCTGGACGGGCACTCGCTGCCGAAGGGCTTCGAGCACCCGGAGCGCGGCGTGGCCTTCGGCGTGGACGAGGCGGAGCTGGCGCCGGCCTTCGTCAACTTCGAGACCGACCCGCTGTTCATCGTCTTCGGCGACACCGAGTCGGGGAAGTCGGCGGTGCTGCGGATGCTGATCAAGCAGATCACCGAGCGTTACACGCCGGACCAGGCGGGCATCGTGGTCGGCGACTACCGGCGCGCGCTGCTGGGGACGGTGCCGCCGGAGTACCTGGTCGAGTCCGCGGCGGCCCGACCCGCCATGTCGGCCGTGGTGGACATGCTGCGCGGGGCCTGCTCCCGCCGTCTCCCCGGCCCGGACGTGACCGCCGAACAGCTGCGCAACCGCAGCTGGTACAGCGGCAAGGACATGTTCGTGGTCGTCGACGACTACGAACTGGTCGCGACGGGCTCGGGCAACCCGCTGGCGCCGCTGGCCGAGTTCCTGCCGTTCGCGCGGGACATCGGCCTGCGGGTGATCGTGGCCCGCAGCGCGGGCGGCGCCGGCCGCTCGCTGTACGAGCCGGTGCTGCAGCGGATGCGCGAGCTGGGCGGCCAGGGCGTGATCCTGTCCGGCAGCCGGGACGAGGGCGCGCTGCTGGGGACGGTCAAGCCGCAGGCGCTGCCGCCGGGCCGCGGCATCTACGTGTCACGCCGCGTGACCGGCGGGCAGATGGTCCAGACGGGCTGGCTGCCGGTCGCGTAGCCGGGCCGTCCGTCACGGACGGTGATCGAAGGGGTCGGACTCCCGGGAGTCCGACCCCTTCGGCGTCCCAGGTGCTGAAACGTTACCTAGATCTTTCCCGGCGGGTGCTGCGGTTCCCGTACCCGGCCGGGGCGTCCCCGAGGCCTTCGGGGGCGCCTGGGCGTACCGTCGCCCATCCGAACCGGGACCTTCGAATGGCAGCCTTCAACCCTTTGTTCACCTTCGATTCAATCGAGATCCAGTTCAGGTAACAAGTCGGACAAAGCACACAATGGCCGAACGTGATCATCGGATCGCATGTTTATGCCGTTTGCCGCAACGGATTCCGAAGCAGTTCCGACGTTGACGCAATCAATACGCCCAAGGTTCCATGGCGGCCCGGGAGCGACTGGACCAGAACCCGAGCAACCAGCCCAGCGGAGGCGATACCGCTCCCACCCCAGGACCGCACAGAGCCGATCGGAAGCCACATGACCGACACGCTTCGCCCGCCACAGCACGTAGCCGCCCCGGCGGCCGAGGCGGCCGCGCCCCAGCAGCTCAAGCGCTCGATCGGCGTGGTGGGCGGCACCCTGCTCACGCTGTCCTGCGTCACCCCGGCATCGACGCTCTTCGTGATCGTGCCCGAGCTGTTCTCCAGCATCGGCAGCGCCACCGCCCTGGCCATCGCCATCGGCACCGTGCTCTGCGTCGCGGTCGCGTTCTGCTACTCCGAACTCGGCACCCTGATCCCCAGCGCCGGCGGCGAGTACGCCATGGTCGGCACCCTGGCCGGACGGCTGATGGGCTGGCTGGTCTTCGTGCTCTCGCTGATCGTGGTGATGATCGTCCCCTCGGTCATCGCCCTCGGCACCGCCGACTACCTCGCACCCGTGCTGCACCTCGACAAGGCCATGACCGGCGCCGCCGTGATGCTCGCCGCCACCCTGGCCGGCCTGCTCGACCTGCGTGCCAACGCCTGGATCACCGGCATCTTCCTGGTCCTGGAGGTCATCGCGGCCGGCGTCGTCTCGGTGCTCGGCTTCGCCCACGCCAACGGCAACGCCCCCAGCCTGCTGCACGGCGTGGTCGCCGGGGACGGCGGTACCACCACCACGGTGAGCGTCGGCGCCATCGTCGGCGCACTCGGCATCGCCCTGTTCATCACCCAGGGCTTCTCCACCGCCGTCTACCTGTCCGAGGAGCTGGAGAACCCCCGCCGCAACGTCTCCCGCACCGTGCTGTGGACGCTCGGCATCTCCGCCGCCGTCATCCTCATCCCGGTCGTCGCCATCACCATGGGCGCCCCCGACCTGCAGACCCTGACCTCCGGCGACATCTCCGGCATGGTCACCGCCTGGAGCAACTCCGCGGTCGGCACCTTCATCAGCCTCTGCGTCGCGCTGGCCATCATCAACGCCGGCATCGTCATGGTCATCCAGAACTCCCGGGTGCTGTTCGCCTCCGCCCGCGACAAGGCCTGGCCCGAGCCGGTCAACAAGGCCTTCGCCACCCTCGGCCGCTTCGGCTCCCCCTGGATCGCCACCCTGGCCGTCGGCCTGCCCGGCGCCGCGCTCTGCTTCGTCAAGGGCGAGCTGCTCAGCAACATCACCGGCGTCGCCGTCACCGGCATGTACCTGCTGGTCGCGATCGCCGCGCTGCTCTCCCGCCGCGCCCACCACAAGCACGCCGCCGCCTGGCGGATGCCGCTGTGGCCCGCCGTCCCGATCGCCCTGGTCGCCGTCCTCCTCTACGTGATGACCAAGCTGGACGCGGAGCCCCTGCTGTGGACCGGCGGCATCACCGCCGTCGCCACCCTGTACTGGCTGTTCTACCTGCGCCCCCGCCAGGAGACCCGCTGGGTGATCAGCCTCCCCGAGGACCAGCAGGGCTGACCCCCCGGTCCCCCACCTCCCCCACACAGCGGTGGGGGGGGGGGGGGCCCCCCCCCCCCCGCGCCCCCCCGCCCCCGCCCCCCCCCACCCCCCCCCCCCCCCCCCCCCCCCCGCCCCCCCCGCCCGCCCCCCCCCCCCCCGCCC
>NZ_JBHWBZ010000047.1:0-56867 GCF_042735475.1 Kitasatospora sp. NPDC059577 | reverse complement strand
GCCGGCGGGCGCCGGGGCCCCCGCGGCGGCCGGCCCACCGCCGCGTTCACACGGCCTTCCTCGCCCGGCCGCGTCCGCCCGGCCGCCGTCCGGACCGTCGCCGCCGGCCTCCGGCTACTTCCTGGCCTTCCACACCGGGCTGACGCCGATCGCCTTCAGCTGCTCCGGAGTGAGCAGCTCCTTGCCGGCCGGGCCCTGCGAGACCGCCACCTCCATGCCGTCCGGGTGCAGGACGTTCACCATCAGCGGCATCTTCTCCTTGGCGTCCGCACCGCCCTTGGTGAGCACCTTGGTCCCGTCGGGCCCGGCGACCGCGTCCTTGAACGCCCCCGCCCACGAGTTGTCGTCGGACTTCGACCAGTTCTCCACCCGCAGCACCACCGAGCCGGTCTCCTGCCCCCGGGCCAGCTGGAAGGTGGCCAGCAGCGCGCTGCCGGTGCGGCCGGTCACGGTCACCCCCGGGGGCAGCAGCCCGGCCAGGGCGGCCTCCCGGTCCTCCAGCGACAGGCCCGGGTCGACCGCGTCGGTGTCGACGCCGTCGAACTTGACCGCCGCGACGACCCGGTCCCAGGACTTGTCGGTGACGACCGCCTTCAGCTGGTCCAGGGTGAGCGGCGGGTTGGGCCGGCTGTCGGGCGCGCCCTTCTCCCGGGCCGCGTTCCACTCGCTCACCGTGATCTCCCGGCCGTCCGGACCGGACAGCGTGGCGTCCCATTCCTTGGTGTCGGCCCGGTTGTCCGAGTACTCGTACCCCTGCTGGAGCTGGAGCCGGGAGCCGTCCGGCAGGGTGGTGACGGAGCAGGAGTCGATCCGGGCGAGCTTGAGGTCCGTCGGGCAGGTGCGCGGCTGCTCCTGCTTGGGCCGGTGCTTCTGGATGCCGATCTGGACCAGCGACTTGCCCTGGCCGTCGTCGAAGACCAGGTCCGCGCCGACGAAGGTGCCCTTCGACTGCTCGTCGTCGGTGCCGCGCCCCTTGGCCTCGGTGGTCTCGCCCTTGGGCAGCAGGGCCTGGAAGGTCGCCAGCACCTCGTCGCCGGTGACCACGGTCGGGGCCGAGGAGCGCACCGTGGTCGGGGTGGCCGCGGGGCCGCCGCTGCCGGAGGCCGCGCTCACCGTGCCCGTGTCCTTCGCCGCCGGGGATCCGGCCAGGTACACCGCACCGGTGCCCACCAGGGCCAGCGCGGCCGCGCCGCCCACCACGGCGGCGGTCGAACGGCGGCGCCAGCGGCTGCGGCCGCGCCGGTAGCCACCCGCTACCAGGTCGGCCTGCTCGGTGCGAAAGCCTTCACCCGTGCGGGTGAGGGCGTAGAGAAGATCGTCCTCGAACTTGTCCGGTTCGGACATGGGTGTTCACCGTCTCCTTGCGTCACGGGGTGTGGGACGTGCAGGTCGGTTCGGGAGCCGCCGCCGACCTCGGCCGCCGCCCCGGCTCGGCTCGGCGTGCGAGACGGGCGGGACGGGCGGGACGGGCGGGACGGGCGGAACGGGCTTGACGGGCTTGACGGGCGATGTCACCGGGAGGCCTCAACGGGAGGCGAGCTCGCCCAGCGAGTCACCGAGCAGGGTGCGCAGCCGGGCCAGCGCCCGGGTGGTACGGGTCCGGACGGCGCCGGAGGACACCCGCATCACCTCGGCCGTCTCCTCGACGCTGCGGTCCTCCCAGAAGCGCAGCACCAGCACGGCGCGGTCCTTGGGCGGCATCCGGCCGAGCGCGTCGAGCAGGGTCAGCCGCAGGCTGCTGTCGGTGTCCTGCCCCGCCGTCTCCGGGAGGTCGTCGGTCGGGCGCTCACCGCTGGAACGGCGGCGCTTCTGGGCGAGGAAGGTGCGCACCATGACGGTGTGGGTGTAGGCCGCCGGGTTGGCGATCCGCTCCCGTCCGCCGGTGAAGGCGCTGCGCCGCCAGAGCACGTACATCCGGCCGAGGGCCTCCTGCACGAGGTCCTCGGCGTAGTGGGTGTCGCCGCTGGTGAGCAGGCAGGCCGAGCGGTACAGGTGGCCGGTACGCCCGGCGACGAGTTCCAGGAACTCGGCGTCCTTGGCCTCTCGGCCCGCCCCGATCCACCCCATGTGCGCTGCCCCCCGCGGTCCGTCCTCCCCGACACTTCATCGATGCGGTGGGCGGGCGGCGGTGTTACAGCCGTTGCGGAGCGATTTTCGCGACGCCCGGATCGGTCGGCGGCCGGGCTCGGCGGATCGGTCGACGGCCGGGGCTCGGCGGATCGGTCGACGGACCGGCCGGAGCCGTCAGCGGACGTGTCGGCGGACCCGCCGGCGCACCGGCCGGCCGGTCACTCGGCGGACTTGCGCCGGTGGTCGCGCAGCACCACGCCGCCGCCGATCAGCAGGGCGACCAGCAGCGCGCCGACACCGAGGACGTACGTCGCGGTGCGGCCGTCGCGGTCGGCCTGGGTCTCGCCGAGGCCGACCGGCTGCGGCACGATCGGCGCGGAGGCGAGCTGCACCGGGGCGTCCGGGGTGGCGACCGTCGGCGCGACGTCGGGGGCCTTGGTGACGGCCTTGACCGGGTCCACCACGCCCCAGCCGACGAAGACGTCCGGGTCGCGCCGGGTGCGCTGGGCGGTCTGCTCGATCCAGGCCCGCACCTGGGCCGGCTTCCAGTTCGGGTGGGCGCCGACCAGCAGCGCGGCGAGCCCGGAGACGTACGGGGCGGCGAAGCTGGTGCCGTTGTCCACGCACTGGCCGCCCCCGGGCACGGTGGACAGCATGTCGACACCGGGCGCGGCGACCTTCACGAAGGAGCCGTACTGGGAGAACGGGGCGCGCTCGTTGTTGCGGTCGGAGGCGCCGACGGCGAGCACGGTCGGGAAGGCGCCCGGGTAGGTGTCGCCCTCCTTGCCGTCGTTCCCGGTGGAGGCGACCACCACGGCGCCGGCCTGCTCGGCGTCCCCGATCGCGGTCTTGAGTTCCAGGTAGCCGCCGAACCGGGCGTCCCCGGCGCCGCGCACGTCCTGGGAGATGTTGATGACCCTGGCCTTGGCGGCGACCGCCTCGCGGATGGCCCTCACCAGCGTGGACACGTCGCCGTTGCCGTCGCTGTCGTTCTGCCGGATCGAGAGGATCTGGGCGTCGGGGGCCAGGCCGACGAAGCCGGTCCGGTCGCTCCTGCGGGCCGCGATGATGCCGGCCACCTTGGTGCCGTGGCCGACCGGGTCCTCGATGGACTTGCCCGGGATCGGTTCCTTGGTGTCCCGGTTGACCAGCAGGTTGGGACCCTCCTGGACCTTGTCGACCGCCGTCGGGGGGTTCTTGTCGAACGCGGGGTCGGTGGCCGGGACCTGGCCGGCCAGCTGCTGGTTGGTCCGGTCGACCCCGGTGTCGATGACCGCGACCTTCACGCCCTTGCCCGTGGTCCGTCCGCCCTGCCACAGCTCGTCCAGCAGCAGGCGCTGCAGCGACCACGGCACGGTCTGCACGTCGGGCGCGTTCTTGGGGCAGTCGCCCGCGGCGGCCAGTCCGGGCCCCCCGTCGGCGTACGCCGGGGCGGCGAGCGGGCCGCCCAGCACCGCGAGCGCGGCCAGTGCCGCGGCCGTCTTCCGGTACCCGCGTCCGGACACCCTGCCACCCCTCATGTCGTCCACCCCTGCCGCGCGCCGAAGGGCGGGTGCCCGGAGTCCGGGTACCCGCCCCCTGTCGTTCCCGTTCGGGAACGCCCGGTCAGTGCTGCCAGAGCTTGGCGTTGCTGTCCTCGGTGGTCCGGTAGCTCTGCGCGGCGTTCTCCAGCGAGGCGGCGATCTGCATGCAGGCCGTGTGCAGGTCGTTGGCGGACGAGTCCCACTTGGCCTGCTGGATGTTGTAGCCCTCCTGGGCCTTGCCCTGCCAGCTCTGGGCGATACGGGTGACGTCCGTCTTCAGATCGCTGAGCAGCTGCTCGATCCGGCCGGCCGAGGCCTTGACCTCCTCGGCGGCGTTGTGGACGGTCTCGAAGTTGACGAGGATGTGGTCGGACACGTTGTCTCCCTTGACGAGGGTGCGGAGCGGCCCGCGATCAGTGACGGGCACCCCGCCGAGCGGCGGTTCGGAACAGACCGGTGATCAGCGCGGGTACGGCGATCAGCCCTGGGTGTCGGCGAACATCGCCTTCTGCTCTTCCTCGGTGCTCGCGTAGTGCTTGGTGGTCTGCTCGATCGCGTGCTTGATCGCGGCCAGCGCTTCCTTGAGCGACGCGATGTCCCCGTTGACCCGGTTCTGCAGGTTCGTGTAGGCGGTCGCCGCCTGCCCCTGCCAGCCGCCGACGATCCCCGTGACCGTGCCGTTCAGCTTGACCTTCTCCGCCTCGATCCTGCCGATGGCCTGCTCGATCTTGTCGGCGAAAGCCAGCATCTCCTGAGCCGTCATCATGAACTGACCCTGAGCCATGCTCCACCGTCCCCCATGAGACAACATTACGTACACGGAGGGCCGTGGAAGGCCCGCCCGCCACATCACCCGTGTGATGCCCAGCAGCACTGTAGTCGGCACACGCAGCTCACCCAACACCGAACACTGGGTAGTTAGCCAGACCATGACGCTGCGGCCAATTCCGTTGCCGCGCTTGACCGATCAGGCGTTCTGCGGCTGCGCGGCGCTCTTCGCGGTCAGCCGCGGGCCGGCCGGGACCAGGTCCGACCACTCGTGCGGAACCGGCAACGGCTGGATCCCCTGGTAACCCAACCGCGCCTGGTTGCCGCCGGTTTCGTCCTGCTGCGGCCCCGGCTGCTGACCGGACTGCTGGTCCGGCGCCCCCGGGGTCGGGGTGCCCGGCTGCGGGGTCGGCACCTTCGGGGCGCCGCTCCGGCCGGGCTGCGCGCCCGGTGTCGGAGTGGCGCCGCGGCCGCCGTCGGCATTCGCCGGAACGGCGTAGCGCAGACCGGTCTCGGTGATCAGGAAATCGGTACCCGAGCCGCCGGTGGTGTTGTTCAGCGACCGGTAGAACAGGCCGTGACCCGGGGTCACGTAGGCCGCGCCGGCGCCGTTGTTGTACTGCGCGGGGTACGAAGTCCCGGCCCAGACGCTGCGCCTGGGCGTCCGCCCGTCCTCGGCGACGCCGTCGAAGGTGCTGCACACGACCAGGCGCGCGTCCTGCCGGTCCTGCCAGTTGTTCACCGGCGCACCGGACTTCACCGGCCAGTCGGCCGCCGTGCCGGGCAGCGGGGTCTCGCTGCGCAGCGAGGAGTGGTCCAGCGGGGTCATCTCGTCACTGCGCGGGTTCTTGTCCTGGTCGTACTTGTAGAGCATCTGGTTGGCCGGGTTCTGCCGGATCAACTCCGCCTGGAACGGGGTGACCAGGTAGAGCTGGTCCTTGCCGACCACGTAGTGGCGGTCCTGGTAGTGCACCAGCCGGCCGATCCGGCGGTCGGCCGCGTTCCCCAGCGCCACACTGGAGTTGGGGTTCGCGGTGTCGGCCGCACCCTTGATCTCGGGGAAGGTGACCGGGGTGCCGTTCACCAGGGTGTCCAGCCAGTCGCGCTTCACCCGCTGCGGCACCGCGTTGGGCCCGAAGACCGCGGTGATCAGCGCCTTGCGCTCCTTGTCGTCCGACTGCGGCGAGCCGATCTCGTGCTTGCGGCCCTGCGCGTCGACCAGGTAGACCTTCGCGCCCGAGGCCGCCTGCTGACCCGGCGCCGGGGCCGCGGACACCTGCTGCTCGTCCGCCTGCTGCACCAGCATCAGCTGGTCCGGGCCGAGCATCCGGTCCTTGGCCGTCAGCGCCGCCGCGTCCTGGCCGGACGCCACGAACACCGCCTGGTTGACGGTCTCCTGCTTCTCGTCCGAGCCCGGCCGGTCGCAGACCGCCCACTTCATCGACTGGCTCGCGTTGTCCTTGGTCGGCAACTTGTCCGGCGCGTACGGGATGCCGATGGTCGGGCCGTGGTTGGGGTACCGGTCGAGCACCCCGTCGTCGACCACCACGACCTTGGCCTCGGCCGGCAGCACCAGCCGCGCCGAGGACATGTTGAGCACCTGGTGCAGCCGCTTGGTCCTGCCGTCCGGATCGGTCAGCACCACGTACCGGGTCGTCGACTGCTTGCCCTGGATGATGTTCTTGCCGTCGTCCCACTTCAGCGGGGCACTGGGCTTGAACACCCCCCAGAGCCCGAACCCGGCCACGGCCACCGCGCCGACCAGGATGCTCGGCAACACCGCCTTCACCGGACGCGGCGCGTCCTCGTCGCTCCCGCCGCCGGCGGGCAGCAGGAATGCGCCCACCGTTCGCTTGCGGGCGAAGGTGTACGCGTTCAGCTCGTCCCGGCGCGATGCCATCCTCGTCGTCCCCCTGGTCAGACGTTGTCGGACGTTGTCGGACCGACCTGCCCCGTGGTCCACCCGCCGGGCGCGAACCGGTGCGAACCCTCTACGATGCGGCAGCAGACGGTGAGTACGGTACGGGTACGGTCCGCGAACCAGCCAGCCGGGCCGTGACAACGGATCAGAGAGGGCCACCGGGGGATGCCAAGCCAGACCGCTCCAGGACGCCGCCGCACCGCGGGCGGCGGGAGACCGCGCCGGTCCGGCCGGGCGCAGCAGGGCGGTCCGGCTGCCGAGGCGGGACCCGCCCGGTCGCAGCCGGGCCCGGGCGGCGGTGGTTCCGTCCAGGTCCGGGTCAATCCCCGACCGGGCCTGCTCGGCGGCCGGTTGAAGCTCCAGCAGCTCGTCCTGGTCGAGGTCGCGGCGGCGCTGGTCGCGGTCGGCTGGACGATCAGCCGCCCGGTCGCGGCCGGCTTCGGCGCGGTCGCGCTGGTGCTGCTCGTCCTCGCCGCCGTTCCGGTGCGCGGCCGGACCGTCCCGGAGCTGCTGCGGGTGCGATCCGCCCTCAAGTCCCGCCGCAGGCAGGCCCGTACGGTGCTGCCGCCGGCCGGCACCGACCCGGCGCTGGCGCCGGCACTGGAACTCGAACCGGGACTGCGCACCTGCACCCACGCCACCGAGGCCGAGTTCGGCGGCCGCCCGGTGCGCCGGGAGACCGGCATGGTCGGTGACGGCACCTTCCTCAGCTCGGTGCTGCTCGTCCAGGCCAAGGACCAGCCGCTGCGCCCGGTGCGCACCGCGCTGCCGCTGCCGCTGGACGTCGTCTGCTCGGCGCTCACGGTGGACGACATCACGCTGGAGTCGGTGCAACTGGTCCAGCACACCCAGCCCGCCCCGGCCCCGCACCTGCCCGAGCAGTCGCTGGCCGCCCGTGCCTACCGCGAGCTGCCGGACGGCACCTCCACCCCCGGGCTGCGGCTGACCTGGATCGCCCTCAAGCTCGACCCGGAACGCACCGCGACCGCCGTGCGCGCCCGCGGCGGCGGCGAGGAGGGGGCCCGCAAGGCACTGCAGCGGGTCACCGACCAGCTGGCCGGCCGGCTCAACAGCGCCGGCTTCAACGCGACCGTGCTGGACGAGCGGGAGCTGATCGCCGCCCTGTCCATCTCCGCGTGCGCCAACCCGATCGCGGTGGCCGGCCGGCAGGGCACCGGAAGCGGCGGCGGCACCACCCGCCGCACCCAGGAGGGCAACCGGTTCTGGCGGATCGACGACCGCTGGCACACCACCTACTGGATCTCCCGCTGGCCGCAGCTCAGCCGCCCCGGCGGCTCCCCCGGCCGGATCGCCGCGCCGGACCTGGTCAACCTGATCACCGGCTCCCCGGCCCTGGCCAGCACCTTCAGCCTGACCGCGGGGCACGGCACCGGCGGCTCGGTGACCGTCAGCGGACACCTGCGGGTGACCGGACGCAGCGAGAGCGAGGTCGGCCAGGTCGGCCGCCAGGTGGAGACCAGGGCGCAGAGCGCCGGCCTCGGCCTCGTCCGGCTCGACCTGGAGCAGGCCCCCGGCATGCTCGCCACCCTGCCGCTGGGAGGAGCGTCCTGATGGCGTACCAGAGCTACCCGGCCCTCGGCCAGCAGCCCGGCGCCGAGCAGCGCCGGGTCCGGCCGCGGATCCTGCCCGGCTTCGGGCTGCGCGGCCCGCGCCGGGAGAAGCACGTGCTCGAACCGGCCGACCTCGGCGCGCTGGCCTTCCCGGTCGGCGACGACGGCGTGGTCATCGGCGTCGACCCGCAGGGGCTGCCCGCCGTACTCGGCCTCTTCCGCCCCAGCGCGTACGACCTGGTGCTGGTCGGCGGCATGTGGACGGCTCAGGTCATCGCGCTGCGCGCGGCCGCGATCGGCGCCCGGGTCGTGGTGGAGACCGCCCGCGGACAGCTGTGGGGGCCGATGGCGCAGGCCGCCGGCGGCGGCCAGCCGTGCGTGACGGTCCACCAGGTCGGCCGGCTCGGCCCGCAGGGCGCCTCGGTGGCCTCGCCGGTGCTGGTGGTGCGCGACCTCGGTGCCCGTCCGCCGCGCAGCCGGCTCTCCGCCGCGCCCTGGCAGACCACCCTGACGCTGCTGCCGTACCTGGGCCCGAACGCCGCCCGGGTACTCAACGCGGCCGACCTGGTCGGTGTGCAGCGGATCTCCCCGCAGGAGGCGGAACTGACCGGCCGGGTGCTGTCGCTCCCGCCGGAGGACGTGGCCACGCTGCCCACCCTCGGCGACGACCTCACCCTGTGGGCGACGCGGATGCGGCGTCAGTACGTGCGGGCCGTGGCCGGACAGGCCGAGCAGCAGGTGCTCGGGGGTCCGCGCCGGATGGACTGAGCGGCGGCTCGCCGCACCCGGCGGGCCACCGCGGAACCGAAGCCGCCTTCTACGGGGGTTGCCGTACGGCCTAGTCTTTGATGCGGCAACGGCACCGCTGAACAAGCGGCGGCGAACACGAGGGAGCCAGAGTGAGCAGCGATCGGGACGGCGTCTACGTCGGCGACAACGCGGCGGAGGACGACGACGACTGGTCGGACGCGCCTGATTACACTCCCCCGTCCTGGTACGTGCAGACGGAGGCCCCGGCGGCTCCGACGGCCCCGGCCGCCGCTGCCCCGGCCGTCGTGCCCGCGCCCGGCCCGGGGACGGCGGCGCACCCGACCGCCTCGGTGGCGGAACAGGCTCCGGCCGGGGCCCCGGTCCCGGTCCCGCACCAGGCCCAGGCACCGCTGGCCGCGCCGGCTCCGGCCCCGGCCCCGGCTCCGGCTCCCGTGGTGGAGGCCCCGTCGGCCGTGCCGCCCGCCGCCGTGCCGCCCGCCGCCCCGGCGCCCGCACCCGTCGCACCGGTGCCCCCGGCGCCGCCCGTGCAGGCCGAGGCCCGGCACGTCCCGTTCCCGGCGGCCACCCCCGTCCCGGCCCCGGCGCCCGCCCCCGAGCAGCCGCAGGCCGCCGCCCCGGCCTGGCCGACGGCGGAGGCCCTGGCGCAGCAGCCCGCGCCCCAGCCGTACCCGGCACCGGTGGCCCCGGCGCCCGCCGCGACCGCGCAGCCGGCGCAGCCCGTCCCGCCGCAGTCCTACCCGCAGCCCCCTGTGCAGCCGGCCCCGCCGCAGCACGCGCAGCACCCGCAGCCTCCGCTCGGCCCGCAGGACCAGCAGGCCCCCTGGGACCCGCAGGCCGTGTGGGCGACCCAGCAGGCGGCGGCCCCGGCCCAGCAGGCCCCGGCCGTCCAGCAGCAGCCGCTGCCCGCCCCGCAGCCCGGTCCGGTGGACCCGCGCCAGGGCGGCTGGCCGCAGCCCGCCGCGTACCCGCCGCCGGCCCAGTCGCAGGCGGCCCAGCCCCAGCCCGGTCAGTCCCAGCCCGGTCAGCCCGTCCCGCCGCAGCAGGCCCAGCAGCCGGCCTCCGCGCAGCCCTGGCAGCAGCCGCAGGCCCCGCAGCCCGCCGCGTTCCAGCAGGCCGCCGCCCCGCAGCAGACCGCGCACGGCGCACCGCTCGGCTACACCGCCGCCGTCGAGCTGTCCTCGGACCGGCTGCTGCGCAGCCAGCCCAAGCAGCAGCGCCAGCAGCCCCGGTTCCAGTTCGGCGGAAAGGCCGCGGCGGCCGAGAAGTCCCGCAAGCTGGAGATCATCCGCACCCCGGTGATGAGCTGCTACCGGATCGCCGTGATCAGCCTCAAGGGCGGGGTCGGCAAGACCACGACCACCACCGCCCTCGGTGCGACCCTGGCCAGCGAGCGCCAGGACAAGGTGATCGCGATCGATGCCAACCCGGACGCCGGCACCCTGGGCCGCCGGGTGAAGCGCCAGACCGGTGCGACCATCCGCGACCTGGTGACGGCCATCCCGCACCTGCGCAGCTACATGGACATCCGTCAGTTCACCTCGCAGGACCTGAACTCGGGCCTGGAGATCCTGGCGAACGACGTCGACCCGGCGGTCTCCACCACCTTCAACGACTCGGACTACCGCCAGGTCATCGACGTGCTGGGCCGCCAGTACCCGATCATCCTGACCGACTCCGGCACCGGCCTGCTGTACAGCGCGATGCGCGGGGTGCTGGACCTCGCCGACCAGCTGATCATCGTCTCCACCCCCAGCGTGGACGGCGCCTCCAGCGCCTCGACCACCCTGGACTGGCTCTCCGCGCACGGCTACGCGGACCTGGTGCAGCGCAGCATCACGGTGGTCTCCGGGGTGCGCGAGACCAGCAAGATGATCAAGGTCGAGGACATCGTCGCGCACTTCCAGACCCGCTGCCGCGGCGTGGTCGTGGTGCCGTTCGACGAGAGCCTGGCGGCCGGCGCCGAGGTCAACCTCGACATGATGCGGCCCAAGGTCCGCGAGGCCTACTTCGAGCTGGCCACCCTGGTCGGCGAGGACATCGTGCGCGCCCAGCAGGCCGCCGCCCAGCAGTCCGCCTGGCAGCAGCCGCAGGCCCCGCAGCCGCAGCCCCACCAGGGCCAGGCCGCACCGGCCCCGCAGCCCGCCCCCGGTGCGCCGTGGGCACCGCAGCCCGGCCAGGCACCGCCGCCCCCGCCCGGGTACGGCTACCCGCAGCAGCCGCAGCCCTGGCCGCCGCAGCAGGGCGCCCCGCAGCCGGGCCCCGGCTACGGCTACCCGTCGGGCCAGCCGCCGGTGCCCGCCCCGCCCGCCGAGCCGGACGGCTACCAGCCCCCGCCGCCGGGCTACGGCTACCCGCCGCAGGCACCCCAGCAGTGACGACACGGGAAGGGCCCGCCGATACGGCGGGCCCTTCCGGCGTCCGTGGGGATCAGGCCCCGTCGGTCAGCTCGCGGGCGCGCTTGACGTCGTCGGCCATCCGGTCGAGCAGCGCCTCGATGGAGTCGAACTTCTCCATCCCGCGCAGGTAGGCCAGGAAGTCCACCGCGACGTGCAGCCCGTACAGGTCCAGGCCGACCCGGTCGATGGCGTACGCCTCGACGGTGCGGGCGGTGCCGTCGAAGGTCGGGTTGGTGCCGACCGAGATCGCCGCCGGCATCCGCTCGCCGTCGGCGGTCAGCCAGCCCGCGTACACGCCGTCGGCCGGGATCGCGCTGTGCGGCACGGTCTCGACGTTGGCGGTCGGGAAGCCCAGCTCGCGGCCGCGCTGCGCGCCGCGCACCACCTCGCCCTCGACCCGGTGCGGGCGGCCCAGCACCTCGCCCGCCCCGGCCATGTCCCCGGACTCGACCAGCCGGCGGGTCAGGCTGGACGAGAACGGCTCGCCGTCCCCGGCCGCGCCGCACACCTGCAGGTCGACCACCTCGACCTCGAAGTCGTCCGCCCCGCCCAGCTCGGTGAGCAGCGCGACGTCCCCGGCGGCCCGGTGCCCGAAGCGGAAGTTGGGGCCCTCGATGACGACCCGCGCGCGCAGCGCGTCAACCAGGACCTGCCGGACGAAGGTCTCCGGGGACTCTTTCGAGAACTCGGTGGTGAACGGCAGCACCAGTACCGCGTCCACGCCGAGCTCCGCGATCAGCTCGGCCCGCCGCGGGTGCGGCGCGAGCAGCGGCGGGTGGCTGCCCGGGCGGATCACCTCGCGCGGGTGCGGGTCGAAGGTCACCACGACCGCGGAGAGGCCGAGTTCGCGGGCGCGCTCGACCGCCTGCCCGATGATCAGCTGATGCCCGCGGTGCACCCCGTCGAACGAGCCGATGGTGACGACGCTGCGTCCCCAGTCACCGGGGATCTCCTCCAGGCCACGCCAGCGCTGCACCTGACCGCTCCTTGTTCCGTACGGCGCGTACCCTCTGTACGCTCAAACGCTCAAAACCCGAACCCCTATAGCGTGCCATGCGCCTGCCCCGGCTCAGGCACCGGAATGCGGGTTGAGCGCACCGGCGGCCGCTCGGCCCGCTCGGACGCGGTCCGCTCGGCCTCGGCGGCGGCGTACTGCGGATCCCGCCCGGCCGCCGCCAGGGCCCGCATCCGGGCCAGCCGGGGACCGTCCGGCGCGGCCGGGGCGGCGTCCCGCGGCCACCGGACGAGCAGCCGGGCGAAGGCCGCGGAGCGTCCGGCGCAGCGCACCAGCAGGTCGTCGGCGCCCGGCAGCCCGGGCGTCGTCCTGGCCAGCACCGCGCGGGCCCGGGCGGGATTCTCGGCGGCGCAGTGCTCGGCCAGCCGCTCCACGACGGCGGTCAGCACCGCCGGATCGGTCTCGGTGGCGAGCAGGACGTCCAGCAGCTCGCAGCGCAGCGCGTCCGCCGCCGGGTCGGGCACCGGGACGGACAGCGCCTCGGCGAACGGCCGCCGCACCGCCGCCGTACGGACGGCCAGCGCGACCCCGAGCAGCCCCCGCAGCTCCAGCCGGTCGGCCGGGCCGGCGGCCGCGGCCCGCGCCAGGCGGCGGCCGAGGTAGTCGACCGCGACCGGACCGGCCGCCGCCGGGTGCGCCCGCAGCAGCCGGGCGGCCAGTTCGGCACCCCGCCGGACGGCCGCCGGGGCGGTGGCGTCGGCGAGCACCCGCAGCGTCTCGGCGGTGGCCGCCCCGGGCGCCGCCAGCCGGTCGGCGAGCGCGGCCAGGACGGGCTCAGGGTCACTCTCCAGCGCCGGGGCGAGCGCGCTCGGGCCGAGGAACGCGTCACCGCCGGCCCGGTACAGGGCGAGCGCGGCCGGAAGGTGCTCGGCCCGGGTCCGCGGGTCGGCGACCAGCAGGGCCAGCGCCGCGCCGTGCAGGCCGGGCTCGTCCTCGCGGGCGAGCAGGGTCAGCGCGGTGAAGCGCAGCAGGTCGGCCCCGGCGCCGGTCGCGTACGGGGCGGTCCGCAGCGCGTGCGCGGCGGCCGCGACGTGCCGCTCGGGCCGCCGGTCGTGGCTCCAGCGGTCCACCGCGCGGCAGAGCGCGGACGGCTCCTCGACGGCGAGCACCGTGAGCAGCGCGTCGGCCCTCGGGTGTGCGGCGTCGGCCAGCGCGTCCGCCAACTCGTCGAGGGCGAGCCACCGGTGGGCGCGCAGCAGGTCGTGCGCGAGGTCGGCGACGGTGCGGCAGCCGCCGGGGCCGGGGCGGCCCGGCAGGCCGCGTGGGTCGTCGAACCAGGCGCAGAGCAGCGGGAACACGGCAACCGGATCGCTGCGCAGCCGTTCGACCACCGCGGCGAGGAAGCGCCGGCCGGGGCCGTCGGCGGTCACCAGGCGGCGCAGCAGGGCGAGTTCGTCCTCGATCGGCAGGCCGAGGCCGGTCCAGAACGCCGGTCCGAAACGTTCGAGCCCGGTGCCCGGGAGCACCGCCTCCCCGTCGGCCGCACCGCCCTGCGCCGCGGCCCGTTCGGCGATCCGAGCGGCCAACTGGTGCAGCAGTGCCCGGTGTTCGACCGGGTCGGGGCTGGCGGCCAGCCCCACGGTGAGCAGCCGGCCCGCCCACCAGGAGGGTTCGCTGCCGGGCGGACGCAGGTCCAGCGCTCGCCAGATCCGGTGCAGCCACGGGTCGAGGGCGGGCGCTCCCCAGGTCTCGGCCACCCGGCGCAGCGCGGCGGCGACCGGGCCGATCCGGTGCCGGGGGACGGGTTTCGCCCCGCCGGAACGGCCGGGCCCGGCCGGTGCGTCCACGGGCCCGGGGGGCGTGTCCGCGGCCTCCCCGAGCAGCAGCCGCAGCGCCGCGTCCAGGTCCAGGTGCAGGCCCTGCAGCCAGTCGGCGAACTCCCCGTGGGCGAAGCGGTACCCGGGCCCGGCGGGGACGAACAGGCCCTCGGCGAGCACCGCCCCGGCCCAGCCTCCGTCGACCGGGAACAGCTCCTCGAAGGCGGCCCGGTCCAGCCCGCCCGGCTCGCTGCCGAGCATCCGCCGCGCCGCCTCGTGGACCCGGCCGGCCACCGCCGCCGCCAGGCGGCGCACCCGCCGCCGGCGCGGTCCCCCGGGCCGGGCGGTGCCCCGGCGGTGCGCGCCCGGGCGACGCGGCCGGTCGTCCTCGGTCAGCCGCTGGGCCACGCGCAGGCAGCGCAGGTCCAGGAAGGCGCCGAACAGCTCGCCGCGCCGCACCGGCCCGTCGCGCAGCCCCTCGGCCCACAGCTCCCCGGCCAGCCGTACGGCCAGCGGGTGCCGGGCGTCCTCGGCGGCGGCCGGGTGGCCGGGCGGCAGCCCGTACCGGCGGCGCGCCCGTTCCGCGGCCTCGGCCGGCAGCGGGCCGAGCCGGTGCCCGGCCAGGCTCGGCCCGTCCGGGCCGCGGCCGTCCATCCGGACGGTCGGGGCGCTGCTCAGGTCGCCGTCCGGGTGCGGCTGCTCGGGGCGGCCCGCACCCGCGGTGCCGTTCCCCCAGGTCTCGGTCGGCAGCCGCTCCCAGAGTTCCTCGCCGCAGGCGGTCAGCAGCCTCGCCCCGCAGCCGGTCAGCCACTGCCCGGCGCCGCGCAGCCAGTGCGCGTCCAGCCGTGCCGGGGCCTCCTCCGGGCCGTCCAGGACGACCAGCAGCGGCCGCCCCGCGGCCGCGCACAGCGCCGCCACCGGCTCCGGCGCGGGCGCCGGCGTGCCCAGCTCGGCCGCCGCCGCGGCCAGCGCCCGCTCCACCGGTTCGGCGAGCGAGCGGTCCCCGGCGCGCAGGTCGGCGCCGCGCAGCCAGAGGGTGGGCTGCGGGTGGGCGCCGCCGGAGCGGCGCACGGCCAGTGCCGCCAGTTCGGTGGAGCGGCCGCTGCCGGGGGCACCGACCAGCGCGGTGACGGTCGCGGCCGGGTCGTCCCCGGTCAGCCCGTCCGGCCGGTCCACCCGGTCGGCGGCCAGCCCGGCCACCCGTCCCGGTCCGGCCCCGGCGGCCGCCAGCTGGGCCGCGGTCAGTCGCAGCACCCCGGCCAGGTTGAGCGCCGGCCCGTACGCGGGCACGGCCGCCGCGTTGCGGGCCAGCAGCCCGGCCAGCGCCTCGGCGACCTCCACCCGGCCTCCGCCGACCCCCACGGCCGGCAGCGCCCCGCCGTGCCGTGGCCCCCGGACGGCGGGGGTGGCCAGCGCGACCACCGCACCGCTGCGGGCGTCCAGCACCGGCGAGCCGGCCGGCACCGTGACGCCGCCGACCACCGGCACGTCCAGCAGCAGCACCCCGCCCAGCCGGTGTCCGCCGTACCCGGCGCCGGTGACCCCGAGCAGTCCGCAGCGCAGCGCGACGGCCCGGCCGTCCTCCCCGGCCAGCGCGGGCAGCAGCACCTCGTGTCCGCCCCCGACGGCGGTCACCGGCAGCGGCGGCACGGGCAGTCCGCCGACCGCGTCGGTGCGCAGCAGCGCCAGCCCGTGCTCGGGCAGTGCCAGGACGGCGTCCGGGCCGAGCACCCGGGTCTGCCCACCGGGGGTGTGCAGGACGACCCGGTCCAGTCCGGCCACGCTCTCGTGGGCGGTGAGCACCACCCCGCCCTGCGGGTCGGCGACGAACCCTAAGCCGTGCAGCCGCCCGTTGAGATCGCGGATCCGCAGCAGGTACCGCTCCGGATCGCCCTCCGGAAACCCCGACATGACTGCCCCCTCGACCGTCGCCCGCTCACCGTCGGGAGCCTGCCCGCCGGGGCGGCGCCCCGACCGCGCCCACGCCGCTCACCACGGGCGTTCGCCTCGTGCGCTCCCTCGTGCGGGTGATCCCCCGCTGCTCGGGTGAAGCGGCCCCGGGAACGGCGGAACCCCCGTCGGGATTCCCGACGGGGGTTCCGGGCAGCCGTGGGAGGCCCGGCGGTGGGAGCCGTCAGCCGACGAAGACCGCGACCGGCTTCGCCTGCCCGGCCTTCTCCTCGACCAGGGCGAGGAAGCGCCCGTCCGGTCCGAAGACCGCGATCGGCCCGTCGACGCCCAGCCCGGGCGCCTTGAGCCGGGAGCCGTGCGACAGCTTCTGCGCCGAGGCCTCGTCCAGGTCCCAGCGCGGGAAGGCGGCCGCCGCGGCCTCCGCGATCGGCAGCACCTGCAGCCCTTCGGCGGGCTCGCCGGTGACCGCCGCCTCCAGCTGCTCCAGGGTGTGCGCCGACTCCACCGAGTACGGCCCGACCTTGGTGCGCCGCAGCGCGGTCAGGTGCCCGCCGACGCCCAGCCCGGCGCCCAGGTCGCGGGCCAGCGCCCGGATGTAGGTGCCGGAGGAGCACTCGACGGTCACGTCCAGGTCGATCACCGGCGTGCCGTCCTCGGCGACCGCCGCGCGCTGCGCGTGCACCGTGAAGGAGTGGATGGTGGTCGGCCGCGCCGCGAGCTCGAAGTCCTCGCCCTCGCGCACCCGCGCGTACGAGCGCTTGCCGTCGATCTTGATCGCGCTGACCTTGGACGGCACCTGCATGATCTCGCCGGTGAGCGCCGCGATCCCGGCGTCGATCGCCTCCCGGGTGACGGCGTCGGCCGGGGTCGAGGCGGTGACCTCGCCCTCCCGGTCGTCGGTGACGGTGGTCTGGCCGAGCCGGACGGTCGCCTCGTACGTCTTGGCGGTGAGCATCAGGTGGCCGAGCAGCCGGGTGGCCCGCTCGATCCCGATCACCAGCACGCCGGTGGCCATCGGGTCGAGCGTGCCGGCGTGCCCGACCTTCCGGGTCCCGGCCAGCCACCGCAGTTTGGCGACGACCCCGTGGGAGGTGATGCCCTCGGGCTTGTCGACGATCACCAGGCCGTCGGGGCCGGTGCCTTTGCGCTTCATCGGGTTCTTTCTCTGAAGACGTCGAATGACGTCGGAACAACGTCAGGAGATGATCAACGTACCGGCCGCAGCGCTTCCCGGAACCGTTCGACCACCGCGGCCACGTCCTCCCGGACGCTGAATCCGGCCGCGAACACGTGGCCCCCGCCGCCCAGTTCGGCGCAGGCCGCGGCGACGTCCACCGCGCCCTTCGAACGCGAGGAGCCGCGCAGCGTGCCGTCCGGGTCCTGCTTGAGCACCAGCGCCACCTCGGCCTCGGCCGGGCGGCGCAGGACGTCGATCAGCCCCTCGATCTCCTCGACCGTGACGCTGAACAGCGCCAGGTCCTGGTACGGCACCCAGGTCCACACCAGGCCGAGGCCGCCGGCCGCCTCCGGCTCGTAGACGGCCCGGTCGAGCGCGCCCGCGAGCACCTTCAGGTAGCCGAAGGAGGAGGTGTCCCAGAGCTGCCGGGAGATCAGGTCGTGCCGGATGCCGGTGGCCAGCAGTCGGCCGGCGAGTTCGTGGGTGGCGGGCGTGGTGGCCCGGTACTTGAACGAGCCGGTGTCGGTCGCGACGCCCGTGTAGAGGCAGGTGGCCAGGTCCCGGTCGAGCTCGACGCCGAGCCGACGCAGCAGTTCGTCGACCAGCACGGCGGTGGCCGGCGCGGTCGGGTCGATCAGCTGGTGGGTGCCGAAGCCCGGGTTGGAGGCGTGGTGGTCGAAGACCACCAGGACGGGCGCGGCGAAGGCCTTGGCGTGCAGCAGGCCGAGCCGGCTCTCCGCGGCCACGTCGAAGCAGAGCACCAGCTCGGGCACGTCCGGCACCTCGTCGGCCGGCACGATCAGCTCCTGCCCGGGCAGGAACGTCAGCGACTCGGGCACGATCTGCGGATCGTCGCCGAAGGAGACCCGCACCTGCTTGCCGAGCGCGCGCAGCGCCAGCGCGGCCGCCAGCGAGGAACCCAGTGCGTCGCCGTCCGGGCAGATGTGGCAGATCAGGTCGATCGAACGGGCCCGCCCGATCTCCGCCACCGCCTGCTGCCAGACCAGCTCGAACCCGCTCTCCTCGGCGCGCGGCCCCGGGAGCGCCGCGAGGGCACCCTCCACCGTGCTGGTGGAGGACGCCCCCGTGGTCGTTCCGGCTCGCGAGGCGGCCTGCGCCGGCTCACCCGCCATGACTACTCGTCCTCGTCGTCACGCTCGGACGCCGGGACCCGGTACGGGTCCGCGTCGCCGGCGTAGGTCGCCCCGGCGGCCTGCGTGCGCACCTCGGCGTCGGAGTGCCGGGCCCGGTCGAGCAGGTCGTCGATGTTCCGGGCGTTGTCCGGCAGCGCGTCCGCGACGAAGGTCAGCGTCGGGGTGAAGCGCACCCCGATCTTGCCGACCTCGGAGCGGATCACGCCCTTGGCGCTCTCCAGCGCGGCGGCCGTGGCCTCGCGCTCGGTCTCGTCACCGAAGACGGTGTAGAAGACGGTGGCCTCGCGCAGGTCGCCGGTCACCCGGGTGTCGGTGATGGTCACGAACCCCAGTCGCGGGTCCTTGATCCGCCGTTCCAGGGTCTGGGCGACGACCACCTGGATGCGGTCGGCGAGCTTGCGCGCCCTTGCGGTGTCGGTCACGTTGCCTCCTCGTGCATTGGGCCCGGTACCCGGGTGAGCTGCGCACCCGTCGGGGCCCACGCCCCAAAGTACCGGCCCGCGCCCGGCCTTGCGGGCGCTCTCGGTCCTGATCCGTGTGAGAACGGCGACTTCCGTCGACCGGCTCCACGGCTCTCATTCGTCGTCGTCGTTGTGGTACCGCCGCCTCGCGGAGAGGAGCTGTACCTCGGGGCGGCCGGCGACCAACCGCTCACAGCTGTCCAGGACCTCGGTGATGTACCCGGCCTCGCCGGACACCACCGCCAGACCGATCTCGGCCCGGCGGTGCAGGTCCTGGTTCCCGGTCTCGGCAGCGCACACGCTGTACTTGCGCTGCAGTTCGGCCACGATGGGCCGCACGACCGACCGTTTCTCCTTGAGCGAGTGGACGTCGCCCAGGAGCAGGTCGAAGGTGAGTGTTCCCACGAACATGTATGACAGGTCTCGCCGACCTGGAAGGCCTCGGGGGGCAGCCCGCAACCGGACTGACGCCGCTGCATCTGACTACCCCGGACCCTACACAGCGAGACCGGGGCCGGTCGACGGAAATACCACCCGTCGACCGGCCCCGGACACCACCCGCTTACGCGCGCGGCTTCTCGCGCATCTCGTAGGTCTCGATGACGTCGTCGACCTTGATGTCGTTGAACGACCCGAGCGTGACACCGGCCTCGAAGCCCTCGCGGACCTCGGTCGCGTCGTCCTTGAAGCGGCGCAGACCCTCGATGGTGAGGCTCTCCGCCACGACCTTGCCGTCGCGGATGAGGCGGGCCTTGGCGTTGCGGCGCAGCAGGCCCTCGCGGACCAGCACACCGGCGATGTTGCCGAACTTGGAGGAGCGGAACACCTCGCGGATCTCCGCGGAGCCGAGGCGAACCTCCTCGTACTCCGGCTTGAGCATGCCCTTGAGGGCGTTCTCGATCTCCTCGATCGCCTGGTAGATGACCGAGTAGTACCGGACGTCCACGCCTTCCTTGTCGGCCGCGGCGCGCGCACGACCCTCCGCGCGCACGTTGAAGCCGATGATGATGGCGTCCGAGCCCATCGCCAGGTCCACGTCGGACTCGGTGATGGCACCCACACCGCGGTGCAGGACCCGGAGCTCGACCTCCTCGCCCACGTCCAGCTTGACGAGGGCGTCCTCGAGGGCCTCGACCGAACCGGAGACGTCACCCTTGATGATGAGGTTGAGCTGCTCGATGGAGCCGGCGGCGATGGCCTTGTCCAGGTCCTCCAGGGACACCCGGACCCGACGCTGCGCGAAGGCGGCGTTGCGGTCGCGGGCCGAGCGCTTCTCGGCGATCTGACGGGCGGTGCGGTCCTCGTCGACGACGATGAAGCTGTCGCCGGCGCGGGGCACCGAGGTCAGACCGAGCAGCAGCACCGGGCGGGACGGGCCGGCCTCGGCGAGGCTGTTGCCGTTCTCGTCCAGCATCGCGCGGACACGGCCGTAGGCGTCGCCCACGACGATCGAGTCGCCGACGCGGAGGGTACCGCGCTGCACGAGCACGGTCGCCATGGCGCCGCGGCCCTTGTCCAGGTGCGCCTCGATGGCGATACCCTGCGCGTCCTGCTCGGGGTTGGCCCGCAGGTCGAGCGAGGCGTCCGCGGTCAGGACCACGGCCTCCAGCAGCTGGTCGATGTTGAGACCCTGGCGCGCGGAGATGTCGACGAACATGGTGTCGCCGCCGTACTCCTCGGCCACCAGACCGAACTCGGTCAGCTGACCGCGGACCTTGGTCGGGTCGGCGCCCTCGACGTCGATCTTGTTGACGGCGACCACGATCGGCACACCCGCGGCCTTGGCGTGGTTCAGCGCCTCGACCGTCTGCGGCATGACACCGTCGTTGGCCGCGACCACCAGGATCGCGATGTCGGTGGACTTGGCACCACGGGCACGCATGGCGGAGAACGCCTCGTGACCCGGGGTGTCGAGGAAGGTGATCGGGCGCTCTTCGCCGTTCACCATCGTCGCCACCTGGTAGGCACCGATGTGCTGGGTGATGCCACCGGCCTCGCCGGCCACCACGTTGGACTTGCGGATGGCGTCCAGCAGGCGGGTCTTACCGTGGTCGACGTGACCCATGACGGTGACGACCGGCGGGCGCGGGGCCAGCTGGTCCTCGTCGCCCTCGTTGGCACCGAAGTCGATGTCGAACGACTCCAGCAGCTCGCGGTCCTCGTCGTCCCGGCTCACGATCTCCAGGACGAAGCCCATCTCGTCCGCCAGCAGCTGCAGCGTGGCGTCGGAGACCGACTGGGTCGCGGTGACCATCTCACCGAGGTTGAACATGACGGAGACGAGCGCGGCCGGGTTGGCGTTGATCTTCTCCGCGAAGTCCATCAGCGAGGCGCCGCTCGACAGGCGAACGGTCTGGCCGTTGCCGCGAGGGAGCATCACACCGCCGACGGACGGGGCCTGCATGGCCTCGTACTCCTGGCGCTTCGCCCGCTTCGACTTGCGACCGCGCGCCGGGCGACCGCCCGGGCCACGACCGAAGGCACCCTGCGTGCCACCACGGGCACCCGGGCCACCGGGACGACCGCCGAAGCCACCGGGACGGGGACCGAAGCCGCCGCCGCCACCCGGGGCACCGCCACCGGGACGCGGACCGCCGAAGCCGCCGCCACCCGCCGGGCGCGAGCCCGGACCGGCCGGACGACCCTGGAAGCCCGGACGGGCGCCACCGGCACCCGGACCACCCGGACGGCCACCGGGGCCACCGGGACCACGGCCACCCGGACCCGGACGCGGGCCGGCCGGACGCTGCGGCATCATGCCCGGGTTCGGACGCGGCATGCCGGACGGGGTCGGCCCGCCGGGACGCGGCGCAGCCGGACGCGGCATGCCGTCGGGACGCGGGGCGCCACCCGGACGGGGGGCACCGGCACCCGGCGCACCGGCCGGACGCGGACGGTCGCCACCGGGACGCGGCGCACCGGCACCCGGCGCACCACCCGGACGCGGACGGTCGCCACCGGGACGCGGCGCACCGGCACCCGGCGCACCACCCGGACGCGGACGGTCGCCACCCGGACGCGGCGCACCCGCACCCTGGGCACCACCCGGACGCGGACGGTCGCCACCCGGGGCGCCCTGGCGACGGTCGCCGGGGCGACCCATGCCGGTGGCGCTGCCCGAGGTGAAGGGGTTGTTACCCGGACGCGGGCCGGCCGGACGCGGGCCCGGACGGGCGCCGCCGGAGGCCTGGCCGCTCGGCCGCGGGGCCTGGGCGGCCGGACGCGGGGCGTCGGCACCGGCCGGAGCCGGCGAGGAGAACTCGGCCGCGGGCGCGGCCGGGGCCGCCGGAGCGGCGGGACGCGCTGCCGGGCGCGGGCCCGGAGTCGGCGCACCCGGACGCGGAGCGGCGGGGGCGGCCGGCGCAGCGGCGGCCGGGGCGGCCGGAGCCGATCCGGCGGCCTGGCTCGCGGCCGGGGTGGGACGGGGACCAGGGGTCGCGCCAGGGCGCGGACCCGGGGTCGGGGCACCCGGCTTCGGGGCACCCGAGCCGGAGGGGGACGGCGCCGCGGTCTTCCGCGGTCCCGGCTTGGCAGCGGAACCACCACCGGTGGGGGCCACACCAAGCGCGTCAGTCAACTTGCGCACGACCGGCGCCTCGATCGTCGAGGACGCCGAACGGACGAACTCCCCGAGCTCGGTGAGCTTGGCCATGACGGCCTTGCTCTCCAAGCCGAGCTCCTTGGCGAGTTCGTAAACCCGGACCTTAGCCACTTCACTCCTGTCTATGAGTCCGGGGGTCTCGTCCGCCGGACTGTCGCTACTTCATGGGCGTACCCATCGCGTACTCATCGCGTACTCATCGAGTGCTCATCGCAATCTCGACCTACTTCCACATCGCGAGGTACCTGACTGGTGGCACGGCGCGCGGCTGCCCGCCCGCCGTGCTTGTTGCGGTGGTTCTCCGCCGCGTGGAGCGGCGGCCGTCGCGGGAGGCGGCCCGTCTAGCAGGCTCCGCCCGTCCGCTCCCCGATGAACCCGCGGAGCCGCTCCGTGTCGAGCATGCCCTGGAGCCGGAAGGCCCGGGGGAACGCTCGACGGCGGACCGCGAGGTCGAGGCAGGCCGGATCGGGGTGCAGGTGAGCGCCCCGGCCCGGCAGTGCGCCACGGGGATCGGGGACGCATTCGCCCTCGACCGCCGTGACACGCAACAGCTGGTGCTTGGCCGCGCGCTTGCGGCAGCCCACGCAGGTGCGTTCCGGGCGTGCTCGGACGTGCGTCCGGCCAGACGAAGGCAAGTCTACCCCTCCGAAGCGACATGGCGCCGCCCCGCAGATCCCGGGGGACCCGCGGGGACGGCTACGACAACACCGACCAGTGGCCGTCCGCCACCCATTTTCCTCCCGGGGCGGCCGTTTCCCTCCTACTGGGGGCGGCCGTCGTCCTCCGGCTGACCCTCGGTGTCCGGGCGGATGTCGATCCGCCAGCCGGTCAGACGGGCGGCCAGGCGGGCGTTCTGCCCCTCCTTGCCGATCGCCAGCGACAGCTGGTAGTCCGGCACGATCACCCGGGCGGAGCGCTGGACGGCGTCCACGATCTCCACGCTGGTCACCCGCGCGGGGGACAGCGCCGCGGCGACCATCTCCCGGGGGTCCTCCGACCAGTCGACGATGTCGATCTTCTCGCCGTGCAGCTCGCCCATCACGGCGCGCACCCGGGAGCCCATCGGACCGATGCAGGCGCCCTTGGCGTTCAGCCCGGCCCGGCGCGACCAGACCGCGATCTTGGTGCGGTGGCCGGCCTCGCGGGCGATGGCGGCGATCTCCACGCTGCCGTCCGCGATCTCCGGGACCTCCAGCGCGAAGAGCTTCCTGACCAGGTTCGGGTGGGTGCGCGACAGCGTCACCGAGGCCCCGCGGACCCCGCGGCGGACCGCCACCACGTAGCACTTCAGACGGGTGCCGTGCCGGTAGTCCTCGCCCGGGACCTGCTCCTGCGGCGGCAGGATGGCCTCCAGCTTGCCGATGTCGACCAGCACGCTCTTCGGGTCGTTGCCCTGCTGGACGACACCGGTGACGATGTCGCCCTCCTTGCCCGCGTACTCGCCGAAGGTCTGGTCGTCGGCGGCGTCGCGCAGGCGCTGCATCATCACCTGGATGCCGATGCTGGACGCGATCCGGCCGAAGCCGTTCGGGGTGTCGTCGAACTCCTTCGGCTCGACGCCCTCGTCCAGCTCCGTCGGGTCCTCCGTGGCCCACACGGTGACGTGGCCGCTCTTGCGGTCCAGGTGCACCCGGGCACGGCGGCGCGAGCCCTCGGTGCGGTGGTACGCGGTGAGGAGGGCTGACTCGATGGACTCGACCAGCAGGTCGAAGGGGATGTTCTTCTCGTTGACCAGCGTGCGCAGGGCACTCATGTCGATGTCCACGGCTACGCCTCCTCGTCTTTCGTCACGTTCGTCATGGTCGTACGGCGCCCGGGTCACTCGGCGCCGTCGTCCCCCTCGTCGAAGTCGGCGGCCTCGTCCAGGAGCTTCTCGTCGTCCTTGCGGTTGAACTCGACCTGGACCCGTGCCCGGGCCACCTCGGCGAACTCCAGGCGGCGCTCCTTCGGACGGCCGCGCCCCTTCACCGGCTGCACCTCGACCAGCGCGCCGTCCTCGTCGGCCTCCAGCACCCGGGCGACGATCTCCCCGCCGTCCACCAGGTGGATCTTGGCCAGCCGACCCTCGGCCCGCTGCCAGTGCCGCGGGAGCGCCAGCGGACGCTCGGCACCCGGCGAACCGACCTCCAGCAGGTAGGCCTCGTCGCCCATCAGGTCCGACTCGTCCAGGGCCTCGCCGACCACCCGGCTGAACTCGGCGATGGTGTCCATGTCCACGCCGCCGTCGGTGTCGACGTCGATCTGCACCTGCCGGCGGCTGCCCGCCTTGGTGACCCTGACGTCCTCCAGGTCCAGTCCGGCCTGCACGGCCAGCGGCTCCAGCAACTCGCGCAGCCGGTCGGTGTGGGTGGTGCTCATCCGGGTGGACTCCTCGGCCGCGTCTGCTGTTGTCAGAAGGTCGCCCCGCGCCTCCCGGTGCCACACCGGGTCACGGCAGCTCGGCCCAAAGCCTATCCGGTGAAGCCCCCAACCACCGATTCCGGACCACCCCCGGCCGCTCGCACGCCACCCACTGCGAGCAAGCTCACACCAGCCCGGCCGGGCACCCGTGCGTCCGAACCCGGCCCGGGAACGTGGGGATTCTGTCATCATTCACGCCAACGAGGGCAGGCCTGGAGGCCGTCCTCCCGTACACGCCCCGGAGTGACCCCGATGCAGCCGCCCAGCCGACGGACCCTCCTGTCCCTCGGACTGTTCACCCTCACCGCCTGCACCGTCGCCGCCTGCACCACCGACCGCACCGGCCCCGCCCCCGGCGCCACCGGGCCCCGCCCCGACCCGGACGCCCCCGTCCGCCTGCGCGCGGTCACCGCCACCGACGCCCTCCTCACCGGGTACGACACCCTGCCCGCGCCCCCCGGCGTCGACGGCGCCGGTCTCCGCGCCGAGACCGCCCGGCACCGCGCCGCCCTCGCCGAGGGCCTGCCCGCCACGGCCGTCCCGTCACCCCCCGTGACCACCGGCCCGACCACCGGCGCCCCGCCCACCACCGCCACCACCGGACCGGCCACGGCCGCCGCACCGACCCCCGCCACCGACGGCCTGGCCGCGCTGGAACTCCGGACCGCCGAGTCCCACCTCGCCGACCTCGACGCCGCCGGGCCCTCGCTCGCCCGGCTGCTCGCCTCCCTCGCCGCCGCCCACACGCTCCACGCCGCGGCGCTGGGCGCCCCCGCCCAGCCCCTCGCCGCTCCGCCGACCGCCTCCGCCTCCGCGAACCCCGCCGCCACCCCCGGCGAGGCCCCCGGCGTCGGCGCCGCCGCCGTCACCGCCCTCCAGAACGCGCTCGGCGCCGAACACGCCGCCGTCTACGGCTACGGCGTCGTCGGCGCCCGGCTCCCCGACGACCCCGCGCGTACCGACGCCCGCACCGCCTACGCCGCCCACCAGGCCCGGCGCGACACCTGGCAGCGCCTGATCACCTCCCTCGGCGCCGCCCCCGCCCCGGCCGCCGCCGGCTACCAGCTGCCCTTCCCGGTCGCCTCGGCCGCGGACGCCACCCGGCTCGCCGCCCACCTGGAAACCCGGCTGACCGGCGTCTACGCCGACCTGGTCGCCGCCGTCCCCGCCCCGCACCGCCTCACCGCCGCCCTCGCCCTGCGCGACTGCGCCCTGCGGGCCCGCCGTTGGGGCGCCCCCGACCAGCCCTTCCCGGGCGTCCCCGACCCGGCCGCCACCCCCGCGGCCACCACCGGCTGAGAACACCCGCCCCGCAACCCGGCCGGGCGAGCGGGCCGCACCGCCCGCGAACACCGACAATGGACCCATGTCGGGAGCCGCACCCACCATCACCGTCCCCACCTGGCTGGCGCACAGCGTCACCGCCGCCCACGGCGACGCCGGCCGGCAATGGCTCGCCGCCCTCCCCACCAGGGCGGCCGCCCACCTGTCCGGCTGGCGCCTCACCCTGGAACGCGTCCTCGACCCCGGCGGCAGCCTCAGCCTGATCGCGTACGTCCACCGCGACGACCTCTCCCCCGCCGTCCTCAAAACCGGCCTGCTGACCCCGGAGACCGCCCACGAGCACGCCGCCCTCACCCACTGGGCGGGCCGGGGAGCCGTCCTCCTCCTGGACGCCGACCCCGCCGAGGGCGTCCTCCTCCTGGAACGCCTCCACGGCGAGATCCCGCTGCGCTCCCTCGCCGAGCCCAAGGCCATGCTGGAGGCCACCAGCCTGCTGCACCGCCTCTGGGCCGAACTGCCCGGGGACCACCCCTTCCCCGCCCTCGCCGAGCGGGTCGCCGCCACCGCCGACCGCGTCGAGGAGCACCGCTCCCACCCCGCCGCCGCCGAGGCCCAGGCACTGGTCACCGAGGCCCTGGACACCGCCCGGAGCCTGGCCGACTCGGCCGACGAGTCCTTCCTGCTCCACGGCGACTTCCACCACGGCAACGTCCTCGCCGCCGACCGCGCCCCCTGGCTGGCCATCGACCCGCGCCCCGTCGCCGGCGAGCGTGCCTACGACCTGGCCCGCCTCGTCCTGGACCGGGCCGACACCCTGCTCGGCTCCCCCGGTGTACCCGCCGCCGTCCGCCGACGCCTCCACCAGCTCTCGGACGCCCTCGACGTGGACCGGGACCGCCTGCGCGGCTGGGCCCTCTTCCGCTCCGTCGACCTGGCGCTCCGCGCCGTCACCGCGGACCGCCACGAGGACGCCGAGCTCTACTTCGAACTCGCCGGTTCCCTCTGAGCCAGCCGCTCTGAGCCGGCCCGTCGGAACACCGGCCGCTCGGAACACCGGCCCGTCGGAACACCGGCCGCTCGGAACACCGGCCGCTCCGGGCGCCGGCGCCTCCGAGCGGTCTAGAGGCCCTGGACCGCCGACCGCCGCAGCGGCAACCGGGCACCCATCACCGCGTACAACCGGTCCGTCGCCGGGAAGCGCACCGCCCGCGCCAGGTCCTGGTACCCCAGCGCCCGGTACAGCCGCCGCGCCGGCGTCTCCGCGTCGATCGCCGAGAGGATGCTGCGGTCCAGCCCCGAGCGCTCGCACAGGGTCCGGATCAGCTGCGAGCCGACGCCCTGCCCCTGGAACTCCGGCAGTACGTGCAGTTCGGTGACGGCGAACACCCCGTCCAGCCAGTCCCCGTACCCCCGGGTGGTCAGGTAGGGCTCGATCACCGAGCTCCACCAGTGCTCCCGCTGGTTGGGCATCCCGTACCCGAACCCGACCAGCCGCCCCCCGCTCATCGCGCCGTACGCGATCACCCCCGGCTGCTGGGCGTGCCGCCCGACGATGTGCAGCCGTACCGCGACCTCCTCGGGCGTCAGCCCGAACGCCACCGCCTGGACCTCCAGCGCCTGCGGCGCCCAGGCCGCAAGGTCGATGGCCCCGATCGTCACCCCGGTCAGCTGATCCATGCTCCGGACGTTACTACCAGCGGACCCCCGACGCGGCCGAAGATCCGAACCCGGGCTTCCCACGGGGACGGCACCGTCAGAACAGCACGCTCATGAAGGCCCCGACCTCCCGGAACCCCACCCGTCGATAGGCCGCCCGGGCCCGCAGGTTGAAGTCGTTGACGTAGAGCGACACCACCGGCGCCACCTCGCGCAGCGCGATCTCCAGGACCGCCGCCATCCCCGTCTCGGACAGCCCGCGCCCGCGGTGCTCCGGCGCGACCCAGACCCCCTGGATCTGGCAGGCGCCCTCGGTCACGGCCCCGACCTCGGCCTTGAAGACGACCTCGCCGTCGGCGCCGAACCGCGCGAACGACCTCCCGGTGGAGACGAGTTCGGCCACCCGGGCCTGGTAGAGGAGTCCCCCGTCGCCCGCCAGCGGCGACACCCCGACCTCCTCGGTGAACATCGCCACGCACGCGGGCATCAGCGCCTCGACCTCGCCGCGCCGCACCCGCCGCACCAGCGGGTCCGGCGCGATCTCCGCCGAGGGCTCCGAGGTGGCCAACAGCGGCTGGTGGCCCCGGACTTCGCGGGCCGGCCCCCAGCTCCGCTCCAACAGCGCCCAGAACATCGCGGTGGCCTCGGCCGGCCCGACGATCGAGGAGCAGCGCCTCCCCTGCCGACGGGCCCGCTCGGCGAAGGCCGCGACCGCGTCCGGCCCGGCGTTCACCAGGACCAGGTTCGCGCCGGCGTAGCAGAGCGCGTCCAGGACACCGTCCCCGTCGTGCCAGCCCCACAACTCCCCGCCGAGCCGCCACGGGTCGAGCCCGACCGCTTCGACCCGGGTCGCGACGAAGGCGTTGGCGACCGGGTCGCGGTGGAGGATCTCCAGGGCGTCCGCGAGGTCGGGCGGCTCCAGCACGCGGGTGGTGGCCAGGGCCCGGGCGGCCTGGAAGGAGCTCGGGAGCATCACACCTCGATCGAGCATCGAGACAGCACCTCACTGAGACGACTCTGGCCGCACCCTACTCCGTGGCCCCACCCGGCTACGGCTGCGGGGCCGTCCACGAACGGACGGCCCCGCTTCCGGAAATACTTCACGCGGGCATCCCCGCACCATCAGGACGAGCTACGGGGTGCTCACTCCCCCGCGACGACGGTCGGCGACCCCGACTCGACGCCGGCCGCCTGCATCTGCTCGGCGAGCTTGAGCGCCTCCTCGATCAGGGTCTCGACGATCTTCGACTCGGGAACGGTCTTGATGACCTCGCCCTTGACGAAGATCTGGCCCTTGCCGTTGCCGGAGGCGACGCCCAGGTCGGCCTCGCGCGCCTCGCCCGGCCCGTTCACGACGCAGCCCATGACGGCCACCCGCAGCGGCACCTCCATGCCCTCCAGGCCGGCGGTGACCTCCTCGGCGAGCTTGTAGACGTCCACCTGGGCGCGGCCACAGGACGGGCAGGAGACGATCTCCAGGCCGCGCTCGCGCAGCCCGAGCGACTCCAGGATCTGGTTGCCGACCTTGATCTCCTCGGCCGGCGGGGCGGAGAGCGAGACCCGGATGGTGTCGCCGATGCCCTCGGCCAGCAGCGCGCCGAAGGCGACCGCCGACTTGATGGTGCCCTGGAAGGCCGGACCGGCCTCGGTCACACCGAGGTGCAGCGGGTAGTCGCAGGCGGCGGCGAGCTGGCGGTAGGCGTTGATCATCACGACCGGGTCGTTGTGCTTGACCGAGATCTTGATGTCGCGGAAGTCGTGCTCCTCGAACAGCGAGCACTCCCACAGCGCGGACTCGACCAGCGCCTCCGGGGTGGCCCGGCCGTACTTCTCCAGCAGGCGCTTGTCGAGCGAGCCGGCGTTGACGCCGATCCGGATCGGCACGCCCGCGCCCTTGGCCGCCTTGGCGATCTCGCCGACCTTGTCGTCGAAGGCCTTGATGTTGCCCGGGTTCACGCGCACCGCCGCACAGCCGGCGTCGATCGCGGCGAAGACGTACTTCGGCTGGAAGTGGATGTCCGCGATGACCGGGATCTTCGACTTCTTCGCGATGATCGGCAGCGCGTCGGCGTCGTCCTGCGACGGGCAGGCGACCCGGACGATCTGGCAGCCGGACGCGGTCAGCTCCGCGATCTGCTGCAGCGTGGCGTTGATGTCCGCGGTCACGGTGGTGGTCATCGACTGCACCGAGACCGGGGCGTCGCCGCCGACCGGCACGTTGCCGACCATGATCTGCCGGGAGTACCGGCGCTTGGCCAGCGGCTTGAGCGGCAGGGACGGAATACCGAGCGAGATCGCGGTCATGTGCGCAGGGTTCCCCGGGGTTGAGGTGTGATCGACCGCCCGGCCGTTGGAACGACCGGGGCCGGGCGCGCTGACGTCGCGCACCCGGCCTCCACGGTACGGCACGGCGACGGGCCCCAGCACACCCGCCGTACCCGAACGCCCTAGCTGATCTTCACCGGGTTCACCAGGTCGGCGACCATCACGAGCAGCGTGAAGCCGATGAAGATGCTGGCCACGACGTACGCCACCGGCATCAGCTTGGCGACGTCGAACGGTCCCGGGTCGGGCCGGCGGAACACCTGTGCGAGGCGGCGCCGGACCGCCTCCCAGACCGCGCCCGCGATGTGGCCGCCGTCCAGCGGGAGCAGCGGCAGCATGTTGAAGAGGAAGAGCGACAGGTTGATGCCCGCCAGCAGGTTCACGAAGAACGCGATCCGCTGGGTGCCGGGGATGTCGAGCGAGAAGACCTCGCCGCTCACCCGGGCGGCGCCGACCATGCCGATCGGCGAGTCCGGGTCGCGCGGGGCGTCACCGACGACGGCGTTCCACAGCCCGGGGATCTTGCCGGGCAGGGCGACCAGCGACTTCACCCCGTTCTCGGTCATGTCGTACATCCGGTCGAGCGACTGCCCGAAGCCCAGCCGGACGACACCACTCGCGGGAGTGAAGCCGAGGAACCCGGCCTGGACGGTCTGGCCCTTGATCGGGACGTTGTTCCCGTCGTACTTCTGGACGTCGTTGACGGCGATGGTCGGCGTGAGCGTGAGCTGCTGCCCGTCCCGCTCGACCACGACCGGCACGGTCCTCCCGGACGACCTGCGGATGTCCGCCTGGAGCTGGTCGTAGGTCCGGATCCGGTCACCGTCGAAGGAGACGATCCTGTCCCCGGCCTTCAGCCCGGCCTGGGCGGCCGGGGTCTGCGGGGCGCCCGCCGGGCAGTTGTCGGTCGGCTGACCCGCCTTGACCACGCACTGGGCGACGGTGCTGACCGTCGGCACGTTCATGGAGACGCCGAAGCCCATCATCACCGTCAGGAAGAGCCCGAACGCCAGCACCAGGTTCATGAACGGCCCGGCGAACATGACGATGACGCGCTTCCACGGCTTGCGGGTGTAGAACAGCCGCTGCTCGTCACCCTCCTGGAGCTCCTCGTAGGAGGCCTCGCGGGCGTCCTCGATCATGGTCCGCCAGGGCGAGCTGCTGCGCTTGGTGATCCGCCCGTCCTCGCCCGGCGGGAACATCCCGATCATCCGGATGTACCCACCGAACGGGATCGCCTTGATGCCGTACTCGGTCTCGCCCTTGCGGCGCGACCACAGGGTCGGGCCGAAGCCGACCATGTACTGCGGCACCCGGATGCCGAACAGCTTGGCCGTGGAGAGGTGGCCGAGTTCGTGCCAGGCGATCGAGATGAGCAACCCGATGACGAAGACCAGGATGCCGACCACCGTCAAAACCGTTGCCACCGCTGGTCCTCCGTCATGCCGCTCCGCTCATCGTCTCGTCCTACCGCAATCCCGGTCGTCAGCCCGCCGCCAGCTCGCGAGCCCGGGCACGCGCCCAGTCCTCCGCGTGCAGGACGTCCTCCACCGTCAGGGAAGTTCCCGCCACCGGCGTGCCGTGCTCGGCGACGACCTTGGCAACAGTGTCCACGATTCCGGTGAAGGCGAGGCGCCCCTTCAGGAATGCCTCCACACATTCCTCGTTGGCCGCGTTGAACACCGCCGGGGCGGTACCGCCCAGGGTGCCCACCTCGCGGGCCAGCTCGACCGCCGGGAACGCCTCGTCGTCCAGCGGGAAGAACTCCCAGGTGGCGGCCTTCGTCCAGTCGCAGGCCGGGGCCGCATCCGGCACCCGGTCCGGCCAGCCCATGCCCAGCGCGATCGGCATCCGCATGTCCGGCGGGCTGGCCTGCGCCAGCGTCGAACCGTCCGTGAACTCCACCATCGAGTGCACCACCGACTGCGGGTGGACCACGACCTCGATCCGGTCGAACGGCACGTCGTACAGCAGGTGCGCCTCGATCACCTCCAGGCCCTTGTTCACCAGGGTCGCCGAGTTGATCGTCACAACCGGGCCCATCGCCCAGGTCGGGTGCGCCAGCGCGTCCTGCGGGGTCACCCCCGCCAACTGCTCGCGGGTGCGGTTGCGGAACGGGCCGCCACTGGCGGTGACCACCAGCTTGCGCACCTCGGCACGGGTCCCGCCCGCCAGCGCCTGGAACAGCGCGGCGTGCTCCGAGTCCACCGGCACGATCTGGCCCGGCTTCGCCACCGCCTTCACCAGCGGGCCGCCGACGATCAGCGACTCCTTGTTGGCCAGCACCAGCACCCGGCCCGCCGCCAGCGCGGCCAGCGTCGGCCGCAGCCCGATCGACCCGGTGATGCCGTTCAGCACCGAGTGGCACTCCACGGCGGCCAGCTCGGTCGCCGCGTCCGGACCCACCAGCACCGCCGGCAGCGGACGGCCCGCCGCCTTCGCGGCCAAGGCCTCGCGCAGCGCCGGCTCGGCCGCCGGATCGGCCACCGCCACGGTGTGCACACCCAGCCGCAGCGCCTGGTCGGCCAGCAGCTCCACCCGGCCGCCGGCGGCCGACAGGGCGACCACGCGGAAGCGGTCCGGGTTGCGGAGCACCACGTCGATGGCCTGGGTGCCGATCGAACCGGTGGAACCGAGGATCACCAGCTCCCGGGGGCCGGAGGGGTCCGCCACGGTGGGCGTGAAGCGCAGCTGCGGGTGGGCGAGCGAAGTCATGCGCCCATTGTGTCCTGTCCGCGACCACGCCACTCCCGAGGCTTCCCCAGGACGACCCGGCACCCCCGGGCTACCGTCGGAGCCATGCGCACCGTCATCGCCGGGGGCCACGGACAGATCGCGATGGAACTGGAACGGCTGCTCGCCGCACGCGGCGAGCGCCCCGCCGGGATCATCCGCCGCCCCGAACAAGCCCAGGACCTGATCGACGCCGGAGCCGAGCCGCTCCTGCTCGACCTGGAGGCCACCACCGCCCCGCAGCTCGCCGACCTGCTCGCCGGCGCCGACGCGGTGGTCTTCGCCGCCGGAGCCGGACCGGGCAGCGGCGCCGCCCGCAAGAACACCGTCGACCGCGACGCCGCCGTCCTGCTCGCCGACGCCGCCGAACTCGCCGGCGTCCGCCGGTACCTGATCGTCTCCTCGATGGGCGCCGACGCCGACGCCCGCCACCCCGCCGACGAGGTCTTCGAGACCTACCTGCGCGCCAAGGGCGCCGCCGACGACGCGGTCCGGGCCCGGACCACCCTGGACTGGACCGTGCTGCGCCCCGGACGGCTCACCGACGGCCCCGGCACCGGACTGGTCCGGCTGGCCCCCACGGTCGCGCGCGGCGCGGTGGACCGGGCCGACGTGGCCGCCGTCCTGGCCGCCCTGCTGCGCGAACCCGGCACCGCCGGACTGACCCTGGAACTGGTCGCCGGGAACGCCACCGTCGAGGAGTCGGTCGCCGCCGCGGCCGGGCACGACCGCTGAACGCGCGGGGGCCGGTTCGACGAACCGGGCCCCGCGGCGACACGTCGACGCGTCGGTCAGAGGTCGAGGCCGGTCAGGACCAGGACCTTCTCGACCGTGTAGTCGTCCATCGCGTACTTGACGCCCTCGCGGCCGACGCCGGAGTCCTTCACACCGCCGTACGGCATCTGGTCGGCACGGTAGGACGGCGCGTCGCCGATGATCACACCGCCGACCTCCAGCTCCCGGTGCGCGCGGAAGGCGGTCTGCAGGTCGTGCGTGAACACACCCGCCTGCAGGCCGAACAGCGAGTCGTTGACGGCCGCGAAGGCCTCGTCCACGCCGTCCACCCTGTGCAGCGACAGGACCGGGCCGAACACCTCGGCCTTGGCCAGGATCGCGTCCCCGGGCAGCTCCGCCAGCACGGTCGGGGCGTAGGTCGCACCCTCCCGGGTACCGCCGGTCAGCACCTTGGCACCCTTGGCGACCGCGTCCTCCACCCAGGACTCCACCCGCTTCGCGGCGTTCTCGTCGACCAGCGGGCCGACGTCCGTCGCCGAGTCGTTCGGGTCACCGGTGACCTGCGCCTTGACCTTGGCCACGACCTTCTCCACCAGCGCGTCGTACACCGACGCGTCGGCGATCACCCGCTGCACCGAGATGCAGGACTGGCCGCCCTGGTAGTTCGCGAACATCGCGATCCGGGTCGCCGCCCAGTCCAGGTCGGCCTCCGAGGACCAGTCGGCGAGGACCACGGCCGCGGCGTTGCCGCCCAGCTCCAGGGTGCAGTGCTTGCGCGGCACCGAGTCCATGATCTGGTAGCCGACCTTGTCCGAACCGGTGAACGAGATCACCGGCAGGCGGTCGTCCTGCACCAGCGCCGGCATCCGCTCGTTCGGCACGGTCAGGATCGACCAGGAACCGGCCGGCAGGTCCGTCTCGGCCAGGATCTCGCCCAGCACCATCGCCGACAGCGGGGTCGCCGGAGCCGGCTTCAGGATGATCGGGGCACCGACCGCGATCGCCGGGGCGACCTTGTGGGCGACCAGGTTCAGCGGGAAGTTGAACGGGGCGATGCCCAGCACCACACCGCGCGGGAAACGGCGCACCACCGCGAACCGGCCCACACCGCCCGGGTCGGTGTCCAGCCGCATCGTCTCGCCGTTGGTGCGGCGCGCCTCCTCGGCGGCCCAGCGGAAGACCGACACCGCGCGGCCGACCTCACCGCGGGCCCACTTGATCGGCTTGCCGTTCTCGGCCGTGATCAGCTGGGCGAGCTCCTCGGTGCGCTCGGCCAGCCGCTTGGCCACGTGGTCCAGGGCAGCGGCACGCTGGTGCGCCGGAGTCGCGGCGAACACCGGCAGCGCGGCGACGGCCGCGTCCAGCGCCTCCTCGACCTGGGCCTCGGTCGGGATGCTCACCCTGCCGACCAGACGGCCGTCCCAGCTGTTGTGCACCTCGAAGTCGGCGTCACCGCTCGCCCGGCGGCCGGCGAGCCAGAAATCGTACGTGGTGGTCACCGTGGTACCGGCCCTCTCCTCGTCTCGTACGGCCCGCACGGACGTGGGACCGGAATCCGAGGGTAGGGGCGTCGGCGCGCCGACCGGATTGGCCGACTAGGAGCGTTCGACACCGAGGCCACTCCACCACGTCCAGCCGGGTCCTACTCCTCCCCGGAACGCAGCGCCAGCCACAACTCCATGCGCACGTCCGTGTCGTCCAGCGAACGGCCCAGCAACTCCTCGACCCGCCGCATCCGGTAGCGCAACGTGTGCCGGTGCACACCCAGGTCCGCCGCCGCCGCGTCCCACTGACCGTGCCTGGACAGCCACGCCCGCAACGACGCCACCAGGTCACCGCGCGCCGTCCGGTCGTGCTCGCGCAACGGCCGCAACAACCCCTCCGCGAACGCCGTCACCGCGTCCTCCCCGAGCAGCGGCAACAGCGAACCCGCACCGACCTCCTCGTGGTCCACCGACCGGCGACCACCCCGCAACGCCACCGCCAGCGCCCGCTCGGCCTGCGCGTTCGCCGTCCCCGCCTCCTCCAACGCGGCCGGCGCCGAAACGCCCAGCGACAAGCCCTCGTGCTCCTCCACCGCACCCAGGCACGCCCGGTGCACCGCGCCGTTGTCCAACGCCAGCACCATCAACCGCGGCCCGTGCGCGCCGTCCTCCCGCGCCACCAACAGCTTCTCGCCCACCCGGGAACCCGCCTGCTCGGCCCGGTCCCCCAACTCCCCCAACGCCTCCGCGGCATCCGCGCTCGCCGCCCCGGCGCCGGCCACCAGAACCCGTATCGTCCCCTCCGGCAGACCGCCGAACAGCCCCACCGCCACCTGCCGGGCCGTCGCCACCTCACCGGCCAGCACCATCCGCAGCAGCGCCGCGCCCATCCGCTCCTCCGCCTGCCGCAGCTCCCGCGAGCGCTCCAGGGTGAGGGTCAGCAGCGCCACCGCCGCGTTCAGCACGTACCGCTCGGTCGGCGTGATCCGGTCCTCGGTCCCGACCGCCAGGAAACCCCGGGCCCGCCGGTCCGCCCCCAACGACTGGACCACCACGTAGTCCTCGTCCGCCGTGTCTATCCCCGGCGCCCGCCCCTGCAACGCGGCACTCGACGGCGCCGGCCGCCGACGAAGCCGATCCACCTCGGCCGCCAGCCGCCCCGCCCGGCGAGCCGCCCAGTCCGGCGCCACCACCGACAGCGCACCCGACCCGTCGTACAGCGCCGCCCAGCCCCCCAGCCGCGCCGCCAGCCGACGCACCACCGCCGTCGTGCCGTCCTTGCCCAGCGCCGCCCGGGTCAGCTCCTCCTGCGCCTCGAAACTCGTCGTCACCGCCTCGTACTGCTCCGCGGCCAGCGCCGCCGACACCACCTTGCTGATCGCGATGAACGGCGTCGGCTCCGGCACCCGCAACAACGGCAACCCGCGCTGCGCCGCCGCGTCCACCAGCGGCTGCGGCACCTCGGTGTGCGACAACCCCACCCCGAGCCCCAGCCCCACCACCCCGGCATCGGCCAGCCGGTGCACGTACGCCTGCAACTGCGCCGCCGTACGGCCCAGCTTGATACCGGTGGTGAGCAGCAGCTCGCCACCCTCCAGGAACGGCGTCGGGTCGTCCAGCTCACTGGTGTGCACCCAGCGGACCGGCCGCTCCAGGTGATCCGCGCCGGCAAGAACCGTCAGGTGGAGCGAACTGTTGCGGACGACGGAGGCGAGTGTGGGGGGCATGGCACCTTCGGGGGATCGACCTGACCGCGCCATTGCGGCCGGGCGAGGAGAGGGACGTGGGACTGGTGAGGGTCTCTCCCCTTCATTATGGACGCCCCGGACAACCGGCACTGCCGAATCCACCTCGAAGGCGACTTCCACCCCGCCCCGGCCGCGCCCCCTGCCCCGCCCCGTTCCACACCTCGTTCCACACCCCCGGACGGCCCCGCCTCACCCCCGCAGATCCACCAGCAGCGGCGGAACCTGCTCCCCCGACACCGCCGTCAACGACACCACCGCGTGCCCCGCCGGCAACGCGTGCGCCAGGTCCGACGGCGACCACCGCAACCGCTCCACGTCCCGCGTCGTCACCGACTCCGTCTGCGCCGTCGTCCCCGACAACGCCTTCCGCCCCACCCGCCCGGCCCGCCGTATCACCCCACCCGACGTGTCGGGGGTGTGGGTGACCTCGGTTTCGTGGACGACGTGCGTGCCCCATGCCTCAGAGAAGAATTTTCCGTCCCACGGAGCGATCCCGGGGAAGACCATGCGACAACCCACGGCGCCGAAGAGAGGTGTCCTCAGCGCTTCCGGCAGATCCATCAGGGTGCGGAGCAGGAGCACTGCGCCCGCGTTGGCGCCACGCATCCGCTGGAGACCCCGGATGGTGTTCGCGTCCACGGCAGCAGACGCGTCGTCCACTACCAACCCGGCGAACAGCGAGCGGTCCTGGCGGGCAGCCGCCGCGACCACGAACTGGCCCACCACCAGGCGAGAGAGGATCCGGGCGGCCTCCGGGTGGCTCCGCTCGGGCAGCTTCACGCGGACTCGGAGCGGGTGGTCGAGTACACGCATGGCGAAGGGCAGACGACCGGTACCGTCCGTGGCGAACGCCCCCGCAAAGGCCGGCCGATCAAGCAGTGCCAAGCGGTCCGCAAGCAGGACCCCCGGGTCATCGGCCCGTTCCTGCTGCCGCTGCCGGAGATCGAGGTCCCGCTCGTAGACCGACAGCTGGCCCGCTGTTCGGAGGGCTTTGACGAGTGGCTCCATCACCTCGGGCTCCCCGGAGAGCAGCGCCCTCAGTTCACGGACTCCCGGATAGCGCCCGTATGCGGTGTGGAATGGCCCGACTACCTGCTGAAGCGTCGTCCGGGCGCTCTCCGCACGCGCGATCAGCTCGTCCGGCAGCAGTGCGTCGGCGAGTCTGGCGGCCGCCTCATCCGGATCCTGAGTCGCTCCGTAGAGGTCCAATCCGTAGGCCGAGCCCGGTTCGCCCGGTGCGATCACCACGTCGTACCAGGTGTCCGGGCCGAGATCCGCGTCCGTGGCCCCGACCACAACCACGCAGGCCGTTCCGGCCAACGTTTGCAGGCACAGAGCCTCCGTGACCGGGCGAGCGAGCCGCGCCGTCTTACCGGTTCCCGCCGGACCGACGGCGAGCAGCGACGTCCCCAGGACCGAGGGGTCCAGAGCGAATCCGGTCGCCCTGTGCCCGTGCGGGTTCTTCACCACGTCCTGTGTCGTACCGAGGCGCACCTGTTGCAGCAGCAGGTCGTGCCACGCCTTCCGGGTGGCCAGGTCTCGGGCCTCCGACGGGTGCGAGAAGGCCGAAGCTCCCCGTGCGAGCACCTGGTCGACGAATGCGGGGAGGAACGCAGCATCCGCTTGGGCGGACTCCCATGCCCGCTGGATCCGCACGTAGTCGACGTCGCCCGCCTTCAACCGATCCAGTTTCTCCGCCGCTGCCGAAGCCCCTCCGACGCGTTGGGCGAGCCACGGATCGCTCACGGGCGCCGACTCGGAATCCGCAGGGGGCCTGCTCGGGGTCGGCCCCTCATGGGTGATGGCGCGTGCGAGGACCGGAGCGACGTTCTTCCGCCACCCGGCTCTGGTGAGGAAACGCCGGCCGACCTCGCGCCACCGGCCGGTGCGCCAGAAAACTGCAGCGGCACAACTGATGGTGACCAGGTTGATGAGGATCTGCAGGGTGTTGAACTGTTCCGGCGACGTACCGTCGTACCAGCCGAGGAGCCCCGTCGCCCACACCAGCACGAGCGTCCCGATGTAGTACGTCGCGACGGTCGCGACGAGGTTCAACGCGGCACGCCACAACAGCTGACCGGTGGGGACCTTCATTTCTTCCGCTTCGGTGGGATCGATCCACTTGTATCCCTGCCGAAAGATCCCCGGCGCCGCCTCCGGCCGTGGCGCCGCGACCCACACCGGGAGGTCGAAGGAGCCGTCCGCGGCCGTGCCGGGCCGCTGGTGGGGAAGGGGGGTGGGGGGTCTGGTGGTGGTGCGCTCGCCGTGGTGGTGTGACCCGTCCTGTGCCATGTACGGCCCCGCTCCCTCGCCCGCCCGCCCGGCCCGACCGCCGTCGGTGCCGCCATACCCATGCCGCCGTACCGGCGACACGCCCGCGCTCAGGGTAGTGGTTCGGGGCCTGCGGGTAGTCGTGGCGCCCGTGCTGGCCGTGCAGGACAAGTCGGACGGCGCACTGCTACCGAGTGGCGCATGCCCGGGTGGAGAGGGCGGCCGTAGCCTGCGAAGCACCGAGTCGAGAAGTCTGGAGATACCCCATGAGCGCCGCAACGCCGCTCCCGCAGGAGCGCCGCCTGGTCACCGCGATCCCCGGTCCGAAGTCGCAGGAGCTGCAGGCCCGCAAGCTGGGTGCGGTGGCGGCCGGCGTCGGCACCACCCTGCCGGTGTACGTGTCCCGTGCCAACGGCGGTGTGCTGGAGGACGTGGACGGCAACTCGCTGATCGACTTCGGCTCCGGCATCGCCGTGACCAATGTCGGCAACAGTGCCGAGGCCGTGGTGGCCAAGGCGAGCGAGCAGCTGGCCGCCTTCACCCACACGTGTTTCATGGTGACCCCGTACGAGGGTTACGTGGCCGTCGCCGAGCAGCTGAACGAGCTGACCCCGGGTGACCACGACAAGCGCACCGCGCTGTTCAACTCGGGCGCCGAGGCGGTCGAGAACGCGGTGAAGATCGCCCGTGCCTACACCAAGCGCACCGCCGTCGTGGTGTTCGACCACGGTTACCACGGCCGCACGAACCTCACCATGGGCCTGACGGCGAAGAACATGCCGTACAAGCAGGGCTTCGGTCCGTTCGCCCCGGAGATCTACCGGGTGCCGGTGGCCTACCCGTACCGCTGGCTGACCGGTGCGGAGAACTGTGCCGCCGAGGCCGCCGCGCAGGCGATCGACATCATCAACAAGCAGATCGGCGCCGAGAACGTCGCCGCGATCATCATCGAGCCGATCCAGGGCGAGGGCGGCTTCATCGAGCCGGCCAAGGGTTTCCTGCCGGCGATCGTGGAGTACGCGAAGGCGAACGGCATCGTCTTCGTGGCGGACGAGATCCAGACCGGTTTCTGCCGCACCGGCGAGTGGTTCGCGTGTGACGACGAGGGTGTCGTCCCGGACCTGATCACCACTGCCAAGGGCATCGCCGGCGGTCTGCCGCTGGCCGCGGTGACCGGCCGCGCCGAGATCATGGACGCCGCGCACGCGGGTGGCCTGGGCGGCACCTACGGCGGCAACCCGGTGGCTTGCGCGGCCGCGCTGGGTGCCATCGAGACCATGAAGGAGCAGGACCTCAACGGCAAGGCGCAGCGGATCGGCGAGGTCATGCTGGGCCGCCTGCGGGCGATGCAGGAGAAGTACGACATCATCGGCGAGGTCCGCGGCCGCGGCGCGATGATCGCCGTCGAGCTGGTGAAGCCGGGTGGCAAGGAGCCGAACGCGGAGGTCACCGCGGCCATCGCGAAGGCCTGCCACGCCGAGGGCCTGGTGGTGCTGACCGCCGGCACGTACGGCAACGTGCTGCGTTTCCTGCCGCCGCTGGTGATGCCGGAGCACCTGCTGAACGAGGGTCTGGACATCCTGGAGGGCGCGTTCGCCGCTCTCTGAGCGGTGCCGCCCGTCAGGTCGTGAACCCCCGCCGGAGGGATGTCCGGACAGCGCTGAACGGCCCGTGGGGACCTCTGGTCCGCACGGGCCGTTCGGTTGTGCAGCGGCCCGGTGCGGGGGCCGTGGCAGGGGCCGTGGCGGGGGCCGGTGCATGATCGACGGGCGGCCCCGGAGGTTGCCCTGCGCGGGGTGAAGATGATGTGCGGAATCGCTGAAGGCGCTCGGCGCGGAAGGGCTGTTGACGTAGTGTCATCGCAGATGGACAGCGAGCCTCAGCCATTGGCGGAGCCGTCCGCGGAGCCTCCCTCGGGGGCGGGTCCGCAGGTGCGCCGCGAGGACAACCAGGCCGCCCCGGGAGGGGTGGCGCATACCGAAGGCCGATCGACCGACCGTCCGACCCACACCCCCCGGGGCGCACGGAACGGCGATCATCAGAGCCGCCCCGGAGCTCTCCCCCCTGCTCCGGGGCGGCTGTCCGCCGTCCCGGCCCGGGTGGGCGGGGCGAGCCGGGTGGCTCGGTCGGTGGCCGTGCCGGTGGCGGCGACGGCGGTGCTGCTGGCGGTGTCCTGGCAGGTGGCGGTGGACGGACCGCTGCTGGGGCTGGACCGTTGGGTCCGCCGGGCGGTGCACGCGGCGCGCCACGGCGTTCCGGGCGCGCTGCCGGACCACCTCGGCCACGTCCTGTCGGACCTGGGTGGCGGTGTCCCGGCGGTTCCGGTGCTGGTGCTGGCCGGCGCGTGGGCGGCCCGGCGGTGGCACCGCGCGGGGGCGGGGCGCTGGTGGCTGCCGCTGCCGGTGGCGGCGCTGACGGCGGGCCTGATCCCGCTGCTGGTGGTCCCGGCGAAGGCGGCCTTTGCCCGGCCGGGTCCGCTCGGGGATCCGCTGACGCCGGAGCAGTGGGGCTGGTACCCGTCCGGGCACACCGCGACCGCGGCGATCTCGTACGGGGTGGCGGCGCTGCTGCTGGCCCGGGTGTCGGGGCCGCGCGCCGTCCGGCTGCTGACGGCGGGCGCGGCGCTGCTGGCGCTGGGGGTGGGCGCGGGGCTGGTGTGGAGCGACTTCCACTGGCTGTTGGACGTGGTGGCGAGTTGGTGCGTGGCCGTCCTGGTGCTGTGGCCGCTCGACCGGTGGCTGCCCCGGCCGGGTGCGGGAACGGGTCAGGCCTCGGGGTCCTCGTTGCGGTGAACCAGGCCGGCCTCGCCGTTGTCGCGGTGCCACTCGACGACGAGTTCGTCGCGGCTGCCGAAGCGGACGAGGTGGCGGCCGACGACGTCCTCCAGGCCGGGCAGCTTGTCGCGCTCGCCCTCGACGGTGAGCAGCAGCGCGTCGGGCTGCGCTTCCAGGGTGGCGGTGCCGGCGCCGAAGACGAGCGTGCCGCGGCCGGTCTCCTCGGAGTAGGAGGTCTCGATCTTGCGTCCCATGTGGGCGGCGAGCTGCTTGGCGTAGCGGCCGGGGCGGTCGGTGGTGACGCGGGCGGTGGAAACGGGCATGGGTGCTCCAGGGTCCGGGAGGGAACTTAGGGTCCCCTCACTCGGACCTACGCTAACCCAGATGCTGAGCTAAGCTCAACATATTTCCGTGACCGTCGTCGGCCGACCACCGAACGCACCCGACCGGTCGCTACGCTTGGCCGGACACCAGCCGAGGAGACCGCCGATGACCACCACGCCGACCGACGACCCGGCGGACCCCTCCTCCGACCCCCGCACCGCCGCCACCGGCTCCCCCGGCTCCCCCGGCCCCGCCGGCTCCCCCGCTCCCACCGGCTCCCCCGGGAGCACCCGGTCACCCGAGGACACCGGCTCCCCCGAGGACACCGGGACCACGGCCGAACTGGCGGACGCGATGACCAGGGCGATCAAGCGGATCCGCCGCCAGACCGGTTGGCGGCTGGAGCCGTACGGCATCACCCCCGGCCAGGCCCGGGCGCTGCGCACACTCGCCCACGTGCCGGGCTGCGAGACGCCGGACCGCGCGATGCGGCTGAGCGACCTCGCCGACAAGTTGCACATCGCCCCGCGCTCGGCCACCACCGTGGTCGACGCGCTGGAGGAGGCCGGGCTGGTCGAGCGCACCCCCGACCCGGCCGACCGGCGGGCCGTGCGCATCCTGCTGACCGAGGCCGGCCGCGCCGCGGTGGAGCGGATCGGGCAGGTCCGGGACGAGGTGGCGCGGGAGTACTTCGGCGAGGTCAGCCCCGCGGACGAGGAGGTACTGCTGCGGGTGCTGCGCTCCGCCGAGGCCCGGTTCCTCGCAGCCGGGCCACCACGGCGCGCGGCGTCCCCGGACGCACCGCGGTGATCCCGATCCCGGCGATCACCAGCAGCGCGGCCGCACCGGCCGTCGGGGCGACCCGCTCACCGAGCAGCAGCCAGGCCGAGGACATCCCGAACACCGGCACCAGCAGCGAGTAGGGCGCGACGGCGGTGGCGTCGTACGTACGCAGCAGGAAGCTCCAGGCGACGAAGCCCAGCAGGGTGGAGACCAGCCCGACGTAGGCGATCGCGCCGAGTCCGGCGGGGGTGATGTCGCGCAGCGCGCGCAGGTCCGCCTCCGGGCCCTCGACCAGCAGGGACAGGCCCAACAGCGGCAGCGGCGGAACGGCGCTGACCCAGACCATCCAACGCAGCGCGTCCGGCGGCGCCGCCTTGCGGGTCAGCACGTTGGCCAGGCCCCAGGCGACGGCGGCCAGCACCACCAGGACGAACGCGCCGAGCGGGCCGCCCGCGCCCTGGTCGTACGCGCTCAGCGCGATGCCCGCGAAGGCGATCGCCAGGCCCAGCAGTCGCTGCCCGCCGGGGCGTTCGCGCAGCACGACGGCGGCGAACAGCGCGGTGAAGCCGGCCTGCCCCTGGAGCACCAGGGAGGAGAGGCCGGCCGGCATCCCGGCGTGCATGCCGAGGAAGAGCAGCCCGAACTTGACCACCCCGAGGACCACGCCGACCGCCACCACCCAGCGCCAGGCCACCTTGGGCGGGCCGACGAAGAAGACCGCGGGCACGGCGACGACCGCGAACCGCAGGGCGCAGAAGAGCAGCGGCGGGAAGTTGTCGAGGCCGACGTGGATGAGGACGAAGTTAAAACCCCAGACGGCGGCCACCAGGACGGCCAGCGCGATGTGGGGCGCGCTCATGCCCGAGGTGTTCGGGGTGCTCGTGCTGCTCGGGGTGCTCGGGGTGCTCGTAACGGTGCCGGCCCTGCCGGCACCGCCGACCCTGCTGGTGCTGCCGGGGAGGCCGGTGCCGCTCGCGGCGGGTGTTGCGGTCATGGACCGAGCATGGTGGCGCGGGACCGTGTAGCACCAGCGATGAATTCTGAAGGTGACACTTTAGAATCACTGCATGATGGATCTGGGGCGCCTGCGGGCGCTGCACGCGGTGGCGGTGCACGGCTCGGTCGGCGGGGCCGCGGCGGCGCTCGGGTTCACGCCCTCGGCGGTCTCGCAGCAGATCGCCAAGTTGGAGCGGGAGACCCGGACGGTACTGCTGGAGCGACAGGGCCGGGGCGTCGTGCTGACCGACGCGGCGCGCGAACTGGCCGCCACCGCGCAGACCGTGCTGGGGCTGGTAGAGCGGGCCGAGGTCCGGCTGGAGGAGCAGCGCGGCCAGGCGGTCGGGCGGCTGCTGGTGGCCGCGTTCGCGTCCGGGGCCCGCGGGCTGATGCCCGGGGTGCTGGCCGACCTGCGGCGGCGCTGCCCGGAGCTGGACGTACGGCTGCTGGAGCGCGATCCCTACCCGGCGACCGATCTGGTGGCCCGGGGCGAGGTGGACCTGGCGCTGGTGCAAGACTGGCCGACGGTGCCGCTGCCGGTGCAGGAGGGCGTCTCCCGGATGGACCTCGGGACGGACCCGGTGGACCTGCTGCTGCCCGCCGACGACGAGCTGGCCGCGCTCGACCCGGTGCCGGTGGAGCAGCTGTGCGGGCAGCGCTGGATCAGCGTGCCGCCGGGCAACATCTGCCACGACTGGCTGGTCCGCACGCTGCGCGAGGCCGGTGAGGAGCCGGACGTGCGCTACCAGGTCGGCGAGTTCGAGACCCAGATCGCGCTGGTCGCGGCCGGTCTCGGGATGGGCCTGGTGCCGAGGCTCGGGCGGGGGCCGCTGCCGCCCGGGGTCGCGGCCCGCCGGGTGACGCCGGAGCCGGGGCGCCGGGTGTTCGCGCTCTGGCGCACCCAGGCATCCCGACGGCCGGCCATCACCGAGGCGCTGGCCTCGATGCGCGAGGGCTGGGGACGTCTCCAGGCGCAAGCGCAGGCCCAGACCCCGGCCCAGGCGCAGGCTCAGGCTCGGGCCCGGGAACAGGCGGAGGCGGGGCACCGCCCGTCGATGTGACCGGGGCCGCACGGGCCCGGCGGCCTACGCGGCGAAGCCGATCATCAGCCACATGAAGCCGACCCCGGCGAGAGTGCAGAGCAGGGTGGTGCGCGAGGGGTGCGGGCTGTGGGCCTCGGGGAGGATGTCGGAGGTCGCCAGGTAGAGCAGGAACCCGGAGAAGAAGCCCAGGTAGAGGCCGAGCAGGTGCTCCGGGATGGTGAACGCCAGGGTGATCGCGGCACCGGACACCGGCGCCAGCGCGTCCGCCGCGAGCAGGGTCAGGGCCCGCCGCCGGTTGTTCCCGTACAGCCGGGTGATCGTGTACGTGTTGAAGCCGTCGGCGAAGTCGTGCGCGACCACCGCGATGGCCACCACGGTGCCGACCGTGGAGCCGGCCTGGAAGGCGGCGCCGATCGCGAAGCCGTCCATCACGCTGTGGCCGACCAGGGCCAGCGCGGCGGTCAGCCCGACGCCCTGGTGTCCGTGGGAGTGGCCGTGGTGGTGGCCGCCGTGGGTGTGCTCGGCGTACTCGCCCTCGTGGCCGCGGTGGATGGCGACCGCGCGCTCGACCACGTGGATGGTGAGGAAGCCGGCCGCGAACATCAGCAGCGCCTGCGGCACGCCGTGCACCTCGCCCGGCGCCTGGTGGATCGCCTCGGGCAGCAGGTCGAACGCCACCACGCCGAGCATCAGTCCGGCCGCGAAGCCGAGCACCAGGTGGCGGCGGTCGCCGGTGCGCTGGGCGACGAAACCACCGATCAGCGTCATCAGGAACGCCCCGGCGGCGACCAGGACGGCGGTCATCGGGCCACCTCCGCCGCGGGTGCGGCCGGCCGGCCGGTGTCGCCGTGTGGTGTGCCGAGCGCTCTGCCCATTCCTCTCCCCCTGGGGTCCGCCCGTGGCCGGGCCGACCGCTGACCGTACCGGACGGCCGTTCGACCTCTGTCGACCGGGGTGCCGGGCGTGGCCGGGGCCCGCTCCCCAGCGTCGGGCCGGACCCGGCGGGATGCCCGCCGGATGGGCTGTCGGGGTGATCCCGCAGGTGGGGCGGCGGGTGGTCAGCGGTGCGGCGCGGCCGGCCGGCCGCGGGCGGGCGGCGGTGCGGCGCGTCCGGCCGCGGGAGGGAGGCGGCGCGCGGCCGGGCGGATGCCGTCGGCCCCGGGTGGAGCCGTCAGCGCCGGCGGCGAGCGGCAGGCCGAGGTGGGTACGGGCGAGTTCGCGCACGCCGTCGCCGTCGACCAGGTGGATGTGGCGGTGACTCTCCTCGGCGGTGAGGTCCAGGGCCTCGTCGGTGAAGCGGCCGGTGGTCAGCCGCAGGCCGCGCTCGGCGGACTCCTCGCGGACCGCCTCGGCGAGCGTGGTGATCTGCTCCGCGGTGACCGGCTCCGGGTCCCGGGAGGCCCAGACCACCCAGCGGCCGGGCAGTGCGCTGGCGGGGGCGCCCTCACCGGTGGCGACCAGCCCGGCCGGGCCGCGCAGCCGTACGCTCCACTCGGCGATCCCGCCCCGGGTGAGAAGGTCGCGCACCAGCTGGGCGAACTCGTTGGCGGACAGGTCGGGCGCGGCCGGCACGGTGGCCCCGGCCTGGGCGGCCGGACGGACGCCGACCCGGTCGTACGGGTCCGGGGTGACGGCGGCGCCGAGCCCGCGCAGCCGGACGAGGGCCTCGTCCTGCTCGGCGTCGGCGTAGACGCCTTCGTCGTCGCGCTCCTCGTACGGGGTCCCCGGAGGCAGCAGCCGGGTGCGGGCCAGCGCGTCGCGGTCGGCGTCCACGCTGACCAGGCAGAGCGGCTCGGCCGGACCGGGCTCGCGCAGCCAGCCGTTGAGGACGACGCCGGCGAGTATCTCGTCGGTGTCGACGGCGTCGGCGGCCTGCAGGGCGCGCAGGGCGAGCCGGGCGACCAGGCGCAGGTAGTCGGTGGCCCGGTCGGCCGGCGGGCGCGGCACCGGCACGATGTCGCCGTCCGGGGCGAGGCGGTAGCCGGTGAGCGAGGGCACCAGGTCGAGCGGCGGCAGGTCGAGGTCCAGCACGGCGGTGCGGGTGAGCGGGCGGAACACCGCCCGGCAGGGGGCGGGCAGGTCCTGGGTCGCGGTCTCGGCGGCGGCCAGCGCCCGCTCCAGCAGCGACTCGACGGCGGCCGGCTCGGACAGCCGGTAGGCCCGTCGGCACTCCTCCAGGCTCTCGTTGTACTCGCGCACGGCGCGGGCGCGGGCCTCCTCGGCGGCCTCGTGGGTGCGCCGGGACTCGTCGGCGGCCGGGCTCCCGGCCTCGGCGCGGCGGGTGCGCCACTCCCGCAGGGCGCGCTGGTGGGTGAGCCTGGCCTGGGCGAGTTCGCGCTGGTAGCCGGAGTCGAGCAGTCGGCGGGACGGGCCGCTCTCCGGGTCGGCCGCGGTCGGGTCGGCGGGCTCGAAGTCCGCCCAGCGGGGTTCCGGCCCGTCGGCGGTGCCGGGGCCGTCGGCCGGGTAGGGACGGGGTTCGTAGTGGCGCAGCTGGCTCTCGAAGTCCATGGCCGAGACCGGCAGGGCCGCCCGCCGCAGCAGGTCGGCCAGCCGGTCGTGCTCGGCCCGGACGGTGAGCGTGCGGTGGTGGGTCAGGGCGGCGGCCCGGGCGTGCGCCGCGACGGCCTCCTCCGGATCGCCGGGGTCGCCGTCGGCCCGGTCGGCGCCGCCCGGGTCGACGGCGCCGGCGGGGCCCGGGACGGACGGGCCGTCATCGGCCGCGCCCGCGGGCGGGCGGCCGGTGCCGTCCGGCTCCGGGGCCCCGTCGACCCCGAGGTCGCGGAAGACCGAGGCCAGGAAGCCCGGTTGGGGGACCCGGACGGTGGTGGTTCCGTCGGACCGGCCGTCTGCTGAGTGCTGCATCGGTCGTCGTTCCCCCATGCTCGTCCGGCGCCTGCCCGGGGCGGTCGGCGAACCCGCGGACCCACCCCTGCCGGACATTGTCCACCGAACGGGCCCGGCGGTCAGCCAAGCCGGTCAGTTGGTCCGGGTGTTGGTGAGGTGGAGACCGATGTAGCCGACGTAGATCCGGCCACTGCCGGAGCAGTCGTCCAGGTAGTGCAGCCGGGGCGCGGTGCGGCCGCCGCCGATCCGCAGGTGTGCACCCATGAACGCGCGCCGGGAGGCGTCCACGCATTCCGGTACCGGCAGCATCCGTTCGCGCTTCCACTTGGTGTGGCTGAACACCGTCCTGGACTCCCCACGCACGGCCTTGCGGGGCGGGAAGCGGTGGCAGCCCTCCGGAGTGTGCTCGCACCACTGTTTGAAGTCCCCGCCGGCCGTTCCGCGCACCGCCGCCTCGGCGTACTCCTGAAGGGCGGTCAGGCCGTCCCAGGCGATCCGGGCCCAACCGGCGCCGGTGCGCTGGAGCTCGTCGAGGGCGAGTGCGGCCTTCTGGTCCCCGGTGAAGGACAGCAGCGGGAACTCGCCCAGTCTGGCCAGGAGTTCGGTGAAGCTCTCGGGCCGGCCGACGGGGTGCCGACCGAGGGCAGGACCGGTGCCGGACGTGCTGCAGTGGCGACCGGCCAGGGCGCGGGCACCGGCGCGCAGGCGGCCCTCCCGACCGTCCCGGCCGTCGTGGCCCTCCCTGCCCTGGCCGCGCTCGCGGTGGTCGCGGCGCTCCAGGCGCAGGGTGTGCCGGACGTGCTCCAGCTCGTCGGCCCTGGCCTGCTGCTCCGCCCTGTCCTGCTGCTCCTCGTGGGCGAGCGCGGCCAGTTCGGCGACGGCGACGGTCCCCCTGGTGTCCGGGTCCGCCGTGCCCCGGTCGGCGCCCGGCCCGGTGCCGCGGCGGAGCTGCGACGGCGGGACGCGCAGCACGGGGACGGCCGCCAGCGGCGCCGGGAGCGGCTGCTCGGCGGCGAGCCGGCGCGGCTCGCGGGCGAGCAGCCCGGCGGCGCGGCGCAGATCCTGTTCTATTCGGCCCCGGGCGAGCACCGGATGCCGTGCGCCGTCCTGCCGGGAGGCCGGATCGACCTCGGGCAGGTAGGTGCGCACCGCGCCGCCGTAGACGGTGTGGTACTCCAGCGCGACGTTGAACGCGGTGCGGGCGCCGGGATCCAGCACGTAGGTGGTGGCCAGGCCGGGGAGCTGCTGGCAGAGCGGGCCGACCACGTCCTGGACCCAGCGGTCGACCGGGAGGTTCACCGGGACGCTGGCGACCACGACGGTCAGTCGGCGTTCCGGGTCGCACAGTTCGTCGATCAGGGCGTCCACCGCGTCGGCCGTGATCACCCGGGGCGCGGAGTGGACGGCGGCCGGGCCGTCGGCGGCGTCGAGCAGCGGCAGGAGGGAGCGGGCGAGTTCGGGCACCGGCACCCGGCAGGGGGTGCGCACACCGCTGCCGGTGCTGTGCGTCTCGGCCTCCAGCCGGACCCAGGTGACGCCGTCGGCGCCGGTGGCCACCGTGAGGGTGAGTTGCCGGGTGCCGTGCGGGGCCGGGATGCGCAGGCGGCGGCGGTCGTAGCGGCCGGCGGCCGGGCCGCCGCGCAGCGGGCCGTGGTCGCGGTCGAGCAGGACGCGCTCGCCCAGGCGGAGGCGCTCGGCGAGTCCCGGCGCTTCGGGCGTCGGCGGGTCGAGGGGCGGCGTGTCGGGCGTCGGCGTGTCGGGGGGCAGTGTGCCCGGGGGCAGTGCGTCGAACACCGACGTGCCGGGGGGCGGGATCTCGGCGGCGGGGCCGGTGGGGCGCCGCCCGGAGACCGGCCGGTCCGCGGGGGTGCGGACGGCGGGCGGGGGCTCCTCGTAGCCCTCCTGCTTCAGCCAGGAGGCGAGTTGTTCGTCGGCCAGGGCGAGCGCCTCGGCGTGCGGAAGGGCCGTGGTGACGGTCATCCGGTAGGGCGTCGCGGGACCGCGGGGGCCGGGGACGTCGACACCGGTGTGAGCGCGGGAGCGGTTCGAGGTCGGGCGATTCGAGGTCGAACGGTCTGAAGTCCAACGGTCTGAGGCCATGCGCATACCTCCGTGGTACGGGGTGGGGTCCTGTGTCCTCCATCGATGGGTTTCGTCCGGTTCCGCCGGATCCTTGCCCAGGAAACGCCACGGCCCGGAGCGGAAGTTCCAACTCCGGGCCACGACCCTACGTTCGGGTGAATCTGTTCAAGCCGTCTTCCGCGCGGCGCGGGGCCTGGGCTACGAGGGACGGCCCGTCGGGATCGGTGCGGTCGCCTCCTGCGGGCCGTCCCGCCCGGCCGCTCCGGCCCCGGTCAGGACCCTGCGGGCCCGGTCGAGCTGCGGCTCCAGGCGGGCTCGGCGACCGGCACCGCCAGCGGACGGCCCGGCGGGGCGGCGTAGCTGGCGATCAGCACCACGGGTTCGGCGCCGAGGTTGCGGCCGACGTGGACGTGGACCGGTCCCGCCTGCTCGACCAGGGAGTCACCGGCGCGGCTGACCTCGACCCGGCCGTCGTACAGGGTCCGGGTCAGCGTCCCGGAGAGCACCACCACGTCGACCCGGCCCGGGTGGTAGTGCCAGCCGGTTTCGGCACCCGGGGGCAGCGTTATGGTCTGGACGACGGGCATCGCGACCGCTTCCTGGAGGCGTCCTGAGGCTGCCGGTCGGCGCCTGGCCGACGGCCGGTTCAGGCTAGGCAGGCCCCTCCGGCCACCGAAACGGGCAGGTGGCGATGTGGCCGAATCTGTGGCCGAAACCCGGCGCGTCGGCCGGGCCGGGCAGCGCGGCCCACTCTGTCGCCCGCCCCGGAGTGTGCGCCGGAGCGGGCGCCGGAATGCGTCCCGGGGCCGTCCCGGGGCCGCCGCGGGGTCCCTGCCGGAGCGCGGACCGCCGCCCCCGCTCAGACCGGCACCTCGACGTAGGTGCGACCGGCCGGGACCGCCACCGCGGTGCCCCCGGTCGCCTCGGCCAGCCAGGTGTGGAAGGCCGCCGTCCCGGGCTCCGGCACGCCGACCTCGATCCGCACCCCGGCCGCCTCGTAGGCCAGGTCGCTCACCGTGTACCCGGCCGCCCGCAGGTCGTTCTCCACCCGGCCGGCCCGGACGTGGTCCACCGTCACCGCGAGCAGCGCGACCGGCCGCCGCTCCAGCAGACCGATCCCGTCCAGCGCCTCCGACACCGCGTTCCCGTACGCCCGCACCAGGCCGCCCGCGCCGAGCTTGATCCCGCCGAAGTACCTGGTGACCACGGCGACCGTGTCGGTCAGGCCGCGGCGGCGCAGCACCTCCAGCATCGGCACCCCGGCCGTGCCTCCGGGCTCGCCGTCGTCGCTGGAGCGCTCGCGGCGCTGCTCGTCGCCGACCACGAAGGCGGTGCAGTTGTGCCGGGCGTCCCAGTACTGCTTGCGGATGCCCGCGATGAAGGCCTGCGCCGCGTCCTCGTCGTCGACCCGGGCGAGGTGGCAGATGAACCGGGACTTCTTGATCTCGGTCTCGTGGCTGCCGGCCCGCCGGATGGTGAGGTACGGCCTGGCGGTGGGCTCCGGCGTGGCGGGCATGGCGCGGTGGTTCTCCCGGGAACGGCGACGGCTGGCGGCGCGCGCCCCGGGTGTTCGCGCCGGGGCGGCACCGCCAGCCTAGTTGGCGCGCGGACGGAGGACCGGTGGCCGGGGCCGGTCCGGCCGGCGGCCGGGGCGGCCGGACCGGCCGGGAGCCGCTCGGGAAGCCGTTCGGTCCGGGGTTCAGCGACCGGCCAGGGCGTCCAGCCGCTCGCGGTCGAGGCCGGTCAGCGCGGTGACCTCGGCGAGGTCGACGGCGCCGCAGTCCAGGCCGCGCAGCAGGTAGCCGCTGAGCGCCCGGGCGGTGGCCGGCTCGTCCATCACGTCGCCGCCCGCCTTGGCGACGTACGCGGCCAGCCGAGCGGCGGCGGCCGCCAGTCCCTCGCGGTAGAACGAGTACACCGCGACGTAGCGGGTCGGCAGGTGCGCCGGGTGCATGTCCCAGCCCTGGTAGTAGGCGCGGGCCAGCGAGCGGCGGACCAGGTCGTGGTGCAGCTTCCAGGCCGCGTGCACCTGCTCGGTGGAGCCGGTCGGGACGACGTTGGTCGAGCCGTCGGAGAGCCGGACCCCGGTGCCGGCGGCGGCCACCTGCATGACCGCCTTCGCGTGGTCGGCGACCGGGTGGTCCATGCTCTGGTACGCCGCGCCGACGCCGCAGGAGGCGCTGTAGTCGAAGGTGCCGTAGTGCAGGCCGGTGGCCCGGCCCTCGGCGGCCTCGATCATCAGGACCACGGTGGCCCGGCCGTCCGGGCCGAGGATGGCCTGGGTGGTCTCGATCTGGATCTCGAAGCCGATCCGGCCGGCGGGCAGCCCGGCCCGGCGCTCGAAGTCCTCCAGCAGCCGGACCAGCGCGGTGACCTGCTCGGCGTAGGTGACCTTGGGCAGGGTCAGGACCAGGCCCTCCGGCAGGCCGCCGCCGGCCAGCAGGGTGGCCAGGAACAGCTCCAGGGTGCGGATGCCGCGGGCGCGGACCGGCGCCTCCATGCACTTGATCCGGATGCCGATGTACGGCGGGGCCTCGCCCTCGGCGACGGCGGCGGAGACCAGTTCGGCGGCGCGGACGGCCGCCGCGTCCTCCTCCGCGTCGGGGCGGGGGCCGTAGCCGTCCTCGAAGTCGATCCGCAGGTCCTCGACCGGCTCGCGCTCCAGCTTGGCGCGGACCCGGGCGTGCACGTCGGCGAGCAGCCCGTCGTCGGCGACGCCGAGGGCGCGGCCCAGCTCGGCGGGGGTGGCGGCGTGGGTGTCGAAGGCCTCCAGGGCCCGGCGGCCCCAATCCCGGACGGTGTCGGCGGCGAAGGCGTCGGCCGGGACGTAGACGGTGTGTACCGGCTGCCTGGTCCCGGAGTCACCCGGGTAGCGGCGCGCCAGATCGGCGTCGACCGGGGCGAGCAGCGTCTCCACGGCGGCCCGGGCGGCGTCGGAGAAGGAGGCCCCGCCCGTCGGACCGTTACCGTCGACCTCGACCTGCGACATCCGCACTCCTCCATGCCGAACCAGCGCTTCAACAATTTGTTGAGGCGAAGGTAGCTCCGGCGGGGTCGGGCGTCAATGGCCGCCCGGCCCCCGGACGACGGGCCGTCCCGGTCAGTCCCTCCCGGCGGCGGCGTAACGGTCGCGCAGCTCCGGGTAGAGCTCGGCGACCTCCTTGGGGTGGACCGAACCGTCGGGTCCCTTGCCGGAGACGCCGTACTCCCTGGTCAGCCAGTCGGCGAGGCGCTGCGGGTCGGGCTGGTGGCCGTGGTTGTCCAGGTACGTGACGAGGGCCTCGTAGGCCACGTCCGGGTCGAGGCGCGAGGGGGCCGGCCGGGTGTCGGACTGCTCGGCTTGGACGGGCTCCTCGGCCGGGACCGGCTGCTCGGCCTGCGCGGGCTGCCCGGCCTGCTGGGCCTGCTGGGCCTGCTGCTGCGGCTCGGCCGACGGCTCGGGCTGCTGCGCGTCGGCCGGACGCCGGCCCTGCGGCCGGGGCGCCGGGGCGGCGGCCGCGGGACCTGAAGCGGGAGCGGTGACCGCGCCGGCCGGAGCGGACTCCTCGACCGGACGCGGAGGCTTGAACCAGGGCGAGGCCTGGCCGGGCACCCGCCCGCCCGGGGCGGCGTCGGCCGGATGGCCGGTGGTGCGCACCGGACGCTCGGTCCAGACGTTCAGCTCCTCGCGACGCGGCTGCGGGGCGGCGTCCTGTACCTCCTCGGGCTCCTGCGCGGCGCGCAGCCGGACGGCCGCCAGCTTCGCCAGCATGGGCGCGGCCACCTCGGCGGGCATCGGCGCGACGGCTGCGGGGGCGGCGGCCTGCTCCGGGGCCGCGGCCTGGGCCGGCTCCGGCTGAGGCTGAGGCTGAGGCTGAGGCTGAGGCTGGGGAGCCTGCTGGACCTGCGGCGCCTGCTGCGGGAGTTGCTGCGCGGGACCGGCCGGGGCGGCCGCCGCCGCGGTCGCCACCGTCGGGGCGATGGCGGTGGCACGGCCGTCCTGGGGTGCGAGCGCCCGATGTTCCGGCCCCGCCGGGGCCTCCTCGCCCCCGCGATCGCGGGCCTCGTCGTCCAGCCGGTCGAGCAGTGCCGGGTCGAGCGGCACGCCGAACTTGGCGAGCTTGAGCGGCAGCAGCGCCTGGATCGGCGCCGAGCGCCGCCAGCCGCGGCCGTAGCGGAAGCGCAGCTGCGCCCGGTAGACGAGCCGGTTCTGCTCCAGGCGGATGACCTCGTCGTACGAGCGGAGCTCCCAGAGCTTCATCCGCCGCCAGAGCCGGAAGGTCGGCACCGGGGACAGGAGCCAGCGCATCACCCGGACCGATTCCATGTGACGGTCCGCCGTGATCGCCGCGATCCGTCCGACCGCGTGGCGGGAGGCCTCGACCACGACGACGAAGAGCACCGGGATGACGGCGTGCATGCCCATGCCAAGCGGGTCGCCCCAGGAGGCGGCCGCGTTGAAGGCGATGGTGGCGACGGTCAGCAGCCAGGCGGTCTGCCGCAGCATCGGGAAGGGGATCCGCAGCCAGGTCAGCACCAGGTCCAGCGCGAGGAGCACGACGATGCCCGCGTCGACGCCGATCGGGAAGGCGTAGGAGAAAGCGCCGAAACCTTTCTCCATGGCCAGCTCACGCACCGCGTTGTACGAACCCGCGAAACCGATGCCCGAGATGATGCAGGCGCCGGCCGCGACCAGGCCGAGCAGGCCCCGGTGGGCCTTGGTGAGCGTTGGGCGTGCCATTACGTCTATCAACCCCTGGATGTCGGCTGCGGCCGTACGCTGCCTCGACTGCCGGGTCCCGCTGGTCGGGCCGCCGGACGGCTGAGCAACCTCCGGGCTCGGCCCACCGGAGTTTACTCGTACACCTGTTTAAGCGTTCCCGCAGGCCGGAGTGTCACAGCCCGGGGCACGACGGCGGTCGAGGTACGGCGCGACCTTCCCCCGGGACCGCCCGGACCGTCAGAGGCCCTGCCCAGCCGTGCCGTTGAGATAGGTCAGCACGGCCAGCACCCGGCGGTTGGCGTCCTCCGCAGGGGCGAGTTCGAGTTTGGTGAAGATGTTGGCAATGTGTTTGGCCACCGCGCCGTCGCTCACCGAAAGACGGGCGGCGATCGCCGAGTTGGAACAGCCCTCGGCCATCAGCTCCAGCACCTCCCGCTCACGCGGCGACAGCCGCAGCAGCGGGCCCGGCCGGCGCGAGGTCGTCTGCATCAGCTTGGCGATCACGTCCGGGTCCATCGCCGTCCCGCCCGCCGCCACCCGGCGGACCGCGTCGATGAACTGCCCCGCGTTGAACACCCGGTCCTTCAGCAGGTAACCGATCCCACCGGTACCGTCCGCCAGCAACTCCCGTGCGTACAGCTGCTGGACGTGCTGCGACAGCACCAGGACGGGCAGGCCCTGGATCTCCCGGCGGGCCTTGAGTGCGGCCTGAAGACCCTCGTCGGTGAGCGTCGGGGGCAGCCGGACGTCGACCACCGCCACGTCCGGGCGGTGGGTCAGCAACGCCTCCAGCAGCTCGGGCCCGGTCTCCACCGCCGCGACGACGGTGAACCCGTGCGCTTCCAGCAGCCTGATCAGACCTTCGCGAAGGAGGTAGAGGTCCTCGGCGAGGACAACTCGCACGGCAACTCCAAGGTGATGGTGGTCGGACCGCCCGACGTGCTGTCGATGGCGAGGACACCGTCGAAGGTACCCAATCGCCTCTCGATCCCGCGCAGTCCGGTCCCCCGCGAAGGATCGGCCACGCCCACGCCGTCGTCCGTCACCGTGACCCGCAGGAAGCCGGCCCGGTACAGGATGTCCACCCAGACCTGTTCCGCCCCCGAGTGCTTGGCCGCGTTGGCCAGCAGCTCGCAGATGCTGAAGTACACCGCGGCCTCCACCGGGGCCGCCGGCCGGTCCGGCAGGCTGACGAACACCTCGGTCGGCAGCGCACTGTCCAGCGCCAGGGCCCGGACCGCGTCGCCCAGGCCACGCTCGGCGAGCACCGGCGGGTGGATGCCGCGGACCAGGTCCCGCAGCTCCTGCAGGGCCCGGGCCGAGGACTGCCGGGCCTCGGAGAGGAGCTCCCGCGCGGCCGCCTGGTCGGTGTCCATCAGGTGCTCGATGGTGCCCAGGGTCATCCCGATCGCCACCAGCCGTGCCTGCGCACCGTCGTGCAGGTCCCGCTCGATCCGCCGCAGCTCGGCCGCCTGGTTGCCCACCGCGTCCGCCCGCGTCTCGGTCAACTCCGCGACCCGCCTGGTCAGCTGGGCGTGCGAGGTACGGCCGTGGTCCAGCACCCGCCGGGCCACCTCCGCGTACGCGCGCACCGCGAACGGCGCCACGAGTATCCCGACCACGATCGCGGCGCCCCCGAACGCCAGGCCCAGCAGGAGCGACTCCGTCCCTCCGCTCAGCGGGCCGGCCCCGGAGGCGGGCACCGGCCCCGTCATCGCGTACGCGACGCCGAGCACGAACAGGCCGACTATCGGCCCGGCCAGGGCCAGCGTCAGGAACGGGTTCACGGCGAGCCAGGCCAGCTCGGAGCGGGTGGTCCGGTCCCGCAGCCCCCAGTGGACCAGCTGCGCGTACTTCGCCACCGTCCGCGAGCGGTGGTACGAGTACCCCGTCCACCAGTGCCCGCGGGCGTCCAGCTCCAGCGCCGGCAGCGGCTCGTACACCGCCGGCAGACGCACGCCGAACCAGCGCTCCACCTGCCCGCGCGTACGGTTCGCCGTACCGCGGATGCTCGCGGCGGCGACCACGGCGCCGACCGCCGCCGCCACCAGCAGGGCGAAGAACACCTGCAGGTCGAAGGCCTCCAGGAACTGGGCCGCCGCCGCCCCCGACAGGATCGCGGCGCCCAACGGCAGCACGGACCCCGGCACCGCGGCCAGCACCACCACGACGAGCCGCGCCAGCCCCTCACCGCCGGCCACGAAAGCCGCCTGGGCCTGAGCACGTACGGACGTGCCGCTCGTACGACTCGCTGTTGTCACGGGAAGCTCCTGATGCCGGTACCGATCGTCCTCCAGCAGTCTTCACGAAGCGTCCGCCACCCACACTGGCCATGACACCCCAATCCCGGGGTGGACCTAGGTCTACCTGCGGGCAGGTGGGGTGACTCCGGCGCACGGAACCGGTCCGATCCTGTCCGGTCCGGTCCGATCGGGTCCGATCGGACCGGAAACGCGAAAAGACCCCGTCCCGAAAGGGAGGGGGTCTTTTCTGAATGATTGTTCGGCGGCGTCCTACTCTCCCACAGGGTCCCCCCTGCAGTACCATCGGCGCTGTGAGGCTTAGCTTCCGGGTTCGGAATGTAACC
>NZ_JBHWBZ010000046.1:15071-75736 GCF_042735475.1 Kitasatospora sp. NPDC059577 | reverse complement strand
AGCGAATACACTTGGTTGAGGAGGGATGGTATTTTTTTATTACAGAGCGGATCCGGCCGGGGGGGCCCGTCGGGGGGCCGCGCCCCGGCCGCGACCGGCTCCGCGCGCCCGGCCGACTACCCGCCGAGCAGGACGCGGCCGGCTACCGGCCGAGCAGGACGCGGCCGGCCATCCGGGTGTCCCGGAGGAGCCCGAGGGCGAGCCGGACCGGCGCGAGGACCTTGTCGTCGCCGGCGATCAGCTCGGGGCTCGACTCCGTTCAGGACAGGCCACGGCGGACGACCGGCCGCCCGCCGTCCGGGCGGCCGGCCAGGCAGATCGGGCCGTGGTTGCGGTGGGCGGTGCCAGGCCGTCCGGACGGCAGCCGACGCAGCGGAACCCTCGTACCCGGTGGCCGCCCCGACGGTGCGGGACGTCCTGGTGCCGCTGTCGGCGGCGTTGCGGCCGGCCGTCGCCGGCGCTGTTCGTGCGTCGGGGCATCGACGGGTCCTCCTTCCTCCCGGCAGGCGCGTCAGGAAATGCCGAACGCTTCGAGCGGAGAAGGGCGGTCGGGCAAGCGGCCGGACGGCCGCCCGGATCAGGACGAGCCGGTTGTCGTCCGTGCAGGCCGGCGTGGACGTCAGCGCGTCGCAGCGCACGCCACGCCGGACGACCGTCCGGTCGCCGGTGCGCAGCACGGCGACGGCGATCGGCGACATCCGGCCGTGGCAGTCACCCGGACGGTCACCGACGTGGTCGAGGGCGTGCCGGGACTGCGGGCAGGCTGGGCCGTGGTTGCGCCGCGTGCCGTCGGCGGCGTACGCGGTGACGGCCGAACCGCAGCAGGCGCAGGCGAAGCCGCGGCCGTGACGGTGTGGGAGGTGCCGGACACCCGGGCTGCCCCGTGCCGAGGATGTCTGCGATGACAGCGGAAGCAGGCCGAGTGGCCTCGACCGGAAGGCGGTCGCGGGAACGGTCGTTGCGCGGAGGTGGCCACGAGGACGACGTGGCGAGGCGCACTCGGCGCGGTCCGGAACATCAGGACGCCCTCCCGGTGGGCGCGCGGCCCGAGTCGGCCGGCCGGGAACGTCGCCGGCACACCACGCAGATCGCCCGCGCGCCGGCGGACATCCGCCCGCCCGCACCGGCATCGGGCCGGAGCCCTGCGTCCGCGGAAGGTCCGCCTGCGTTTGACGTCGACGCCCCGGGACCGCGGTCGTCGATGACACCGGGCGCGGCTCCCGGACTGCGGGCCGGTGCGGTGGACGATGCGGCGGGAACCGCGCGGCCCCGACAGCGCGGGACAGAACACCTAGTCGTCGGAGGGCAGTTCCGTCGGGACGGCGATGACGTCGACGAGGGCCCGGCCGCGCAGCACCGTGAGCGCCAGCGGGCTGCCGATCGCGTCGGCCAGCATCAGGTGCTGCAGGGCGCGGGCGCTGCTCATCGGCTCCCCGGCGGCGGTGAGCAGCAGGTCGCCGTCGTGCAGTCCGGCGCGGTCGGCAGGGGAGCCGGGGACCACCTCGACCACCCGCAGGCCGGTGCGCTGTCCGGTGCGGTCGCGCAGGTCGGGCGGCAGCGGGGCGGGCATCCCGGCGAGGCCCAGGTAGGCGCGGCGGATCCGGCCGTCGGTGAGCAGGGTGGCGATGATCTGCCGGCTGGTGGCGTCGATCGGCACGGCCAGGCCGAGCCCGTTCCCGGCCACCGCCGTGGTGATGCCGACGACCTCGCCGTTCGCGGTGACCAGCGCGCCGCCGGAGTTGCCGGGGTTGAGGGCGGCGTCGGTCTGGATGACGTTGTCGATGACGCGCACGGTGCTGCCGGACCGGGCCGGGAGCGAGCGGCCGAGGGCGCTGACCACGCCCGCGGTGACCGTCCCGGCCAGCCCGAGCGGGTTGCCGACGGCCACGACCAACCGGCCGACCTTCAGGGCGGTGGCCTCGCCGAGCCGTACCGGGGTGGGGGTCGGGCCGTCGGCGCGCAGCACGGCCAGGTCGGAGAGCGGATCGGCGCCGATGGTGTGGAACGGGCAGGTGGTCCCGTCGGCGAACGCCAGGGTTCCGGCGTCGGCGTGGCCGACCACGTGGGCGTTGGTGAGCAGGAAGCCGTCGTCGGTGAAGACCACCGCCGAGCCGAGCGCGGTGCTGAACCAGCCGCCCCGGCCGCGTCGTGGCACCTGGAGCGCGGCGACCCGCGGGGTCACCGCGGCGGCCGCGGCCGTGACGATCCGCGAGTAGGCGTCCAGGGCCTCCGGCGCCCCGTCGTCGGGCAGCTGCGTGCCGTCGTCGTGGGCGTGTTCGGGCCCGGGGAGCGTGTCGGCCACGGTGCTCACCCCTTTCGCCGGCGCGGGTTCTGCCGCTCCCAACAACGCCGTGGCGCAGATGCTTCCGCCGTCGGCTCGCGGTGGTGTCGAGGCGTGCGGCCGACTACAAAGGACGGGCAAAGCAAGCGTATGGTGTGGGTAAAGTCACCTGGGCGGGGAGGGCCTGATGGAGACCACGCTGGAAGCGGACTGGCGCACGCTCGACGTCACGGGCGACGGTCGGCTCGGCACGGAGCACCTGCTGGCCGCGGTGGCGGGGGCGAGCGGCCCGGCCGGTGCCGCGCTGACCGCCGCCGGGGTCGCCGAGGGGGACCTGCGGGCCCTGCTGCGCGAGCGCGCCCGCGGGCACGGCGCGGGCTGGGGCGCGGACGACGGGGCGGAGAGCGGGGTGCCCGCCCGGGAGGTCCTCGGCTCGACCGGGGCCCCGGACCTCGTCCTGACCGGCGCCGCCGCCCGCGTGCTGTCCGCCGCGGTGGCGCAGGTGCGGCGCGACGGCGGGCGGAAGCTCACGGCCGAGCACGTCCTGCGCGCCCTGCTCGCCGACGACCGCACCAGGGCCGCCGAACTGCTGCGCGCGGCGGGCGTCGTACCGTCGGCGGTCCGGGAGCGGCTGGACGGCGTGGCCGACGGCCTCGATCCGCTGCTGCTCCCCACCCGGGACGCGCTGCTCGGCCGCCGGTCGCACCGGCTCCCGCGCTGGCGGCGGATGGTGCGGTCCGGCGCGGCCGGACCGGCGGCGTCCTCCGCGGACTGGATCCGGCGGGAGACGGACGACCAGGCCCGGCGCCTCGGCCGCCGCACGCCCGGTACGGAACACGTCCTGCTCGCCGTCCTGGCCGTCCACGAGGTCCTGGGGCACGAGCCGCAGCCGGACGTGGACGACACCGGGGGAGAGCTGCTGGCCTGGCTCGGTTTCGACTACGCCCGGGTCCGGGCGGCCGTCACCGCGGGGACGGTCGCGCTCCCGGCCGACCCGCGTTCCGTCGAGACCTACCTGGCCGGCGCGGCCCCCGGCCCGCTGGTGCGGGTGCTCCTCGACGAGGACACCCGGGCCCGGCGGCTGGCCGAGGCGCTGCGCGCAGGCGGCGTCGGGGCGGACGTGGTGGGGGCGGCTGTGGCGGGGGCCGACGGCCGGACCGCGGGCGGCCGGACCGGGGGCGGAGTGACCCGCCCCGCCGGGTGGCAGGACGGGTGGCAGGACGGACCCGGGCGGTGGCCGGAGGGTCAGCGCGTGGTGTAGCCGCCGTCGGCGAAGCGGGTCCGGCCGGTGATCCACCCGCCGTCGGTGGCCGGGAAGGTGACGATCGGCGCGATGTCCTCGGGCCGGTCCCCGCACCAGTAGCCGGTCCGGCTGCGCCTCGAACGCGCCGGCCGCGCCCTGCTCACCGCCCTGCTCACCGCCCTGCTCGCCACCGGCACCCCGATCGCGGTGATCGCCCGGCTGTGCGGCTCCGCCGGCCAGGGCAACCTCGCCCGGACCGTGCGCCTGCACACCGGCCTCACCCCGGCGGGGCTCCGCGCGGGCCGGGAGCGCCGAGGCGCCGAGCGGGTCAGAGCAGCGTCACCGCCAGGCCGACCGCGCCCAGCACCGCCAGCACGCCGAGCGCGAGGAACCCGTACTCCAAGCCCGCCCGCTCCCGCCCGTCCACCAGCACCTGCCGGGGATCGGCGGGGTCGTAGCGGACCGGTACGTAGCGGCCGTCCGGCAGTGGGTGGCGGGCGGTGGACGGGACGGGCGAGAAGACCTCGACCACCCGGCCGTCCGCGGTCTCGAACTGCAGCAGCGGACGCGGCGGCGGGGCGTGGTCCTCGGGCCGCCGGGCGCGGGCCCGCACCAGCGCCGACGCGGGGACGCCGACCCGGCGCAGGCGGCGCAGTTCGCGCAGCCCGACCACCCCGGCGAGATAGGCGACCACGCCGCCCAGCGCGCCGAACACCACCACGGCGAACCCGGCCGTGCCGCCCACCGCGCCTCCCTGACCGAAGGGTTCCCCCTGCCGCCCAGTATCGCCCACCGCAGGCGCTCTTGACGCTCCGGAATGGTCCAGTCCACTGTGATCGACGGCATGTTCCTGCCACTCTCGACCGCGTAGGGAGCACCGTCCGTGAACCCGCAGTCCGTGAACCCGCAGTCCGTGAAGCCGCAGTCCGTGAACCCGCAGCCCATGAATCCGCAGTCCGCCGGCCCGAAGCCCCGCCTCCTCCCGGGCGCCGCCCTCGCCGCCCTCACCGCGCTCGTCCTCGGCGGCGTCCCCGTCGCGACGGCCGCCCCCGCCGCCCCGGCCGGGACCGTCGTCAAGGTCGCCACCGCCAAGCAGCTCCAGGCGGCGCTCGCCGCCGCCGTACCCGGCCGGACCATCCAGCTCGCCGACGGCACCTACTCCGGTACCTTCAGGGCCACCGTGCCCGGCACCGCCGCCGCCCGGATCACCCTCACCGGATCGGCCAGGGCCGTGCTCACCACCCCGACCGGCGGCGGCTACGGCCTCCACCTCGACGGCGCGAGCTACTGGACCGTCCACGGCCTGACCGTCACCGGCGCCCAGAAGGGCATCATGGCGGACGCCGCGAACTACGTGGTGATCGACGACGTGACGGTCCACCACACCACCATGGAGGGCGTGCACTTCCGCAACTCCAGCGCCCACGGCACGTTGCGCGGCTCGCGCATCCACGACACCGGACTGGCCCGGGACGGCCTGGGCGAGGGCGTCTACGTCGGCACCGCCAACACGCTCGCCGACCGCAGCGACCACGTGCAGATCGTCGGCAACACCTTCGGCCCGAACATCGGCGCGGAGAACGTCGACCTCAAGGAGGGCACCACCGGCGGCCTGGTCTCCGGCAACTCCTTCGACGGCGACGGCCTCACCGGCCGCAACCACGACGACTCCTGGGTCGACGTGAAGGGCAACGACTACGTCATCGAGGACAACACCGGCCGGCGCACCACCGACGACGGCTACCAGACCCACAGCGTCCGGCCGGGCTGGGGCTGCGGCACGGTGTTCCGGGGCAACCGCTCCGACCTCACCGGCGCCACCGGGCCGGACCGCTACGCGATCGACGTGACGAACCACGACGCGGCGACGTGCCCGGTGACGATCGGCGCGGGAAACACCGTCACCGGGGGCCGGGGCCTGGTGAACCCCGGCATCCCCGTCGGCTGACCGCTGCGACTCGCCGCTCCGGTTCGCCGTTACAGGTCGCCGAGCGGCACGTTCGGATCGGCCAGCGCCTTGGCGTCCACCACCCGGCTTTCCCGCCCGAATGTCCGATCTATCGATCACTGCATGGGTTCAATGGTTGCTCGGCGTGATCGCGGATTCTGGCTGGTGGGTTCGCATTTGACGCTTCTGCCGTTGGTCAAGTGCGCGCCGAAAGGTCCAGCGGCTGCCCAAGAGCCGGATGAGCCGGGCGATGATGAGCCAACATCGCAGCCGGCTGTGGGTCGCGGCACGCGCTGCGGGTCTGCCGGTAGCGGATTCGGATCCGGTCGTACAGCGCAGGGGGTGGCGCCGTTGGAAATGGGGCAAGGCGGCCGTGGATCTTCCGGCCTGGGGTCTGACGAGTGGTCGGTAGGTGCTGGTGCCCTGTCTCAGTGGCCGTAGCGCCGCTCCCTGGTGGCGAAGCTGCGAATGGCGCGCAGGAAGTCGATTTCGCGGAATGCGGGCCAGTGGGCCTCGCAGAAGTACAGCTCCGAGTAGGCGCTTTGCCAGAGGAGGAAGTTCGACAGGCGTTGTTCGCCGCTGGTGCGGATGACCAGGTCGGGGTCGGGCTGGCCGGCGGTATACAGGTAGGGGGCGACGTCGTCGACGCTCAGGGTGTCGGCGAGTTCGGTCAGCGACTCGCCGGACCCGGCCCGTGCGTACATCAGCTCGCGGAGCGCCTCGATGACCTCCTGCCGGCCGCCGTAGCCGACGGCCAGGGTGACGTGGGCTCCGGTGGTGCAGGTGCGGGTGGCCTCGACCGCTTCCTTGAGGGCGTGGGTGGTGCTGTCGGGGAGGGTGTCGATCAGGCCGGCGAGGTGGACCTGCCAGCCGGCGTCCGGCTTGGTGAGTCGGCCGGCCACCACCTGTTCGATCAGCTGCATCAGGAAGGCGACCTCGGTGTCGCCGCGGCGCTGGAGGTTCTCGGTCGAGCAGAGGAAGACGGTGACGTGCTTGATTCCCAGGGCTTCGCACCAGGACAGCACTTCCTCGACGTGTTCGGCGCCTGCTTTGTGGCCGAGGCTGAGGTTGGCCATGCCCATCTGCCGGGCCCAGCGGCGGTTGCCGTCCACGATCAGGCCGACGTGCCTGGGCAGTGGTCCTGCCATGACGTGGCGGCGCAGGCGGTGGGTGTAGAAAGAGCGGAGTGGGTCGGGCATGGGAGCCGTCCAAAGGGTTTGGAACGCCCGGCAGTTCGGGCAGGGGCGGGTTTGCCGAATCACCAGAGGCTGTTGGGAGGGCATTCGCGGGATGGGGCAAGGACGGACAGGCCGAGGCGGCGGCCGGCCGCCCGACCGCGGGAGTTCGCGCGGGTACTGCGAGTCAGCCGGTTGTCGGCAGCTCGCGCAGGTCGCGCAGGGTGCCCGTGCATGCCGCCGTCAGCAGCAGCAGGCCCGCGCCGACGGTGACGCCGAGCACATGGAAACCGCCGCCGGCCACGGAAACGCCGAGGATGGTCGCACCACCGGTCGCACTGGCGGCGGCCAGCGTCCAGACACCGAGGCGGAGCCGTCCGCCGTGCGGCGGTACGACCGCATCCGCGCCGACACCGGTGAAGATCCGGGGGATCTGGATCGCCCCCAGGCCCAGGGCGGTCCACCAGCCGGCGAGCACGGCGGTGCGCAGAGTGGGCGGTGAGGCCGCCGCGTCGATGCCGTGCACCAGGACCACCACGCTCGCGCCGAGCACCGTCGGCACGGCGAGGCGCCGAACTGCCCATCGCAGCAGCGTGGCCGTGGCGCCCAGGGTCGGCCGGGGCCTGGGCGCGACGAGCGCGATCCCGAGTAGCAGCAGGGTGGTGCAGCCGTGCATGATCCCGTTGCGGACGCCGTCGGCGGGCAGCGGGCCGCCCTGCTCGGCCACCAGATGGCTGAGGAACCAGGCGGCGAGCGCGACTGTGATGCCCATGGTCGCCACCCGCCGTTGCCGCTGGGCCGGGGAGTCGGCGGGCCAGAGCGCCGGGTGCAGCCACATGTCGGCGATGCCGGCGATCAGATTGGGCCACGACTTCCAGCCCACGCCCTGGGCTTCCTCCTCCACCATGGCGCCCCAGCGCTCGCGGAAGGCGTCCGGGTAGAGCCTGACCAGGTTCCGGGCGACGACGCTCACGCGGGGTTCACCCCCAGGCGCCGCAGCCCGGCGGTCGCCACTCGGGCCATGGTGCGCAGTTCGCGTTCCAGTACGTCCCGGCCCTGGGGTGTCAGCCGGACCGGGCGCTGGCGCCCCTGCCCGTCGAGCGGCTCGATCAGTTGCTTGGACTCCAGTCGGGTCAGCGCCCCGTACAGGCTGCCGGGGCCGAGGCGTTCCCCGGTCAGTTCCTCGATCGCCGCGTTGATGGCGTATCCGTGCAGCGGTCCGTCGGCCAGGGCGCAGAGCACCAGCGTCTGGGCATCGTTGGCTTGCATGCCGTCCCTTCGTTCTGACGCCGCACCATACTACGCGTCATGAAGTACGCGCCACGTAGTACGCGGCATGTACTATCGCCGCCATGCATGAGAACGTGACGCACCCTCATATCGCGGTCCCGGTCCTGTCGGTCGGGCACCGCGCTCGCCCGGTCACAGCCACAGCGCTGTGGACCTCCGTCGCAGGCGCCGGTGTCTTCACGGCGTTCGCCTACGTCACAACGCAGGTGCGCGTCGTGCGGGCGGGAAGTCCCTGGCAGGGCGATCCGTACGACGTGGTTGTGACCTTCACGATCTTCTTCGTCCCGATGCTCGGCGCTCTCGGCCCGGTGCGGGCGCTGTTGTGCCGCCGCGACGAACCGGTGCCGCTGTACAGGGTCGAGCAGATCCTGCGGGCCGCACTGGTCTGCACACTGCTCGTCGCGGCAACGGTCGCCACCGACTGGGTGGCCGTGGCCGCCCGCGCGGACGGCGAACTCTGGAACGGTGGTACGCCTTGGCTGATCGGCTCGCTGGTGCCGCTCACGGGAGTCGTGGTCGCGGGCCTTCTGCTGCATCGGCGTGCGGTCCGACTGCTGCCGAGGACGTCAGGCGGGAGCCGGCGCCGGGTGGGCGGGGACTGGCTCGGAGATGTCGTGCCCCTGGTGAACGCACTCGCGCGCCACTCGAGCGCGGCGCGCGGACTCGCCGCCCGACGGGGCCTCGGCGACGCGGTCGACTTCATCCGCCACCACTTCACCGTGTTCGCTGCGGCGGCCGCCCTCGGTGCGGGCCTGCTGGTCGCCACGGGGCTTGCGGTGGGCGAGGGTTGGCAAGGGTCACTGCTCTTCGCCGTCGAGACCACCGTGTTCGCGGGCGGCACCTTCGCCTTCCTGGAGGTCTGCAACAGCGTCCTTCGACTCACTGCACCGCGCACCGTGTCGGGAGCGCGACGAGCTGCCCGGATCGGTGCCACCGCGGGGGCAGCAGTCCTGCCGCTCTCACTGGCGCTGCGGGATGCGGTGTGGCGCGCCCTGGGGCTCGGCGGCCAGGTCGACTCCATTGGACGGTGGGCGGTCGTCACACTCGCCGGCGCGCTGCTGACGGGCGCGATCGCCTTCGGTGTGGCGATGATCGGAACCACGCAGTGACGACGGAACGCAGTTTCCCGAAGGTCACGGTCGTTGTCCCCACCTACAACGAGCGGGACAACCTGCCCCGGCTCGTCGGCAGGCTCACGGCCCTGCGACTGCCGGACCTGCATGTCCTCGTGGTCGACGACAACTCCCCGGACGGCACCGGTGACGTCGCCGACAAGCTGGCACTCGAATCACCGGAGGCCGTCGCGGTACTGCACCGCACCGATAAGGACGGGCTGGGTCGCGCCTACATCGCCGGCATAACCCGTGCGCTCGACGAGGGTGCCGACATCGTGATCCAGATGGACGCCGACCTCTCCCACCCGGCGGAGGCCGTTCCCGCGATGGTGGACGCGCTGTCCAGCACGGACGCAGCAGCGGTGATCGGGTCCCGTTACGTGCCGGGCGGCTCGGTCGCCACAGAATGGCCTTGGCGCCGCAGGGCGTTGTCCGCGTGGGCGAACCTCTACGTCAACGCCATCCTGCGGCTGAAGGTGAAGGACGCGACGGCCGGCTTCAAAGCGTGGCGAGCGGAGACCCTTCGGAAGATCGACGTCCATTCGATACGGAGCAACGGCTACTCGTTCCAGGTCGAGATGAATCACCGGACGGTCAGTCAGGGCATGCGGATCGCCGAAATACCGATCCGATTCGAGGAGCGGAGCGCCGGCATTTCGAAGATCGGCCTTGCGGTGCAGATCGAATCCGCTCTCATGCCATGGAAGCTGTTGTTTGACAGGCGTGCTGACGGCACTGGCCGCCGGTGGTGGCCGGCCACCTGGAGATGATCCTGATCCGAGACAGCGGATACCTCCCTCGTGCGTCAACGGTGCACCATGGTCGGAAGGGAGTTGGCGCTCACTCCGTGTCGGGGAGGTGAGTGGTAGGAGGCGCTCTGAGGGAGTCGAACAGGGCTACAGGCGGGGCATGACGCAAGTCACTGTCGAACTCTCCCCTCGGTCGATGCCTCTCACATGTCTCTCACGGATTGGACGTCATGAGGCGGCATCAAGCGTCATGCGGCTTGGACGAGATGGGCCCTGACCTGCGTGCTTCGGACTGGTAAACATCAGTCGGACTCCCTTTCGGCCGCTGGGGGTCAAGGGGTCGCAGGTTCAAATCCTGTCGTCCCGACAGGGGTTCATCCCATTGTCGCAGGTCAGAGGCCGTTTTCTCGTTCGCGAGGAAGCGGCCTTCGGCGTGGTCCGAGACCTGCCTCTCACATTCGTCTCACGGTTTTCACGGCTCGACGGCAGGGCTGGGGACTGCTCGGCAGGGCTGGGGACTGCTCGGCGCCCGCGCCGTGACTGAATACCCTATTTATCGTTTGTGTCTGATTTGTCGATCACTGCAATGGGTTGGACGATTGCTCCCCGCGATCGGCGATCCTGGCCGGCGGGTTCGCACTTGACGCATCTGCCATCGATCAAGTGCATGTCGGCAGGTCCAGCAGGTGCCCAATCGCCGGGCGGTTTGGGCGGCGATGAAGACTGCCGCAGCTGTCTTCATCGAAGGGGCGGCGCTCCTGGCGCGGCGTCAGATGCCGGTCACGCAAAACGCGTAGTCCTCGGCGTGTGACGGGTGCCCTGGCCGGGGCGTGTCGGTGACTGACCGTCAGTCGAGTACGGAAAGGCCTCCAGGCCGCTTTTGCCCGTCAGCGAGAGAGCGTTTCCGGCCTGCGGGGGCGGCCCTGGCGGTAGGAACAGGTGGACTCATGGGCTTTGGGCATGGCGGGGGAGCTTAGCGGTCATCAGTACGCACCTCTGACAACGCCTTCTGGCCCCTGAAGCCGCGTACGTCCGGCCCGGCGGAACGTTCAGGGTGCCGAGGGTTCAGGGCGCTGCCACCAGCGGCGCTTGGGAGCGGACATTGCTCACCGGCCCGTGCCCTGCGGCACCGTGGGCAGCGGTCCTCCGTCTCAGGCCTCGGACCGGATAATGGGTGGAGGTTCGATGTCGGTGATGACAGGGTGAGGCGCATGCCGTCGCCTGCCGTTGAACAGCTGCTCAGTGAGCTGCACGCCTCTCTGAAACTGCGCAAGCGTCCGGAGGACGTGGCCCAGCTCATCCAGGACCTGTACGCGGCGCAGGGAACTCACCTCGACCCGGCCACCGAGGCAGCTCTCACCAAAGCCACCGAGCACTCACTGCGCAAGCTGTGGCACGGCTACACGTCCATGCTGGAGGGCTTCGCCCGGCCTGTCGGCGCACAGCGGCAGCTCACCCGCGCGGCAAGCCTGTTCACGAACGTGCCGGACCTCCAGGACGGCGCCGGGGATGATCCCGAGCAGATCGAGGCGGTGATCCGCCGCGCGGGGGAGGAGATCCGCCGCGCCTATGGGCACAACGACTTCGGCAGGGACCGGCTCGACCGGGCTGAGCGCGCCGAGGCCGGACTGGGCGAGCTGTCCAAGCGCCAGTACAACAAGCGCTTCCGGCTGTTGTGCCGGATGGAGGCCAAGCTGGCGCGGTTCATCCACGAGCAGCGCCGTCGCGAGGTCACCATCACCGGGAAGGGCGCATTCGCCCACAAACTGCCGTACGAGCTGTTCGCCGTGGACCCGGACACCGCAGCCTTCGTCGCGTACGTCACCGCACGGAGCCATATGCGGAGCATCTTCACCAACGGGAAGCAGAGGCAGGTGTACGACGAAGTCGCTGACGCCCTGTACAAGCGACTGCTGGCACAGCCGGATCAGACCCGTTGGTACGCGGTCGCGCATGTGCATCCGACGGCCGAAGTACTCGAGAGATTGTCCGACGAGGACCTCACTGAGCTGCTGGCACAGTGGACCCGTTTTCTACGGGAGGTGGCCGAGTTGCTGGAGGATGCCTGGGAGCGCTGCCCTCTGGAGCGCGACACCATGATCGTGCGCCGGGGCAACGACTCGTCGACCTGGAACCAGGCCGCGCAGGCGTGGAACACAGCGCGGGCGCACTGGTTGGCGCTGCTGACCGAGCTTGGTCGGGTGGAGGTCCTGGACCGGATCTGCCCCGGCAAGGTGCCCCGCCTGATGGCGGCCGATGTGGCGTACTGGCACCGCATGAGCGGTGGCGGGCTGCATCCGGACACCTGTGTCTGGGCGGAGCTGCCGCTGCCCTGGGAAGTGCTGCGGGGTGAGAAGGAGTGCCCGCGTTCGCTGGTCGAGGCAGCCTGCGCCCGACATGGCGTGGACCCGGTGGCCGGCGCCTGGACCGCCCCCAGGCCGGCAGCCAAGGCCATCGCCTTCCGTCGGACGCCCGAGCTTGTGCATGGGGTTGCCGTCACCGATCCCCTTATGGCGAGCGCCCTCCGGTCGGCTGGGATCTTCTCGGGCAAAGGAAAGCGCGCCGCCGCTCAGGAGTGGCTGTAGTGCCGGTACGGCCGCCCGCGCCCACTGTTTTGCGTTGCGCGACAAACCAGTTGACCCGCGCGTTGGCGCCCGCAATGATCAACTCGGCGGCGAGGAAGCTCTGCGGAGGAGCGCCCGGCTCTGATCCCGGGTGGACGCAGGTTCGAATCCTGCCCTCGTCGCCGTCTTGATCCTCGCCGGAGCCGCTACGAATGTGGCGAGCTGATCGAGCACAAGGAACTGTCGGCCTGATGAACACTCCCGATCCGCTGACCGACGAATACCTCGCCGATATCGAGGATCGCGCTGACGCCGCGACCCCAGGTCCCCCCGGCACCTTCACCTGCGAGATCCCAGCCGGCCCCGCGACCACCTCCGGCTCGTCGCTCGCCTCGTCAGCCGGAGCGGTCGTCGCCGACGAGGCACCGGAGGCGGAGAAGCTCGGAACGGTCTCGACCAACTGCAGTGTCAGCAGGTCCGGCCCGAAGACGCGGTAGCGCACCAGGTCCACGCGGTGATCCCGCTGGTAGAGGGAAGCGGCAACACGGTCATGGCGAGAGAACTCGCCGGCGACGCAGATCACCCGGGGCCGCCTCCAGTCAACGGCCTCCGCAACGTCGGCGCCCAGTCGTCTGCGCACCAGAGCCTCGAACTCGTGCCGGTGCGCCAGCAACCAGACCAGGTAGGACCCCGCCTGGGCGATCACCCCGGCATCACGCCCGCGCTCGATGACCACCGGCACGCCGTCCTCGTCCAGGCCCAGCGTGTCGATCCGTCCCTGATGCCACGGCCCCGTCGAGTACTCCGACGCCAGGAACCGCACCCCCAGCATCGGCTCCGGGGCCCCCTCGACCCGCCGGTGCAGCTCCCGCTCCCGCGCCACCGTCGAACCCCGCAGCTCGACATCCCGGCCATCAGCACCCCGCTGGAACACCTTCAGATCGGCCACCCACGCCCCCTTCGCACGACCGTACCCAGAGGCCGATCGAGAAGGGGATCACAGTATTCCTCTCTGGCCCCGACTTCTTGGGTGGATATTCGAAGCTCGGCACTGGTGCCCTGAGAACCGGTCAGGGTCTGCTTCGCGGACTCCGTGCGCAGGCTGTTCAGCAGTTCAGAAGGGGGCCGCGCCAATCGTCAGCGGGCTGCGCGAGAAGAGCACGCCGGATGATGGTTCTTTCTTCCGCCGGAGCTCTGCTCACATGGGCATCGTCGGCGGCACGTGCAATCCCGGGACCAGGCTCGGGTGCCAGGGCACGAAGCAGGCATAGCCGATCAAGGCGGCGCCCAGGACGAGGCTGAACGCCCTGCCGTGGCGCCAGGTCTTCTCCAGAAACACGGCCACGGCCAGACCGGCCATCCAGGCGAGGTTCATGACGCCGACCAGGATCAGGACGACCATCAGGCCCCAACAGCAGCCGACGCAATAACCGCCGTGATAGAGGCCGACACGCAGGTCACGCAGTCGCCCGGAGTAGCCGCCGAAGTGCATGAGGAATCCGATGGGGGATCGACAGTGGCTCAGGCAGCGGTCCTTGAGCGGGGTGACCTGGTACAGGCCGGCCCCCACCAGCAGCAGGGCGCCGACCCAGGGCGCGAGGCTCGGCGCCCGGGCGGCGAGTTCGCCGCCCGCCCACGCCACGCCGAACGCGGCCAGCCCGAAGACCTCCCACGCGCACAGGTAGCCGACGACCAGACCGGTGCTGCGGCCCGCGCGCGTCCAACCCGTCGCGTGGGCGCGCAGAGTCCGTAGATAGAGCGAGACGACGGGGGTGACGGCGGGGAGCATCATCGCGGCCATCATCAGCCCCCACAGGGCCAGGAATCCCCACAGGCCGCGCCCCATCGTGCCCGGCCCGGGCGTCATGCCCGCCGAGCTGCGGGCAGTCAGGACCCAGGCCAGTGCCGCCGCAGCCAGCAGCGCCGCCCAGCTCGCCGGGACGACGGCCCGCCGAGCAAACGGTGGAGGCATTCAGGCCGCCCAGGAGAACGGTGCCGAGAAGGCGTTCTTCCCTTCGTTTCCGAACTCAAGGCCGAAGGCGCTCACCCGCGACCTCGTCGCGACTCCGGCCGCGAGGGTGTCTGCGGGGAATCCCACCCCGCTGACCCTTACGCCCTTGCCGGTCGCGTCGAGAGGGGAGACGAAGTCTTCGACCTCGATGTCGATCGCGTCGCCGATCCTCACGCGGTGGCTCCGGCCGTCTTCGACGTAGTCGATCCGGGCGACCTCCAGCCCGAGCATCTCGCCGACCAGTGGTCCGAGAGCCTCCATCGGGCCGCCGCGCTGACCGGAGAAGACCGCCCCGAGCGCTTCGGCCTGTTCCGGCGAGGCGGCCTTGTCCATGATCACGCCCATCCGCCAGTTGCCCTCGCTCATGAGCGGCGGGGTATCGGCCACCACGGCGACCGTCAGGCCGCTGACGTCGACCTCGTCGACCTCGCCGGAGCCGACGTGGAAGGCCAGGAAGACCCGACAACGGTCGTAGTCCGCCGGAGCCGTGAGGCCGGAGGTGGAGCAGGGACAGACCATGTTGCAGTTGCAGTTCTCGAAATAGGTTCCCTCGATACGCCATGCCATCGGAAGCTCCCTTCCTGGGGCTGCGGCACACGTCCGGTGTTCTATTCTCCGCCCCCGAGGATCACCGGGCAACGCCCGGACGGTTGGGTTGACGGCGGGCGGTGGCAAGCAGTATCGCAACTGTGACTTAATGTGACGGCGTCCCAGTCCGCGTGGAGAAGTCCAGGAACAGTAGGTCGAAGCTGGCGTGTGCGCCAGGTCGCCCGCGGCCTCGGTCGAGCCGTCGACGCGACGGCGGCCGCGACCACGGCGATGACGGCCAAGGTGGCGAAGAGTGCTGGGTATCCGCCGAGGAACGGGACGAGTGCGGACGTGCCCCCAGGGGGCCAGGGCGCCGGCGATGGTGGCTGGGGCGGCGAGTAGCGCGCTGAGGCGGCCGTACGAGGCTGTGCCCCAGCGGTCGGTGACGGCGGTGGCCTGAAGCAGGGTGAGGTTGCCGCGGATGGTGCCTGCCAGGATCGCGAGGGCCATGAGGAGCGCGGTCGGGCCGGGGATGACTGCGAGGAGCGCGGTCGTGGCTCCGCCGGCGCTGATGAGGGCGACCGTTCGGGTGGTGACGCTGGTGTGGCGGGCGAGTTCGGCGTAGAGGGTTCGTCCGAGGGTCTGGCCGAGGCCGCCGAGCCCGAGTGCCCAGGCGGCGGTGGTAGAACTGACGCCGCGCTCCAGGAGGAGCGGGATCAGGTCTGGACCTCGCCGTAGCGGTCGGAGTTCGCGGAGCTCATCCACTCCTCGCGGGCTCGGGTAATGTCGTCGTGGAACCGCCCGATGAAGTTCCACCACATACCACGTGATTTGCGTTTCTTCCCAGGTCAGAGGTGTGGCGGACCATCTGCGCTCAGCAGAACGTCAGCATCGGACGGGATGGAGACCGCAGACGATGGCCCTCAGGACCCTGGCCCGCGGCATGGGCACCTTCTTCAAGACCTGTGAGCACCCGCAGTCGCGGTGGTCGAAGTGTCCGCACACTTACGTGATCCGGTTCCGCAACGCCTCCGGGCGGCAGACCGAGGAGTCCGGCTTCGCCACCCAGGACAAGGCGATCGACCGACTCACCGAGATCTACCGGGCCAAGCGCGAGAAACCCTGGGGCCAGAGCAAGGCCGAGCGCAACCGCAAGTACGGCGCGATGGACTTCGGCGCCTACGCCGAAGAGTGGAAGGCCGGCCAGCGCTCGCTCGCCCCGGCTTCGCTGCGGCACCTCGAATCCCTGCTGGAGCACCACCTCTACCCCGCCTTCCACAGCCGCCGGATGGCCACCTTCGACCACAAGGTCGTCGACACCTCGTGCCCGTCCGCGATCCGCAGTCCGCCGTAGACCCAGATCTTCTCCGGTCCGCGGGAGTAGTCCAGTTCCGCCTTGATGCGGTGTCCGTCCGGCGACCAGCCCGGTGCCGGCGGGAAGGTGCGCGGGATCACCGGCCCGAGCTCGTCGGCGCATACGGCCGTCGCGCCGTCGGGCGGGCTGGTGTACAGGCCGATGATCCGCGTCCTTTTCCCTCGAAGTCCACATCCTTCGAACGCGTCCAGGAGCGGGTGCGGCGCCGGCGCACCCCCTCGGAGAGCAGGATCCGCCGCACCTGGGAGCGCCCGACCGCGATCCCGAGCCGCGCGGCCTCGCCCGCCAGCGCGTCCAGCGTCCACTCGGGCGGGCCCGTCTCGTCGGCAGGGGCGAGTTCCCCGTCCTCCTGTCGGACCGGCCGGCCTGGCGGCGCCTGCTTGACCAGCGCGGTGATCCGCGACCGCTCGAACTCGATGAGACGGCGCGGCCGACCGGTGATCGGCCGGTCCTCCAACCCCTCCGGGCCGAGCTCGTTGAAGCGGTGCAGCCACCGCCGCACCGTCTTCGCATGGCAACCCAGATCCGCCGCGATCCCCGCGACCCGCAGACCGGCCCGGCTCAGTGCGACGATCCGCGCCCGCATCACCAGATCCGCCGCGATCCCCGCGACCCGGCGAGCCTGGCGATCACCCTCTCCTCGTCCGCCCCCATAGCGGCACGGGCCCGCAACAGCCCCGGCGCCCCCCACCCCCTACCGCACCATATTCACCCCAACATGGGCTCTATACCCGAAACTTGGGGAATTCAGCACTAGACAATCCCGGCCGGGTGGCGGTGGCCACCTGACGGGCCATCGCCTCGGAACTCCGCCGGATTCCGAGGCGATACGGCTCGCAGCAGGGTCCCCCGGCAGCAGCCCGGATCACCTCACGACCTGCTACACCGGGACCGTCACGAAGGTCTTCCCGGCCTCGTTCACCACCGATACCGAGGTGACATCACCCGGATCGACCAGGGCGGAGCCGTCCAGGGTGGTGCCCCCCCTGGCGCCGGCCGGCGAGACCAGCCAGCTGCCCGCGTCCGCCTTCGCGCCGCTGCGGCCGTTGACCACCAGGTGGCAGCGCTCGCCCGCCGGTATGCCGGTCAACGCGGCGTTCACCCGGACCCAGCCCATCGCCGGGGTGAGTGTCAGGGTCATCCGGGCGCCGGTGGACGGGTCGGTCAGCGAGGCCGTTCTGGTCCCGGCCGGCGGCGGGGACACACTGGTGGCCGTCGGCGCAGGACCGGCCGCGACCGGTGGCGCGGGCGCCGTGCTCCGGCCGAGCGACAGCCCGACCGCCAGCACCGCCGCGGCCGCGGCCACCGCGCCGACCCCGAGCCACGCCCGGCGCCGCACCTGCTCCGAGCCACGCTCGCGGCGGGCCTGCCGCAGCGTGCGTTGCAGCAGCAGATCGCCGCCCTCCGGCGGCCCGTCGACCAGGAGCTCCGGCGGAACCTCGCCCAACGCGACCTCCAGATCGCGCAATTCGGCCACCTCCAGCCGGCAGGACGGGCAGCCGGACAGGTGCCGCTCGACCTCCGCCACCTCCGCAGGCTCCAGCACGCCCAGGACATAGGCGCCGACCAGCCCCGCGCTCGGATCGTGCTGCTCCGTGCTCATACCGCCACCTCCTTCAGGCCACCCGTTCCGCCGGAATACGACTTCTTCAGCGCCCGCAGCGCGTAGTGCACCCGGGACTTGACCGTGCCCGCCGGTATGCCCAGCTGGTCGGCGGCCTCGGCGACCGAAAGCCGCTGGAAGTAGATCGAGCGCAGCACCTCGCGGTGCTCCGGCGAGAGCTGCTCCAGTGCCTGTGTCATCACCAGCGTCTCCACCACGCCGTCCGCGTGGTCGCGCTCCACCGGCACGGTGGCGATCTCCTCCGACACCTCGGCCACCTCGGCCGGCCGGGCCGCCCTGGCCCGGATACGGTCGGTGATGAGGTTGCGCTCCACCGTCAGCAGCCAGCCGCGCACCGAGCCCCTGGCCTCGGTCAGCGCCTCGGGGTTGCGCCAGGCGCGGATCAGGGTCTCCTGCACTACGTCCTCGGCGGCCAACCGGTCGCCGGTGAGTCGGATGGCGTACGCGAGCAGCGCTCCGCCGTGTTGCTCGTAGAGCGTCCGGATCAGCGCCTCGTCGGCCGCGTCTCGCCGAGCACCGGCTCGTGTCCTCGCCATCCGCCCATTCCTCCGTCGTCGGGTACCGGAAGCAGCACGTATGACGCGGCTGTCCGGTTCAACCGTTCTCGCGGCAGTTTCGGGCGCCGTTGAGACAGTCCGCCACGGCGGCCGCCCGGTCCTCCGTCATCAGGTCGATGAACACCCCGTGGTCGGTGCGCGGGCTGTGGTGCTGCTCGGGGAAGGTGTCCAAGGCGAACGCCCCGGACGGCGGGGGCCGGTAACCGACGGTCACCCGCAGGTGCGGGACCGGGAAGGTGCCGTGCGGGCAGACGCCCGAGGCGGCGGGGTGGAGCACGTGCGAGCGGTGGTCGCGGCTGTCGGTGGATCGCCCGTCCCAGCAGCTGGGGAAGTCCAGGGTGCGGGTGAGCAGGCTTCCGGCCGGGCAGAGCGGGTAGCGGTCGGTGGTCCGGCCCGGGAAGCCGGTGCAGCCCCAGCGGGCGCGGGCGTCCGCGCCGCCGTCGGTGGCCGCGGTCGGGTCGCCCTCCAGCAGCCGCAGGAAGCGCGGCATCGGCACCACCTTGCTCCACGGGTTGCCGAGGTACTCGACGGTGACGCGCTCGGGCGTCAGGATCTCGCCGAGCGGGCCGTGTTCCTCGTCGTGCCCGGCGTCGCCGCCGGAGCGGTCGGTGCGGCGCAGCACCGGCCAGTAGTAGCTGGAGAGGTCGCCGCCTGCGCAGCTGGTCCCCGCGACGGCGAGGCTCTGGTCGGTGGAGAGCGCGTCGGTGGAGAGGTTGCCGACGTAGTCGTGGACGTGGTGGGCGCCGCCGACGTTGCCCGGCGAGATCACCACGTTGTCGGCGTTGCGGTGCCCCTGCTCGTTGTGACCGCAGTCCTCGGTGTACGTGCCGGTGGACGCGTCCGGGCCGATGGCCCGGGAGGCGCCGTCGACGGGCACGTCGCCGATGGCGACGAAGTCGGACGGGGCGGCGCGGGTCGGCCACAGGCGTACCGCGAGCAACGACAGGCCGAGCACGAGGCAGAGCAGGACGCCGATCGCCGGTCCCGCGCCTCGCGGAGGACGGTGGAGGTGATCCTGGTGCACCGCGCCAGTCTGGCCGGTCGGCCACCGGCCGGGCAAGGCGGTACAGGTCGGCCCTGTCCCGACGGCCGGTCAGGACCGCGCCGCGCGCCGGCGGTCAGTATCCGTACGAGGTGCTGCCGGTCGACTGGCTCTGGGCTGGGGCGGACTGCGCCGGGGCGGCCTGCGCCTTCTTGCCCGCGGGCGTGCTGGCGAACCAGGTCCCGCCGACGCCCTGGCCGTTGGTCTGGCCGGGCGCGCTGTCGCCCGCGAAACGGTACAGCGGCCAGCCGCCCAGGGTCAGCTGCTTGGTCCCGTCGGGCCGGGTGACGGCGCCGACCAGCTCCGAGTCCACCCCCGTGACGGCCACCTTGTCCTGGGTCAGGACCGGCGGCCACTTCGCCGCGCAGGCGTCGGTGCACGTGCTGGCCGAGGGCTTGGCGGTGTCCTTGTCGAAGCGGTACAGGGTGCGGCCGGCGGCGTCCGTCACGATCGGGCCGAGGCCCGCGGAGGTGGCCGCGACCAGCTTGGCACCCTCTGCGGCGCCGGGGGCGCCGGGGGCGCCGGCGGAGGACGCGGGGGACGCGGAGGACGCGGAGGACGCGGGGGTGGCCGCGGCCGGGGCGGCGGCGGGCGCCCCGTAGCCGGACCCGCCACTGCTGCAGGCGGTCGCGGTGAGCAGCAGGGCAGCGAGGCCGGCGACGGCGAGCAGGCGGTGGTTGCGAACGGTCTTGGACATGGCGAACTCCCCTTGGTGGCAGGTGTGTTGGTCTCGGAAGCTTCGTGCTGACGCGTGCCCCCCCAACACGGACGCCGGCCCGGAACGGTTCAAGGTCGGCGAAGAAATTTCTGCCACTGGGTTCCGAGACTGCCTAGAAGACGATGAAGGTGCTGGGTTCTGGCCCCACCACGTGAGTGATGGGGTCAGACTCGTTTCGTAGCGATGGGGGAATGGGCCGGGGAGACGGTCGGGCCGTGCGTCTGGGAGACCTGCTGGGATCTGATCCCGGCAGGGAGCGTGTTCGCATTCCTGGCCGAGCACCGGGGGCGGCTGTTCCCGGCGGGGATGTTCGCGGACATGTGTCCGTCGGCGAACGGCCGGCCGAGCATGCCGCCGCGGGTCCTTGCCGCGGCGATCATTCTGTAGCCCTGCACGGTCTGTCCGACTTCGAGACGGTCCAGGAACTGCGCTGCGACCTGCGCTGGAAGGCCGTCTGCGGGCTGGGCTGCACGACACCGTGTTCGATTCGTCGCTGCTGGCCTACTTCCGCCGCCGTCTTGCCCGCCCCGGCTCGCCGAACCGGGTGATCGAGGCCGTGCGTGAGGTCGTGAAGGCGACCGGCATGCTGAAAGGACGTCAGAAGCGGGCGCTGGAATCCACGGTGCTGGACGACGCGGTCGCCACCCAGGACACCGTCACCCAGCTCATCGCCGCCGTCAGGGCCGTGATTCACGAGGTCCCCGGCGCCGACCGGGTCGCGGCCGCGCAGTGCACCACCCACGACTGCACCGACCCGGGCAAGCCCCGCATCGCCTGGAACGACGAGCAGGCCCGCGCCGACCTCGTCGACGCACTGGTCGGCGACGCGCTCAGGCTGCTGGGCCACCTGCCCGACCAGCAGCTCGGCGAGAAGGCCGCGAACGCGGTCGGCCTGCCGGCCCTGGTCGCCGGGCAGGACGTCGAGCCCGCCGACGAATCCGACGGCCGTGACGGACGCTGGCGCATCACCCAGGGAACCGTCTCGGACCGGGTCGTCTCCATGGTCGACCCCGATACCCGGCACGTCCACAAGACCCGCAGCCACTACCAGGACGGCTACAAGGCCCACCTGGCCGTCGAACCCGAAACCGGCCTGTTCACCGCCGTCGAGCTCACGCCCGGCAGCGGCAGCGACCATCATGAGGCGAGTGTCGCGCTCCACTCCGTCGCCGCCTGGGCACCCCCCGCCGGCACCGCCGAGCGATGCACCCGCATCCCACTCCGGCTGACGGCCGAGCCGGCCGGGGAACGGTGAACCGTGAGCCCTTCCGACGACTCGAAGATCCGCGCCCTGTGGCAGGCGATGGAACGCGCATGGACGGCCGGGGACGGGAACGCCTTCGCCGCCGTCTTCGCGGAGGAGTGCGACTTCACGACGGTCCGCGGCGACAGCACGCCGGGCCGGACGGGAATCGCCAGAGGTCATGAGCGCCTCTTCCGATCGGCCTACCGGTCCAGCCGGCTCACCACGGCGGTCCGCGGCATCCGCTACCTGCGCCCGGACCTCGCCACCGTGACCGCCGAGTCCCGGATCGTCGCGTTGGACGGCGCGGCACTCGCCGACACCCACGCCCTGGCCGTCGTGGAACGCGCGACCGCCTCGGGCGAACGGATCTGGCAGATCGTCACCTTTCACACCATGGTTCCGCTCGGGAACGCGCAACTGGCTCTGACCTGCGCTCTGCATCCGCTGGTCAACGAAGCCGCTGCCGACCGGTTCGCAAAGGGCCTGCACCTTGACGCAGTCCTTCACGCCTTCAAGGCGGTCGAGTACCGGGTGCAAACCCTCTCGGGCTCGACCAAGATCGGCGAGGACCTGATGGGCTTCGTTCTCGGCAGCACAACGCCCAGGCTCACAGTCACCCGCTCGACCGGAGGGTCGCTTCCGAGCGAACAGGCTGGAATGAGGGACCTGTTCAAGGGGGCGATGACAGCCTTGCGTAACCCACGCGCTCACGGACCCCACTATGCAGACGACCCGGATGAGGCTCAGGAGATGCTGATTCTCGCGAGCTTCCTCATGCGTCGCCTGGATCTCGCGGAGGTGGTTTTGAGTGCTCCCGGGACTGCTAGCAGTGTCGCGGCGCCATAGCGCCGGTGCATGAGGCAATCCGTTGGGGCGGCTCCCGCCCGGCCCGTCGGTGGACATGGCCAGCAGGTGCTGTCCGGCGAGCACCTCCAGCCCGGCCATCGTTAGGGGTCGGGGAGGTGGCCGCCGAGCCGGCCCCGGGCGGCCTCCGTGACGGTCAGGTAGAGCCGGTTCAAGGCCGCCGCCCCGTCAGCCGGGGGCAGGTTGGCCCGGATCTCCCGCAACTGGTCGACTGCGTCCACCGACTGTCAACCACGTCGCTCCGGGCAATGGATAGCCGTCCCTCTCTGCGGCGGGGCCGGACGGATGCAGCAGAGCCCCCGGAGACGCTTGGTGGTGTCATTCCGGGGGCCTCTGCTGCCATCGGTGTGTGATCTCAGGTCGCGCGGACGGTGGGTATTCGGCCTCGCTCAGACTTTCCCGAGAGGAATTCCCGGGTCGGCCAGGCGGTCGGCGTCCACCACACGCTTGGAGACGATCAGTTCGCGGATCGGGTCGGTGACGTCCCAGACGTTGACGTTCATCCCGGCGAGCACCCGGCCGCCGGACAGCCAGAACGCGATGAACTCGCGGCCGGCCCGGTCGCCGCGGAAGACCACCTGGTCGTAGCCTCCGGGCTCGACGTAGCCGACGTACTCCATGCCGAGGTCGTACTGGTCAGTCCAGGACTCGGGAACACCCTCGCGAGGGGAAGACGGACTAGTCGCTGGTCAGTGTCGACTTCACGACCGTGCGCGGCCACCACGACGGCGCCGGGATGCGCGTAGCAAGGACGACATGACGGCCTCTTGGAGGAGGCCGCGCGAGCAGGAGACGGCCCGGCAAAGGGGGCCAGCCGTAGGAGCAGAACTGACAGGACGAGCACGGAAGCATCTGACGGTTGCGTAGGATCCGCCTGAAAGAGCCCCGTTCGGCCGGTTGATCGGTTTGCGGACTCGGCTCCGGGCATCACCCGGTGACCAGGTCCGCCAGCCATGACCGAAGGATGTCGCCGGTCTGTACCCATCGGACGCATCGCCACCCACTTGCGCCGGTGGACGGGTCTATTCCTGCTGTCGCGTAGTCGCCGGCACTGATCATTCCCATGCTGGTGACCATACGGTTCGCCCGCCAGATGAACACCGGTCCTCCGCTGTCCCCAGGGGCCACGGCGAGGGCGCTGGTGCGGGTGCAGCCGATGATGCCGGAGACCGTGGTGTTCGGTGCGTCGGGGAGGACCCACTCCGCGTTGTCGACCACGTAGATGCCGCAGCGGTAGTTCAGGGTCCGCCCCGACCTGCACACCTCCCAGCCGGCGAGCGCCCAGTCGTAGCCCGCGTAGGTCGAGTAGTTGTACTCGTCCGTGTAGACCTTGGCCTCGGCTCCTCCCGTCGGCTTGATGACGGCCGCATCGCGGTCCGGTGCGACGTTGTGCACGACCCCGTAGTCGTACGGGCCGCTGGACCACCTGCTGCCGATCCCACCGCAGTGGGCGGCGGTGATCACGTACCGGCCGTCGCGGGGCGTATCCAGTGCGAAGGCACTGGTGCACGACGCGGGGCCGTCGATCCATGCTCCGGCCCAGTGAACAGCGGAGTCCCTCGAAGCGCTCGCCGGTATGGCGCCACCCGTTTCGAAGTGAACGTCCGCCGGGTCGATCCCCAGGCCTACGGCACCCTCGGCCGATTGGCCATCGACTCCGGGGGTGCCGGTCAGCGTCGCGGCGCTCTGTGGGTCGTCCACCAGGACGCGCAGGCTCTTGCCTTCGTGGTCATAGACGATGCCCGTGAGTTTCGCCCCGGACTTCCCCCAAGCGGGCGCCTGTGCCTTGATCCGGTCTGCGGCCCGGTGCAATTGGGCCTTCGAGTATTTGGCAGCTCGGACATCGACGACGACCCCGTCTCGGTCCGTGGCCGCCATCTCACGGCGCGCACGCTCGGCAAGCGTGCGACCGCGGGCCGGATCCGTGGCGAAGACGGTGACGCGAGACGCCTCGGCGTCCACGTAGACGCCGGCGTAGACGTCCTTGTAGTCCTGTTCCTGCGAGGTCTTTTCGATCGCGCTGGACAGGGCAGTCGCGGCGGACTCTGTCGGGTGCGCTACGGGCGCTTGGGCCTGTTCACCGCGTCCAGCCGCGCCGGATGGAGCAGCAGTTCCGGCACACAGAACCGCCGCAAGTGCGGCGGCCAGAAGAGTCGTTCGAAAGTTCCGAGGTTCCAGAATCCTGATCACCAGTTGCCCTTTCACATGGCGTCACGGGTCAGCCAGTCGATGAGCGGGTGGAGCCGAACGGAGCCTACGGAACGGGTCGCGCACTGGACAGCGTGTCAAAGTACGCCGAACTGCATCTTCTTGGGGTGCGCCTGACAAACTTCCAGCCACTCGGCATCACGGACCGCGCGGCGTTCAAGTGCCACCTCCAGGTGGCCTTGAGCACGTTCACCCGTACGTGGCTGAGCACTTTCACCTGTACGCCGACACCGGGGCGGCCGAGGATAGCAACGCGATGCCGCGCTGTCCGCGCACCCAGCGCCGGAGGGTGGTGGCGGTTGCCCTCTTGGGCAGCCAGGATCGCAGTTCCGGTGCGGTGCCGAACTGGAGCCTGAGACGAGAGTGGCGATCACTCCCTGGAGTAGCCGAGACCGAGTCGGGGGGACTCGTTGGGGGCCACGCGTCGTTCACCACCGTCTCTGAGGTGCATTTCGGTGAACGAACAGCGCGGGCTGTCTACCGTCTGACGTGCAGCTATGGCTATGGCCGGGCGACTGGGGGTCAAGGGGTTGCAGGTTCAAATCCTGTCGTCCCGACGTATGTGACCAGCGGGTCTGTCAGAAATGACAGGCCCGCTGTTCTCGTTCGGGTGAACGGTGATGGCGACGTGATGGCAGGACACATAGGCCTGGTGACGTTCTGCCAGCTACGCGGCCTCCGGAAGGCCTGACGCTTCGCCGCAGGGGGCGGCGGAAGGCGGCGAGGCGTCGTCGAGCGCCTGGCACAGGGCGGTTACAGCATCGCGCGCGGCGTGCGGGAGCAGATGGCCGTAGATGTTGACCGTGGTCGACAGCGTCGAGTGCCGCAGCGTCTTCGACACCACGGCCAGCGGAACCTCAGAGCTGATCATGATGCTGGCGGCATGCCGTAGGTCGTGAACCCCGATCCGCGGGAGACCGATCTCCGCCGACCTGCGGCGCAGCGTGACCAGGAGCTGTTGCGGGCATAGCGGCGCGCCGTCCGGCTGGCAGAACACGAGTCCTTCGAGCGGGGCGTCCTCCGGCTGGAGCGCCCGCGCGGCCGCGGCGCGTCGCTCCAGCGCGGCGACGACCCGAGCAGACAGGCTGACCCAGTTGCGGCTCGCCTTGGTCTTCGGGTGGCCCAGGCGGAGATCGTTGTTGTCGACGGCCGTGAGGTTCCACCGCACCAGCAGTATCCGCTCGGCCAGGTGCACCTCGGGCCAGTGCAGACCCAGAAGTTCGCCGCGGCGCATCCCGGTACCCAGCAGCACCTCGAAGGCGTCCGCCAGCTGGTCGCCGTAGGTGTCGTGGTTGTGCCGCAGGAACGCCGCAGCCTGCGATGGGGTCCAGCAGATCCGCTCGGGAGCGGCGGGGCGGGGCATAACGGCGTAGCGCGCCGGGTTGTCGGCCAGCCGTCGGGTGCGGACCGCGGTGTTCAGGGCGCTGGAGAGGTGGCGCCGGCGTGGTAGACGCTGGTGCGTCCCCGTCCGCGGGCCAGCTCGGCGTCGTTCCAGGCGGTGATGTGCCGTTCGCGCAGATCGGACAGCTTGAGCCGGCCGAAGGCCGGTATGAGGTCGTTGTGTACGTGGTCGCGGTATCGGGCGAAGGTAGTGGGCTTGAGCACGTCCTCCTTGGTGCGCGGCCAGCCGGCCAGATAGCCGGCCACCGTCAGGTCGTCGTCGCGGTCCAGGCCGGTGCGCTCGCACTCAAGAGCATGCTCCAGCGCCGCGCGGGCGGCCTTGCGGGTGGGGAAGCCGCTGCGGCACCGCTGCCGGTGGCGTCCGTCGGTCGAGGGCACGCCGAAGGCGTAGGCCCAGGAGCCGAGGCGTTGCGCGGTTGAGGCTGGGGCACCGCGCGCCGAACTGATTTCCGTTGGCGTCGCGGCAGCCGCATCGCCGGTAGATCCGTCCACGGTCAGGATGAGCAGCCATGCGTTCCTCCAGAAGAAGAGCCTGCCCCCACGATGGCTGTCAGCGCTTGGGGAAGGCAGCTGGCGGAGCATGGCGTTTGAGTTGCCATCACTCTGCCAACACCCGCCACCTGTTCGTCGTCGTGGACAGGGCTTACCCCTTGGCGATGGGCTTGATGAGAGAGCCCTCCCAGCCCAGTCTCGGTGGTCACCGCCGACCTGTCTGCCTGCGCCCGGAAAGCTGGAGGAGGCAGCCAGGTCAGGGTCCGGGCAGCACAGCGTCCTGAGCACGGCCCGGCAGGATGTCCCGCGGGTAGTCGCTATCTGCGGCGAAATCCCTTTGCGGGTCCTCATCGGCGCGCTGTTCAGAGATGGCGGCTGTATCTACACCGGCCTGCCGAGGCCGTGGGGCGCTGCTCGTGTATGCGTCCAGGCCGACCCGTGCAAGAGCCGGCAGCGACGCCAGCTCGAGGGGCTGAGTGAGCTCTAGCAGGACCCGGTCCTCGTCCGGAGTGCAGGAGAAGAAGGGAACGGTGCTGTTGAGCAGGCTGGTGAGCGCGTTGCATGTTGCTGGGACATCGACGCCCGGAAGCTCGATCAGCACATGAGCGTTCTCGTCGGGCGCGGCTAGCTCGATGTTCACGGCTCTACCAGCCGCCGCCGCAGCCTGCGCACACCACTCCAGCACCGCGGTCAACGCGCCGGTCTGCTGAGGTAGCAGTTGCCTGTCGCGCGTTACCCACTCGTCCGATATTCGCAGAGCGACCTTGGCGGTTGAGCTGCGCCACCAGTCGACGACCGCGCCTCGGAGATCGGCGGCCAGCGGGTGATCCAGAGCCCGCGAGGTTGCTTGCGCGGCGAGACCGCGCGCGACGGCCTCGGAGCCTTCGCCCAGTGCCCTGTGTGCTCGTGCCAACGGAGAGGTATGGCCGATCCGTTGGTAGCGGACTGCTGCCCGGTACAAGGACGATATGGCGTCGGCCAGCATTTCGGGGATCCTGCCGACAAGCCCGGAGGCTGCCTCGGCCCAGACCGCGAACGCCCTAGTGTCCCCGGTGACGAGCGCTGCCATACCGAGGTCTCCCCGAGCAACGGCACGCTCCATCGCTCGCTGACTGAGGGTCGCTGCACCCTCTATCTGGGAGAGCAGCATGCCGCAGGCCAGCGCGCGTTCTTGGGCGTTCCATGCAGGATTCTCGCTGACGAGGTCAGCCGTGATGATGTCAAGCACCTCGCGCGACGCCTGGATCTTGGCAGCACTATGCCCTCGGCCTCCGTCCTTGGCCTGCCAGGTGAGGGTGCGGCGATGGCTCGTCATGGTCAGCCGGCAGTAATAGACGCTTTGGTGGTCAGGCCCAGTCACCTCGAATTCGTGGTCGAGGCCAATCCCGTAGGCGCTGCAGATCTGCTGCAGTTGGGTGAAGGAATCCAGTTCGTGGCCGAGTCCTTCCAGCCAGCGGTCCAGAGCATCGGGACGTCGCTGCAGTAGCCGGATTCTGTGGGCACGCCAGGCGACGGCCAGCACGCCTTGTGCGGCTCCGTCGAGCAGCCGGGATCTCTCTCGACCGGTTTCACCCCGTCCGAGGAGAAGGCCTGCGTCAAGGTTCAGCGCCTGGCCGAGCTGGTGGGTCCACTCGTTGTTGATGCCAGTGATTCGGGCCTGGTCCTCGTCTGGATCCAAAGTCGTCGAGAAGGTGTTGCGGCACCGCGTGAGGGCGGCCAGGAACGCTGACACGAGGGAGCCGTGGTGCGCGAGGAAGGTATTGTCGCGCTGGCGCGCCGAGGCCAGCTCCTGCTTGTTCTCGTACGCCCAAGAGGTGTGAGTCAGCGCCTGCGTGAGCCAGGGCTCCTCCCGCTGGTCGAGCTCGAACATGGCCCGCAGATCGGCGACCGTTTCGCGGTGAGCCTTCCCCGGAGCTGAATAGCACAGAGGCGGTACGGTCCTCGCGGACACTGCCTCGGCCTCCGCGCGCTGGCGGCGGGCAAAGCGGCCCAAGAACGCCTGGGCGGCGGCGCTGCGCGCGGCCTTCTTCGACGGACCCTTTCCCTCGGCCTGGCGGCCGTCTTCACTGTCGACCACGGCTGTGAAGACACGCGCGTGGTCAGGACCGTTCTCCCGGTAGGTCCACGTCAAGCGAGTCCTCGAAAACTCGCGTTCCAACTCGCTTACGGGTGATTCGCCTCGTGTGACGACAACGGATGTCAGGGATGGGCACACCGTCTCCAGCAGAGTAGCTGCGACAGAGAAGCAGCCATGGAGGGCAAGAGCGCCCAGAACCTGATAGGAGACCTGCTCGTAGACGGAGGCGGCACCGCCGTTCGCGGCCTCGCCCTTCCCTAGCTGAGCCGCACCGAGGGACCGCAGCCACTGGCCCAGCTCCTGCCGGACCGTGGTGGCCATCCGGACGACATCGCTGCTCTGCGCCCCAGCCGTGGCCGGAGCAGCGACCTTCACGTAGGTGTCGGCGCATACGAGGTCAGCGTAGGACCGGCCAAGCCGCTGCAGCATGGTCAGGCTCTTCGCGCCGACTTCTTCAAGATCGTGCAAGTTCTCGTAGAGGTGGCTGGTGTGGAAGCTCGCCAGTGCCAACCAGCGTCTCAGGTCTTCGGTGGCTCCGCCGTTGAGCCCGCATGCGTTCAGGGTTGACTGCAGCTGAGAGTGTGGGGACTCGACCCCTTCCGGGATACCGAGAAGCCGGGCCGGTTCCACGTCGATCACGCGATACGCCCGGTTTGCCAGTTGGCTGTCGTCAGATCGCTGACTTGTTGCAGGCCGCGGCGATGGTGCCGTGGTTGCGATTTGAGTCCGATGCGCGTGTTGACTTGAGGAATGGCGGGCGTTCCGTGACCGGTTGGGTCGTCGAGAGGGTCGGTCTAGTTCTGCGCGTAGATCCGCGAGTAGCCACCATGGGAGGACGCTGGGCGGTACCGCGCCGTCATAGAACAGACTGGCTGCGTCCGTGCACATCTGGGACCGGCCCCAGTCGCCGAGGAGTCCATATCGGCGGCCGATCTGACGGATCGCCGAGCGCACGCGTTCGTAGGGGATCGTCCTGCCGTCCATGGTGTACGAGCGCCGAAGCGCGGCGGCTTGGATTGCCTGCGCGATCCGGTGCACGGGGGTAGGGACCGGATGGTCGCGCAGAGAAACGATACCGACCCAGTGATTCACGATGCTCTCCCCTTCCGTGCTCTCCCGTACGGGTAGGCCTGCCCCCGGCATGCACGTGATGTGCACGAGGCAGGCGCGAGCGCCCGGCAGTAGCGATCACAGGCTGCTCGGCGGACGTCCAAGCAGGTCTTGCTGAGCCGGCGCCACCCAGCGGTGGTCAGTTTGCCGCAAAGCGGCGCGATCCTGAGGGCACTTGGGCAGGTACGAGCGAAGGCCTTCTGGAATGGGTCACTTCTGAGTATGCGCTGCAACCAGGCCAACACCGGCAGGTCCGCTGGACGAACTCCGGGTTCTCGTCGAGCTGCCCGAAGCCCTTCATCCCGGCAAGGTTGGCGTCGCCGGCGGTGGCGGAGACCAGGCGGGCGAGCAGCGGCAGCGTCCGGAACATGGCGACGGTACCGGTGCGGGCGGCTTCCAGAGCCTGCTCGTCGGTCGCCCGCACCGCGGCAGTGAGGGCGGGCAGGGAGACCAGGAGGCCGGCGTCGAACAGCACTGCCGCCGGACCGGTCAGCCACGGGCTCGCCGCGCCGACACGCTCCCGGCGCCCCAGAGCGAGGCCGAGCGCCTTCTCCACGGTCTGGGCCTTCGCCGTTTCGCACCACCGCCACGGCTGTGCTCCCAGGGCTCGCGTGTACAAATCGGCCTGGAAGTCCCCCAAGGCTCCGTCCGGCCCCACAATGCCGGTGTGAACATTCGACTCCAGTTGATCGACAGGTACCGGGAGCTGCGGAATGCCCCGAACACCCAGGTGGCCAAGGCGAAGCGCGGCCGGGAATTCAACCAGTACCTCGCCGACGTGCTGACCGCTGGCGGTACCGAGGCACGGGCGGACAACCGGGGCCAAGACGGCCGTGACGAGATCGACGTGGTCTTCGCGGTCGACGGCGTCAGCTACATCGCCGAGGCGAAGTGGCTGGCCGAGGCCGTGGACGACGACCAGATCGGAAAGATCGAACGGCGCCTGAAGACGCGCCTGTCAGGCATCCGCCCGGGGTTCTTCTCCATCTCCGGCTACATCTCCGCAGTCTTGGAGAACTCCAAGAAGGACCCGGCCGTGGTGCTGCTCGACCGGGCGCACATCGAGGCACTGGTGTCGGAACTGCTCACGCCCCACCAGCTGTTCTCCCGCCTGCACACCATCGCCGCCCGCCGCGGCGGCTCCTACGTGAGCCTCACGGATCTGCTCACCCCGGACCGGCCGGCCCCCGTACCCCGCTGGTCCGCCGCCGCCACCGACACCGTCCTTCCCAGCGCCGAGTACGCCCCCGGGGTGACGGTCCGGCCGCTGTGGGCAGCCACCTCGTTCGAGGAACCGACCGGCCTCACCCGCGCGAACGGGCAGGAGGTGCTGGTGACGACCCGCGGCGGCGTGCACCGTCTCGACACCGCCACCGGCAGCACGGTCCCCAAGGGGGACCTGGTGCTTTACGGGCACGTTCACGAGAGCAGCGCGCAGCTCCGCGGCGACGGCGAGCTCCTGGTGCTGAGCGGAGACGTCGTGGTCTCCCGCAAGGACGGCGAGCTGGAGGCGGTCGCGGGCGCGATCGCTGGCGCCGGCCGCCTGCTCGCCCATCCCGACGGCAGCGTGTGGGCGTTCTCCAGCACCGGCCCCACCGGCCCGGTCTATCAGGGCTCCCACACCCTGGTCAGCGTCGGCGACCGGCTCGGCGACGAGCAGCGGTACAGCATCGAGTTCGACGGGCAGGTTGACGACGTCGTCTTCACCGAGGACGGCCGACTCTACCTGGCCGGCGGCAGCAAGAGCGGCCGCCTGGACGTCGGACCGGACATGGTCCTGGACCAGGAGAACTGGCGCGACGGCCCGCCCATGAGCTGCACCGCGCTGCTCGCCCTGGACGCGAACACCGTGCTCAGCGTCGGCCCGGACCCGAGCGGGGCCGCCGTCGTCCTCTACCGGACCGACCTGACCACCAACCAGCACTCGCTGGTGTGCCGCCTGCCCGGCCTCAACCGGGCTGTGGCGCTCGCCCTCGCCGGTGACGGGCGGGTCCTGCTGCTGGCAGATAACCGCGGCAACGAGGTGGGACCGCATCCGGTTCTCCTGGAGGTGGAACTGGCATAACCCGCACCGGGGCCGCTCCGCCGGGGTTGGACTACGTGCCGGCCGCCGTTCGGGCCTGGGGGTGGCCGAGTACGGACAGGACCCGGGCTGGTCCCGGCCCGAGTGCGCGGCGCCTGGCGGCCTGGCCGGTAGTGCGGGTGCTGCTCGGTCGGGCCCTGAGTCGGGGCGCGTTGGGGCGGCGGTCGGCGCACTTCCGGCTCACCGCGCGGTGAACCCAGGAGATGCGGGTCCGCCCCGCGGCGCATGCTGACGGGGCATCATGCTGGTACGGGCGACCTCACTCCTTCGCCGGGGCACACCGCCTACCTCGATCAGCTCGGAGCCAGGGCACGCGATCTGAGCGGCGAGGACCGTAGCCGGATCGAGGAGGCCGCGGTACAGGTGTGGGAGAACCCGACGCCCGGGGCCATCGGTGCGCTGCTTACCGTGCTGCAGGAAGCGGGAATCGAGTAAGGACTGGTGGCGCTCCCGAGGCCCGCGGAACTGGAGTCGCCGGGTTGCCAAGGCCCACGAAAATCGGTGCGCGCCGACCACGACTGCTCCGATACTGCTGGTGACGAAAGCGAGGCCCCGTGCCGCAGATCGAGCCGAGCGTGCTCACCGCACTCATGAAGGCGGCGAAGGACGCCCCGTTCCACACATCCACCGCGTTCGCCCTCCGGGCCGCGGACGTCGGTTCGCGCGCTGCCGCCGAACAGCGGGATGCACTGGTTGCAGCCCTGCGCCTCCGGCCGTCCGAGGGGACAAAGTCTCGCAAGGAGGCGCAGGCGGGGCTGCCGAGTCAGCCCGCACCAGCCCAGTTGGAGATCTGGAACCTGTACGCGGACGGCGTGAGTGATCCCCTCCTTCGCGGCCACCTCCATCATCTGCTCCTCGACGCCGGCCACGGCCGTACGTACGACCACATCTGCGGCGCAGCGACCGGGTACCTCGACGCGGCGCAGCTGCTGCTGGCCACTCCCCGGGAGGGCCACGGGCTGTCGCGGGCCGCCAGATGCCTGACGAGGGCCAGGGAGTTGGCCCGCAGGTTCAACCAGCCTCTTCTTCGTGACCGCGCGACCACGGACGCCCTTGCCCTGGCCGAGCGCATCCTGGACGGAGACGAGGACGAGGGGCGAGCCCTGCTGGGTCTCCTGGAGGAGCTGAGGGGTCCGCGAGGCGACGCCGCGGTCCTCGCGGACCTCGCCGAGCGGGCGGCTGAGCGCTTCGCCCATGACGTGGACGACCGGCTCGGCTTCCTTGAGCTGTTGCGGGAGAGCGCGCCCCCGAGCCGCCGTACGGAGATCGACACTGCGGTGGTTCACACCCTCCTCGATGCCGCTGATGTTGCCGATGCCGGGCACCGCCGCCTGTACTACCTGACGGAGGCAGCGACCGAGGCGCAGAAGCGGGGCTTGTCCGAGTTGCGGGTACGTGCCGTGATGGCGCTGCAGCAGACCACGCTGGAGTGGACTGTGATCCGCAGTGAGGGCACCCTCCCGCGTGCGTTGGTTGCCGGGCAGCGGGCGCTGGTCGATGCCGCCCCAGATCTGCAGACCGCACTGTGGCGCACCGTGGAGGACATCCATCCGGCGATGCGCACGCAGGCCCAGGCCGAGGCCGACGGCGCGCTTGAGGGCCTTCTGCGACTCCCGCGCTCGCGCATCAACCCGGCCGGACCGGTCTTCGTCCGCCCGCCCGTCGACGCCGACGACGACCACGCCGTGCAGATGCAGGTCGACGGCCTGGGCGTGTTCGGGAGGCTGACCGCGGTCCAGCTCGACCGCATCCACGAGCGCTTCCGGCCCGACGAGTTCGAGATGATCGGCGCTCTGGCACACGAGACGGTGCTGCCCGAACCCCGCGCGCGGATCCTCGCCCGGGCCTTCCTCTACTACTGGCTGGGGGAGTTCGAGGCCGCGGCGTGCGTCGCGCTGCCCCAGGTCGAGCAGATCCTCCGGGAGCTCCTGCGTACCCGGGTCTCCATCGTTTCCGTGGCCAAGGGGCAGACCCCCGGTGGAGTCGCCATGCTGGGCGGGCTGCTGCAGAGCATGCCGGAGGCCGGGTACCCGGCGGACTGGAGCCGAGCGCTGGAACTCCTCCTGGTTGATTCCGACCGCGGGATGAACCTGCGCAACGACATCCTCCACGGCCTGACTGGCACTCCGCCCAGGCACCACGTCGCGCTCATCCTCCAAGCGGCGCTGTACCTGCTCAGCCACGCGCACGGTCAACGCGCAGCACCCAGAACGACAGCCTGATCCGCTCGGGCAGGAGCCGGCCGCGCCCGGTCCGTTCTGCGGGGGAGCGCGCCGCCTGCCGCCCCGACCCGCGGCAGCCCGCTCGCGCGAAAACGGGCTGCCCCCGTCGGCCGACTCGGCAACAATGCAGGCTGAAGGACCGCACGGAGCAGGAGGAACGTCGATGGGTCACGAACGCGAGGTCGCCCCGCCCGGGCTGCGCAAAGTCCTCCAAGACCTCGTGCATGCCCTGGAGGACGAGGCGGTCCCGACCCTCGCCGACTGGCTCGACATCCCGGTGCCCGCCGGCCTGTGGGGCGCGGACAAGTACGACTGGGTCAACGAGCGGCTGCAGCGACTCCCGGACCCCAAGGTGTTCGACCTGCTGGAGCAGGCCCTGAACTCCACCGGGATGGGGTGGTCGTCCTATGACGAGCGGGTCAACAAGGTCCTCAAGGAGGCCGGGATCGGGCTCGTCATGATCGACGGCAACTTCGTTGAGGACGATGAGGGGGCCGAGGAACTGGACGTCCAGGACGCCACCGTCCGCCCGCTGACCCTGCTCACCGGGAAGTACGCCTCCGCCCGCGCGAACTGGTTCAAGACCCTGGCCGCGCAGAAGGCCGGCGACGACCGCCAGGCCGTCGCCCTGGCCGTCAACACCCTGGAAGGCGTCGTCAGGATCGCCTCCGGAGAGAAGAGCATCAACGCCGGGTTGGTCAAGCTGTTCCCGGAAGGCGAGCGCTCCCCGCTGCGCAGCGCGATCAACCAGCTCCACAACTACGGCTCCTCCATGCCGTGGGTGCGCCACGGCGGCGGCGCGAAGGACTTGGAGATGAAGCGGATCGAGGCCCTCGGCGTGGTGAGGGCCGCCGCCGTGTGGATCGTCATGCTGATCAACCTGGACACGTAGGACCGCGTCCACTTTGGCGTGCCCGGTCGATCCGAAGACTCCCCCGACACGGCGAAGGCGGTGAGCGCCGCGTTGCCCATCGCGGTTACCGCCGCGGTCTCGCTGGGCGTGAACCAGGCCGGCCCCGTCCCGGTGTAGGTCACCGCGCCGAAGACGGTGGTGACGAGGGACACGGCCTGTCCATCGGGCAGGGTCTCGGTGAAGGTGACGGTGTCCACGGGCACTCCCGAGCTGCTGAGAGGTGAGAGCGTCAACAGGCGGGCCTTCGTGGAGGGCCTGCCGGGCCTGCGATTCTCACCCCGGCAGCCGTGCTGGGCACCAGGCCCACCGTGGCCGCGGGCGTGCTGGTCCCGCGGGTCGGGCGGGACCGCGGCGCGCTGGTCGCCACAGAGGGGACCATACTCGCCTTCCAGACCCAGCGGCGGGCCAAGAGAGGTGGCTCGGGACCTCGTGCCGGGCCACCTCTGCGATTCGACCGCTACGAGCGCCGGTTGCCCGGGCCGCGTCGGTTACTCCGGCGTCGGCCTCGGGCCGGAGCCCCGGCGCCGTGTTGCGGGGCTGCTGCTCCGGCACGGCCGGCGGAGCGATGCGGTTCATCGCCTGTCGGCGGTTGCGGTCGGCAGTGCGGTGCAGCCGCGCGATCCGGTTGGGTGCAGCCGGTCACCGCGGCGGCGGCGCCGGAATGCCAGCCGGTGCGCGCCCGCTGTCGGGTGCCCCTCCACTTGGTTAGGGCTCGGGCCACACTGGAGGAAAAGCCCTTCGGCCCGACGTGGAGACCGCGGACGGCCGGCGCGCCACATCGTGAGTTGCTCGACCTGTCACGGGGGCCGGTCGGTCGCACCGAGGGTGAAATGCCCAGTAAGGATTGCCCCCTCTTGTCCCGCCGTAACGGGCCCTGGTGGCATGATGCTGCCGATGACGTTCAAGACCCGCCTGTCCGCTTGTGGCGCTCACCTGTTCGACCGTGCTTCCGGGATGAATGTTCTGCTTGACGAGGTGCGGGTCGCCGCTGAGCAGTTCTCTCCCGCTCCCCGGTACCTGTCCGTCGCTTTGACGAATGCGTGCGAGCTCCACTGCGCGTACTGCTACGCGTCCAAGCATGCCGCGGCCCTCAACCCGGAGAACGTGCTGGCCTGGGCGGTCGAACTGGATGCGGCCGGGTGCCTGGGCGTCGGCTTCGGAGGCGGGGAGCCGACCGCGTACCGGCGATTTCCCCAACTCTGCGCGGACATCTCCCAGTCCACGTCGATGGCAGTGACGTTCACTACGCACGGGCACCGGCTTACACCCGGCTTCGTCGAGTCCCTGCGCGGCGCCGTGCACTTCGTCCGCCTGTCGGTCGACGGAATCGGACCCACCTACGAGCGACTTCGCGGCAAGCCGTTCACCTCCGTCGTCCGCGCGGCCTCTCTGCTCGCCTCCCTCGTCCCGTTCGGCATCAATACGGTGGTCAACGCCGACACCATCGGTGAACTGGACGCCGTCGCCAAGTTCGCGGTCGATGTCGGAGCCGCCGAGCTGCTGCTCCTGCCGGAGCAGCCGACCGCGGCTACCCCAGGGATCGGCGAGGCCGACGCGCAGCGCCTTGTCGCGTGGATCTCGGCTGCCAAAGCTGGGGTCCGCCTCGCGATCTCCCGCACCGGTCTCGAAGCAGCGCTGCCCGTCGCGGAGGCCTTGCCGGGCGAGCACCCCCTGGACGCTCACATGCACGTCGACGCCGAGGGGATCCTGCGCCCCCACGCCTACGCTTCCACAGGCACACCGGTCGGCGCCTCCATCATGGACGCCATCCAGGCGCTGAGAGGACCACGATGAGGATCTGGAACGGATACGGCTCGGAGCACTCGATGAACCTCGTCATGATCGGCCGCTTCCAGGAAGTCGCCGGCGCGAAGGCAGCCGAGGAATGTATGAAGGCACTGCAGGAACTCGCCGAAAGCGTGTGGTCCGACGACGACTGGCGCACCCACGATGAGCGCATGCCCCGCGAAATCAGCGACGCACTGTCCGGGATGAAGCTGTACGACATGGGCCGCTCCGACGTCGACAACTATGCGTTCGACCACAGCGTCACCCGTCACGCCGAGACCGTCAGGCTCTGGACCGATGAGTCCGATGTGCAGGGGTTCTTGAAAGTGTTCCTCCACTACGGCGCGAAGGTCGAGGTGTTCTCCCAGCACGAATGGAACGAGGACGCGACACCGCGGGCGGACGTGAGCGAGCGGAGTGACAGTGGATCTGACTGATCTGGAGCGACTGCCCGGTGCCGCCGACCAGAACTTCGAGGCCCTGACGCGGGCCGTCGTTTCCCGGCGCTACGGCGCATTGGGAAGGATGCGAGAGCGGCGCAACCAGCCCGGCGTCGAGTTCTACCTGTGCGTCGACCACCCCGGCGCACTGGGCGACCCCGGCAGGGTCTGGGGATGGTCATGCAAATGGTTCGCCCTCAACAGTAAGAACGAGCTCACCAGCGGTCAGCGCAAACTGATCAAGGAGTCCCTCGAGCTGGCGGTCAAGCACGTCAAGGGGCTGACCGACTTCGTTCTCTGCCTGCCGCAGCGGCCAGCGAAGAACGACGAGGAGTGGATCGACGGCCTCCGCCAGGGGGCCGTCAAGGTCAAGCTGTGGTGCGCCGAGAATTTCGACGCCGAACTGGCCGGGCATGACGAGCTGCGTGCCACCTTCTTCGGCGAGCTCACCCTCGACCCAAAGGTGTTGGAACAAGCCCATGAGCGATCCGTTGCGCCGGTCCGGCTCCGGTGGATGCCCCGCCTGCACACTTCAACCCGAGCGGAGCACCACATCGACCGGGCGTTGTTGCGCCCGGCGGCGTTCGACTGGCTGCAGCAGCGTGCCGACGACGTTGCGACCCGGGCTGAAGCGCTTCGCAGCGCCCTCAGTGGCCTGGGGCCGGACTCCCGTGTCGACGCTTCAGCGGTCGCTGACGACCTGGACCAGTTCGTCGCGGATCTGAGAGAGATCATCGATGCCGGCAGGGGTCTTCGGCTTGGGGAGGTCCGTGAGCGGCTTGCCGACCACGAGCCACCGGCGACCTCTCCCCGCACGCTGAGACGCCTGGTGGCCAACCTGAGGCGATATCGGCGACCCGAAGCGCTGCTGGTGGCCAGTCTAGGGGCGGAAATCCGCGACATCGTCCAGTGGATCAGCATCGCGCGAGCAGATGCCGAAGCGCCGCTGCTCGCCATCACCGCCGCCGCAGGGCAGGGCAAGACACACCTCTCCGCGCAGATGACCGCACCGACCGACCGTCCGACAGCAGGGGTGTTCATCCAAGGCGGCAGCCTGCGCGCCGGCGGAACTCTCCACGACCTCGCGCGCAAGATCCCCGGGATGAAGGCAGACCGCTTCGAGGAGCTCCTCGAGGCGCTCAACTCCTCTGGTATGCGCACAGGTTGCCGAATCCCGCTGATCATTGACGGGCTGAACGAGGCCGAGCGACCACTTGAATGGCGCAGGCTGATCGCCGAGCTGATGCCGGCGTTGGGCGACTACCCCTACGTGATGGTCATCGTCACTCTTCGTGAAGCACACGCGGACCAGGTCCTCCCCGAGGGCGCCACGCGGCTGGACCTGGAGTGGCAGCGTGCGGAAGTCGCCGAGATCGTCAAGGTCTACTTCCGCGAGTACAAGATCAACCCGTCCGATGCGTGGCTTCCGACGGATGCTTTCGGCAGTCCGCTGTTCGTGCGCATGTACTGCGAGGCCGCGAACCCCGGACGCCAGACACCGGTGGGTGCGGAAGCACTGCCCCAGTCTCTGGTGGGTGTCTTCGAGTTGTACCGCGATGGTGTGGCCAACCGCCTGGCCATGGATCCGGCGCGCATCCACGTGCCCGCCGACCAGATCAAGCGCCGCCTCGCGGACCTCGCAAGGCACATGTGGGCACATCAGCTCCGCCGGCTCCCGTCCGACACGGCCAGGGAAATCCTCGACGCGAGCCGGCAGAACTGGGACGAGAGCCTCTTCCGGCGCCTTGTGGAGGAAGGAGTCCTCATCCGCCAGGAGACGGAGGGATTCGACGACGCCGAGTGCGCCTTCGCGTTCGACCGCCTCGCCGGATACCTCATCGCCGACTCGCTCCTGGGACGCATGACCTACGCCGGTGTCCACGATCAGCTCGCGGAGCCGGACCTGTGGCATCGCCTCCTCGGCGAGCAGGCCCACTCCCTTGGCGAGGATGTCACCATCGGCCTGATCGGCCTGCTCCCACGCCGCTTCACCAGGCGTCACCTGTGGCGCGCCGCCCCGGCCGAGCACCGCGATTTCGCGCTCATCTGCGAGCTCGCCACCGAGTCCGGTTTCTTGGACGACGAGACCGTCAACGCGCTCGAGGACCTCATCGGCACACGCTGGCTAAGCGACCGAGGCCGCCGTCATGTGTTCGACCGCCTATGGGAGGTGCGCAGGTCCGCCCCGCACCGCCTAAACGCCGCATTCCTTGACAGGGTCATGAGGCGGCTTCCCCTTGCGCAACGCGACCTGTACTGGACCGAGTGGGTCCGCGGCCGGGCCTCAGGAGTGCTCACTACGGCTCTGGAGCGGGCGGTCAGCCGATGGGAGGCCCAGGCAGGCCGTACCGAAAGCGACGACCTGGACGCGTTGGCCATCTCCTGGCTGCTGACCTCGACGGACACGGCCTTGCGTGACCTCGCCACGAAGGCACTCCAGCGGTACGGTCGGCCGGAACCCAAGCGGCTGTTCGACCTCGCGGCCAGGATGCTCGACGTTGACGACCCCTACGTCGTCGAGCGCCTCGTCGGCGCCGCATTCGGCGCCGCCAGCAGCCATCAGATGCCCGACCCCGCAGGGCCGTTCGAGCAGGCACTGCGAGACTGGCTTGCGCAACTGCACGACAGCTTCCTCGAGGGTGGGGCCACTCCCACCTCCCACGAGCAACTGCGCGGTTACGTACGGGCGACCTTCGAGTTCGCCGACGCTCTCCACCCCACCGCCGTTCCGGACGGTGTCGACGCCCATAACCTGAGGTTCACTGCCACAGAACCAGCCGAGGTGATGGCCGACGACGATCCCCATGCTGCAGAGTGCGACCGGACCATGCACATGGACTTCGAGAACTACGTCATCGGAGCGGCCATCAACGGCCGCGACAACTACGACTACACCCACCCCGACTTCCGCCAGGCTCGTACCGAGGTCAGAGCCCGTGTCTGGGAACTCGGATGGCGCAGCCAAGAGTTCGGCAGCCTCGACCGTGACATCGCCATGAGTGCCGAGCGCCGGCATAGCTCTTCCAGGAAGGTGGAGCGTTACGGCAAGAAGTACAGCTGGATCGCCTATCACGAAATGGTCGGCCGTCTCGTGGATGCCGGACAGGCACCGGCCCCCTTCGGGGATCCGGAACGTTTGATGCCCGACATCGACCCGGGCTTCCCCGACATGCCTCCGGCCGCGCCCGTGCCCCTGCCGTCCTGGGCATCCACGGAGTCCAAGGACCACCGGACCTGGGTCACGTCCGGCCCTGTGGAAGTCCCTGACCAGCTCTGGTCTCCGGCGGAGATCCATGATGTGGACGGCGGCTGGCTTCTGGTCGAGGGCTACCTGGCCCACGAGCATGACGGCCGGACGGTGTTCGGGTTCTTCCGGACCCTTCTGCTGGCCCCCGAAGATGCCCAGCGCGCCCGGCAGTACGCCACAGATCAGGCCTATCCGGGGAACGACTTCTTTCCCTCACTGCCGACGGCCCGCGGCGTACTGGCCACAGAAATGCCCTGGAGCCCCAGGTTCGACCCAGCTTCCGCCCCCACATCGGCCACTTACCCACAGCCGGAAATTCTGCGGCACTGGCAGGACACCGAAGGCATCGGCCTCGACCAAGTCGCTGTTGAATTCTCCTCCGACAGCCAATCGGAGAGCGCTCTGGGTGGGTCCTACGATGTGCCCTCCTTCGAGTTCGCCGCCCGGTTCGGCCTGCGTCAGCTGCCCGGCACCCTGGACCTCGTGGGCTTGGACGGCCGACGCGCCTCCGCGGTCTTCAGCGTGGACAAGCCCTGGCGCGGGCACCTGCTGTTCCTGCGCCGTGATCTCGTCGAGAGCTTCGCCACCGGCCGCCGGATCATGCAGGTGGCGTGGGGCGAGCGCGAGGTGGCCGTCGACTGGCACACGCCCCCTTCTTGGGCACGGGAGGCCCAGCGCACCTACACGAACGTGTGGCGCCATGTTCGGCTGCTCGAGCCGGCTGGCCCGCCATCGTCCTGACCGCCTACCACGGTGACTTGGAGTGGCTCGTGGGGAAGGAGGAACCCGAAGTTGCCAGAAGCGACAGCCAGGCCCGTGAGTAGATTCCGAAGCTCGCTGGGCTCGTGATCCACGTCAGCCTCCGTAGCTGCCCCGCTTAACGGCATGGATCGACGCCGTCTGATCTGTTGTGACAGGTGGCTCACTCTACCGTCACCGTTGGCGTCCGTGGATCGCGCCTCTTCGGGTAGGTGGGGCACGGAGGGGAGCCAGGTCAGACCGGCCCGGCTCCTCTCGTCATTGGGTGCGGCGGCGTGCCGCACGGTGGTCGTTGGCGGGCGCAGGTGTAGGCGGTAGAGCCGGCGCGCAGTTGGGCCAGCCTCGATCCCGCCGAACCAGCGGGCCGCCGAGGAGGTGGTGATCTGTGCCGGCACACCTCCGGAGCTCAGGTCTCGGCGTCGATGTCGTTGGCGCGTACGGTGGGGATCTTGCCGAGACGGGCGTCGGTGCCGCAGGCGAAGCGGACGATGTCGCACCAGCCTTGTACTGGTTGAAGGGGTCATCGACCGCGGCCTCGGATACCCACCCCGGAGGGACGCCACAGGGACCACACGTGATGGACTGAGATGCGAGCATGCATGCCCTTCTTCACGAACAACGCGTTCCGTTCAGTGCACGGCACGCTGACACGCACATCGCCGGGCGACTGGGGGTCAAGTGGGTTCGGGTCTCTGGGTGTCGCACCCCCGAGTGGTGTCGGGCCTCCTCTGGTGTTTCGGGCGCCTCGCCGGTAGCACGAGTTCTCCTCATGTGTGCATCAGAGGCTGCCATGTCGGATCGTCTCAACCTGGCGCCCCGCATCCGCCGGGGCGCCGCTACCGCCGCCCACCAGACCGAGCGGGCGGTGGACGAGGACGGCCGCTGGCCGCACGTGAGGGACGGACTCGTCCCGGTGCTGGCTGGGCCTCACCCCCCGCCGCTACTCCTGGAGTCCGTCGAGGTCTCCGCCGACTGACGGGAGAGGGCTCGGGATGGGCCTGGCCGTTCTGGAGACGCTCGCTGTCGGCTACCCGGCCCCGATCCACGATCGCTAGCCGGGTGAGCCGTGCGGCTTCGACTCGGAGGGCCCCGAAGCCCGGCGGCCGGACGAGGAGGCGAAGACGTCCCTCGTGGCCGAGGGTGTGTACGCCCGCCGGATGGAGCCCTGGCCGCCGAACCCGGTCCGGTTCGTGCGGCGCGCAGCGTTGATCGGTCGGCTGCTCGTCGGCCAGGGCTCCGGTCGGGTCTCAGACCTCGCCGAGGGGGACGTTCGGGTCCGCCAGGCGGTCAGGGTCCACCACGCGCTTGGAGATGATCAGGTCGCGGATCGGGTCGGTGACGTCCCAGACGTTCATGTTCATACCGGCGAGGACCCGGCCGTCCTTGAGCCAGAACGCGATGAATTCGTTGGCTTTCACGTCGCCTCGGAACACGACTCGGTCGTAGCCGTCGGGCTCGACGTAGCCGAGGTACTCCATGCTCAGCTTGTCCCGCGAGGCCACCGGCTCGTTAGGATGCCGGGGTGTCCACTCGGCATCGGGCCAGGACCCGGGAACGCCCTCGCGAGGGACTTAGGGGCCTGTCGCTGGTCAGAGTCAACTCCACGACCATGCCCGCCCACCACGACGCTGCTGGGATGCTCGCAGGCGAGGACGTCATGACGGCCCGCGGTCTCCTGCTCGCGCGGCCTCCTCCAGGTCTTGCACGTCCACCTCGCGCGCGCATGGGGAATCGGTCTGCGGGCATGGTGCTTTCGGTGGAGGCAGCCGCAATCGCCATTAACCCGGAAGGGGACAACAGCTTTGACCTGGCTGCCCATCAGGCGCGGCGATGTCCGGCCCTGCTGTTGTCTTTGAAAGGTCTCACACCGAACCGCACGCCCATTCAGAGGCTGACTACGGACCAGCCGTCGCGCGTTAGGGCTTCGAGGTAGGGGTTCGCGCGGTCCTCGTGGACGGCGAGCGCGAGCAGGTGCTTGGCGCGCGTGGCTGCGACGAAGGTGGTCATCGCGGCGTGCCGGCCGGTGGTATTGAGTTTGCCGGCGGGAGTCTCCCCGGTGATCACGGGGAGGAGGCTGCCGAGGTCGTGGCTCCTCCCGTGCTTGGTGACGCATTCCAGGACGAGGGTCGCGCAGTGTGTCTCGCCCTTCGCGCTCGCGACGGTAGCTGTGAGCACCGGGGACAGGGATGTTTCCGAGGACGGCGGCAGCGGCGTGTGGGACAGCCAGAGAGCATAGGTGGTTCTGTCCACCGGGACGGGTGCGCCGACGGCCTCCTCCACCAGCCTCCCGAGGCGGCTCACGAAGTCTTCCCAGGCTGCGGGAGTGTCGCAGTCGTCGTGCAATGCCCTGACCAGGAGTACTCGGAGGTGGTGGCCCGGTGTGCCGGGTCTGCGGTCGAGCTGGAGGAACGGCGGCAGGCTCTCTGGCAGAGTCAGGGGCGTGGTCGGTGGCTGGAGCTCCCAGAGGAGAGCGCGGACGGCTCCCCATATAACGGTGACTGCTGGACCGACCTGGCCCGTGTGCAGCAGGACCGCCCTGGCATGCCGGTAGGCCTGAAGCAGCCGACTTACCTCCACCGCCGTCCCGGTGGCCGGATGGGGCAGGTAGCAGCCGACCGCGCGGGGGAAGAGCCGTGAGGTGCCTGGGCTCTCGCGAGCGCCGAGGACCTTCGGCGGGTGCGCGGCGACGGCTTCGGCCGGCACTGTTCGCCGGACAAGGTCGTCGAAAGCGGGTAGGACCCGGACGATGCTGTCCTCGGTAAAGGTGATGATGGCGAGAGCGCTCTCGGGTCCGTGGCCTCGGATTTCCTGCGGGCGGTGAACCGCGAGCCTGCTTGCCACTCTCGCGGGCCCCGCGCCGAAGCGCAGGCTCACCGGGAGTTCCATCGCCTTCTCGTTAAGGAAGCTCCCTGCCGTAGGTTCGACACCATCTGCACTGAGGATGCGCTGGTTGACGTCTCCTACACACTGGACGACGGCATCGTCCTTGAACACCGCTTCCAACAGGCGGCGCTGTTCCTCACCGGTGTCCTGCATCTCGTCGATCAGGACGAACGGGAACCGGGAACGCAGGCCGAAGGCCAGGCGGGGGTGCTGGTGCAGGTGCCGGCTGGCGATTGCATACATGTCGGCGTAGCGGAAGACGCCGCGCAGGCAGAGGTGCTCCTTGAGTTTCATCAACTGCCTGTAGCTGGCGGTGCCGCGATTGAGGCCGTCGACCCGGATCTGTAGTTCCGGCTCGGCGGGGTCGAAGACGTACGTGGCTTCGGTGACCATCTTCAGCCCATCACTCCGCCGCTTCAGGTAGGCCCTCAGCGTCGTGAATTGGCCCAGGTCCAGAAGCCTGCGGGCCTGGGCGGCGAAGGCCTGGTCGTCGACGGCTCGGGTGGCGACCTTCAGCGAACGCAGAGCCGGTAGAGCGAGGAAGGTGTGCACGAAGCTCTGGAACGTCCCGACGAAGTGCGGGTAGTGCTCCAACCGCCGTGCCCGTCCAGTCAGTCGGCTCGCGATCTCCTGGGTGGCGGTATTGGTGTGAGAGAGGACGCAGATGCCGTGGCGGTCGGACGACCAGCCGTCCGCCAACAATGCGAGTTTCAGGGCAACGAGGGTGGTCTTGCCCGAGCCCGGGGCTGCCTGCAGGTGCAGCGGGCCGCGGGCCTCCAAGAACGCGAACTGCTCGGGAGACGTCAGAGCGAGGCCCATGCTCCGCGCCTTGGCTTCGATGATTTCACGGTCCAGGGCGGTGGGGGACAGAGGCAGGGTCACGACCGGGCACTCCCGCGCAGGTAGTCGAGCGTCTCCACCAGGTAGCTCGGCAGGTCCCTGGGCGCGATACCGGATCTCTCCAGCAGACGGGCAGCGTGCTGGGCCGCGATCGACTTACTGGTGCCACCCACGCGCAGCGGACGGTAGATCCTCAGCGCGCACTCCTCAAGCGAGAGACTGTCGTCCTCCCGCCACTTCTTCACCTCCATGGCCGCAGTCTCCTCGATTCCCACGAGGTCCTCCGATGTCGGCCATTTGTTGCTCTTGGCCGCGCTGATCGCTTGGTGCATCAGCGTTGCCATCGGCCATGAGGCGCGGGCCAAGTCGTACTCGAGGGTCCACCAGTTCGACACGAAGGTCCGGACGGCCCCGCCGTCGCGCTTCTGCTTCTTTATGACGCGCGCGCTCCGCTCCGCCGCGGTCAGGCTGCTCCACCGCGTGAGTTCCTTGGCCATTTCCTTGTCGGCCCCGTCGGGAGCCAGATCCATGTCCGTGATGCAGGCCACGTGCACCGGCGGCATGGCGGAGTCTGTCCGCTGGAAGATTCGGGAGTAGCGGAACAGGCCGGTGCTGCCGACATTCACGATGCTGACGCCGTTCTCGGCGAACGAGTGGCCGGCGACACGGGCGAGTGCGGGCAGGAGCAGGACCTCCGCATCTCCCTCGACCATGGCGATCGCCCGGGCGAAGAAGAGGTTCGCCTTGGTGGCATCCAGGAAGCGGCTGAGGAACGCGTAGTCCGAGCGATCGAGTTGGGTGCATTCCGGCCGGAGAGGGAACGTCCGGCCCCGCGCCACGAGGGTCAGGTGCTCCACCGACACGCTGGAGGCGATATGCGGGCTGTGCGTGGTGGCGATGATCTGGACCGGAGACTCGCCGCGGCTGCGGTCCTGGAGTAGGTCGACGACTCGGGTTTGCAGCTGTGGGTGCATGTGGGCCTCGGGCTCCTCGATGAGGAGGATGGGGGAGGTGCTTTCCCGGCCCAGTAGTAGGAGTTCGGCGGCCATGAACAGGGCGTTGTTATAGCCGAGGCCGTGACGAGTCGACTCAGTGAGGCCGGGGTCGGGCGCGAAGGCAAGCTCCAGGCGCTCCAGGACGCTCTGGAGCGATGCGGTTGCGGCGATGCTGATCATGCCGGCAAGGATGTCCTGGCCGATGGCGAATCTGTTCAGGTATCCGCTGTTGAGCTCGTCCCGGGCTTTTTGCACCAGAGCGTTGGCGTTGATGTGGTGGTCGGCGCGCTGCAGGATGCCCACCAAGGTGCCGGCGCTGTCCTCGGTGGCCTTGAAGTCGTCCTCCCGCTGGTCCTGCATGCCGGGGTACTGGGTGAGGATCTGCGACAGTCGTGAGTTGCGGCCGGCCCGCATCTCTCCTTCGGCGTCGCGCAGCGGCCGCAGGTATGTCGCGCGAAGCCGCTCGCGGGCTTCGCCGTCGATCACGGTCTCGCCCGCACGTACCCTGACGGACATGCGGTGGGGCACATCCGGGTCGAACGGTTCTGCCCGCAGGATCACGGTCAGCCGGGGCGCCTCGCCCGGAAGCGAGGTCAGGAACTCGCTGAAAGAGCCGAGTTCTTGGTCGTCGAGGCCTTCGAACGTACAGCTGATCTGAAGGTAGTCGGCCCTGCCACCGGCACCGTAATGGAGGTCGTCCGCTGTGATGCGGCTGAAGTCGGCGCTCGATGTCAGGCACAGGCGGATCGCGTCGACCACGGCGCTCTTGCCGCTGTCGTTCTCTCCGACCAGAACGGTGAGGCCAGGTTGAAGAGCGAGGTCCAGGGCCGCCCCGGGATCCGAGTCGGTGGCAGGACCGCCGAAGATTCGGAAGTTCTCGGCCTGCACGCGTGCCAGATACATGAACCCCTCAAGTGCCTTCTTGCTGCCGCAGGCAGCTGCCATTCCCCGAACCGGCACGCTAGGGCGGCCGCACTCGGCGACGCAGCGAAGTAACCATGTTGAAACGTGAGCGACCAGCCGCTGGTCGGCGTGGTGAGCACGTGCCCGTCGCCAGCGGCCGGGCCCTGGCGGTGCTGGATTCCAGCAGGCGTTGCGCCGGTCCGAGTGAGCAGGACTCCACCGCCAACCGTCGGGCTTCGCGGTGGTGGGGCTGCTCCCATGAGGGCCTCACACGCTTGCGGTCTGATACCGGTAAAGACTCCGAGTGCGCGCTCAGAAGAGCGAGTCCTGGCGCGGGGCGGTGAGAGCGGCGATCGTGGGGTTGAACACGCCAAGGAGCATGAACGTCCTCGGGCGGGCGGCGATGTTACCGACGAAGAAGTGCGTGGCCCGATCGGGCGTGACCATCCTGGTCCACCACCGCTCGCGCAGGACGTCGGTGAGCCGGTGGGCGGGGTAGGTGCGGCGGAACTTGCGCCACGACTGACCGGCTTCCCAGTCGTGCAAGCCCATGTCGTGGCCCCGGCAGGTGTCGTCGTCGCAGTGGAAGCGGTAGCGGAACTCGTAGGGAACCCATTCGAGGGGTCGGTGGTCGGGATGCAGCACGTCGGTCTGGTTGACGATGCCGTGCTGCTCCGCGGTCCACGGGTTGGCGTCGGCGAGTCGGAAGGAGTCGATGCGGGCGGGGCGGAAGAGTCCGAGGGAGGTTCCGTCGGCGGCCTGGAGGCGTTTGATCGCGCACAGGGACGGTCGGATCAGCGGTCTGGCGATGTCGAGGCGCTCGGCCCAGCCGTTCCGGCTGCTGACCGTGTCGACGACCCGGAGGGTGTCCAGGTTGGGTCGCAGGCTCTCGGGTCTCCGGTCGCCGTGGTGGCGTCGGACGTCGACCTCGACGACGGAGTACTTCCCGAACTGCTTCTCCTCGTCGAGCAACCGGTGCGGGACTGGGAAGAGCCGCACATGCCCCACCGGGTCGCTGTCCAGGCGGATGCCGGCGACGCAGCATGTTTCCAGGTACTTGTGCGAAACGTCGGGATACGTCTTGACCGTGATCAGGATGCGCGCTCGTTCCCAGCCCGATGCCACCATTCCAGCCCCCTGGTCCGACTCCTGTCACCATTGGGCGGGCACGGTGCCGAATGCGCAAGGGTGCGTGCGCGGCGTGGAGTTGCAGCGGATCAGGCCAGGTCGGCGACGGGCAGCGCGGTTCGCTGGTGCAGTTCAGCCAGGACGGCCTGGCGGTGGCAGCGGCGCTCGTCCTGCTCGAAGCACAGCACTGCCACCGAACGCTCGACGGCCAACCCGGCCAGTTCCTCCAGCTCCCGGCGGGCCGGTTCCGTCGCCAGGATGTCGGCGAACGCTGCCAGGCCTTCGCCGACCCGGCCGTCCCAGAACGGCGCCCGATTGTCCTTCGGGTTGCCCAGGTAGCGCAGGTGCAGATAGGAAATATCTGCCTCGGCCAGGGCCGCACTCAGCCGAGACTTGCTGAACCCGGGCTTGCGGCTGATCGGAGTCAGCCGGACATCCGCCACCGCGTCCACGCCGGCATCGACCAGCGCCGCCACGAACGAGTCGATCGTGCGGCCCTCGTAACCCGTGGACCACAGGCCCGGCACCGGACCCGCAGCCGCCACCAGGTCGTCTACCGTCACCTCCAGGGCTCGCGCCAACGCCGCGACGGTGAACAGTCCGGGCTGCGCGACGCACTCGGTCTCTAAACGGGTCAGTGTGCGCAGGGGTACGCCGGCTGCGGAGGCCAACTCGGTTCGGGTCAAGCCGTGATCCTCTCGCAGTGCTCGCAGCTGGCGACCCAGGCGGTGGGCGCGAGCACGCTCGGAGCTATCGGCGGAGGAGCGACCAGACATGCCAGAGATCCTAACGACAAGTCAGCTCAGGACCGTCGCCGCATCCCCAAACGGATGAAGTCCTCCAGTGACGTTGGGGGCGGCGAAGTCACGGTGTACGTAGATGGTGCTGCGACCGCGCTGTCGAGCGATCACAGTGCTGTCGCCGAGCCACTCCTCGAGCCACCGGCTGCTTCCGCGCCACGCGCTCTTGTCCGCCTCCCCGATCAGTGGAAGAAGTTTGGTCTTGAGCATGCCGGCCTCTCCCATCTCGCGCAGCACGCCCAGCAGTTGCGCCTGTGCGCGCGCCTTGTAGAGTTCGGTGGCATTCGGTGACTCCCGAACGCGCACCGACGTCTCATCCAGATCCATCTCGCGCTCTGCGGCCCAGCTCAAGACGTAGTTGTCGACCGAGGCGTCGTCAGCGACGCCCAGAAGGTGGCCCAGGCACCGCAGGATCGCATCCTCGCGCATCGCGCTGAGCGTGTGCTCCATGTCCTGGAAGTTGACTCCACCGCCAAACTGGCTTGCATCATGAGCCTTCCGGTGCGCTTCTTCCCGGATCTGCAGGACGTCCCTGATGATGGCCTCAGCGGCATCGGCGGGTGAGGCGAAGGTCTGTGTCATGAGGCTGACCGTATCGGAGACGATGCCGGCCAGCTGGGGCCTACCGGACCGGCGGACCTGACATCAGCCCAGCCGCGCAGACGAATGCCAGCCGAGGCGACTCCCACGCGGAACCGCGATCCCACCAGCGCCCAATAGCGGCGGTAGCCTTGGCCGCACCGGGCCGGACACAAGCGCCGCGGCCGATGGTGACCGGCTGACCATCGCGGCGTCCTCGCCCAAGACGACGCCTTGCCGGTAGCTCCTCCGCCACCCTGTGCCACGCCACCGCAAATTCCCCGCTTCTCCGGTCTACTTACCGAGGCTGCGCCACTGGCCGGAGCCCCCGGAGCCGGACCAGACCCTGCGCCAGCACAACCACGGCCGACGGCACCCGGATCGCCGTCGCCGAAAGCCCGCTGCCAGGCCTGAGCACCGTGCAACCGTCAACCGCCGCGCCCCACCGCGACGGTTTCCGGGTCGGCTGTCAGTACCCCCGGCTAGGCTCCCAAGCCGAGACCGATAGGGGAGTCACGTGCTCGACAGCCCGCTCACCGCCGACATTCCGCTCGGCCCCTTCCAGGACGCACCCATCACCGTCCACGCGGCTAGAAGCAAGAACGCCAAGTTCCACATCAGCGCGACCTGCACCCAGTTGCGCACCCGAGACATCACAACGACCCAGCTGCCGCTGAACGCCGAGACGATCGGCCGGCTGTGCGCGCGCTGCGCGGGGTCCGGACAGTGGGCATCGCCGACCAGCGGCCTCGGCATCTTCCTGCGGGCGCTGGGCGGCCTGGGGCTGCTGTACCAGTTGCAGCAGTACGCGGCACCGGACCCCGATGACTGCTGGGAGCAGGACGTGATCCAGTCCGCCGCCGCCCTGCTGCGCACGGAGCCTGTAGAGCCGGCCGCCGCTGTCCCTGAGGACGACGAGGAGCCGGATGAGGAGGACTGGGAAGCGCGCGACGAGGCGAAGCGTCTACTGGAGAGCGTGCTGTCCACCTGGCGCGGCGCGGCCACGAGTCTCCACCTGGCCCGGGCCGGCGTCGCCCTGTTCCCCTGGCTGGCGCAGTGGGCGGAGCCGAAGCTCGCCGCGAAGCAGCAGTACCTGGAGGTCCTGCGGGCTCAGGCTGTGCTGTTCGTCGACTCCGAAGGGCTCGTGGCCGCCGCTGCCGCGGCGGCCATGGAAGAGCCCGAACTCCCCAGCGAAGATGTGGCGTTCAGCGCCATCGGGACTGGCGAGGAAGTCGGTGTGCGACTGAAGGCGCTCTGGCGTGAGTGGCAGGGCGAGGCCGGGCGCGGCTGGGAGGGGCCAAGCGCGCGCACCTACCTTGCCTACGGCTCCACTCATGGCATCCGCCCCAATCGGAAGGGGTACGCCGAAACCCGTGACGCAGTCGACGAGCTTGTCGCGACCTGGGAGAACCAGGCCCGGGAAGCGGCCACGTCCTCGGCGCACGGCGGCCTGCAGTGGGTGTCCGTACGCCTGCCCGAGGTCAAGGAAGACCCGACACCGCCCTGGCGTGAGCACGGCTTCCTCCGGGACTTGGACGACTGGACGAACGGCGTGCTGATTACCCATCTTGCCGACGCCGACTGGGCGGGCCGCATTTTCACCCTGCGCGTGCCCAAGCTCATCGTCGACCGGCTCCTCTCCCGCTCCCACCACCTCCACTGCGAAGCCCACCAGGACAGGCCCGCCCCCACCGTGCCTGTACCCTCGGCCGGCCCGCTCCGGCCCGGGATCTTCGACGACACCCCGGTCCACGAACGCCAGCCGCTCACCGCGCAGCATCTGCGCCTGCTGCGTTCGATGTGGCCCGCAGCCGCGGACGAGCTGTACACCGTCTTCTCGACGGACGGCGGAGCCGAGGTCCTGCCACTGCCAGTGATCGAGAAGCGCCTGGACCGCGGATGGCAGTACTTCCTTCTCGCCGGCACAGCGGACCTCCCCGCAGACGTGATCGAACCATGGATCCGCAAGGTCGGCCCCAGGCCCGAAGGCCAGGAGAGCCTCTGGCCGCAGTACCCGCGCAGTGCGCACGACCCTCTCCACGGTGACGACCTCGGCCTGGCGCAGGGCGCCACACGGGCGGCCTGGCTCGGGTACGAGCACGAGGACGCGGAACGCAACCTGCGTCTGCTCGCCATGGCCCGCGGCGTGCGGGACCTGCGGACACTGGACGGCGGGTACGACGACCACGGCCGCTCCCGCAGCCTTCCTCGCCCGGTGTGGCTGGGGCTGCTGGCCCATGCCGAGGACCTCGACCTCGAGCCGTTCGAGGCCCCGGACGCCGACCGATGGCGCAGCGGCGGCAGCGGCATCCCGCTCGGCGTCCTCGCCGACGTACAGGTCTACACAACCAACGCCAACCCCCGGATCCAGGGCAAGGGCCACTCGCTGTTCTGCCCGCACTCCAGGGAACACGGCGTCGTCGCCGCCGACGACCTGCTGACCGTCGCCGACCTGCTCGACGACGACAGCTACGACTGGTGCAGCAAGTGCCAGGGCTACGCCATCCGCCGTCTCACAGACACCCAGCTGTCCTACTACCGCGCCGCCCACCGCCTCCACGACATCGCGCAGGAACTCGACCCCGGGCGAGGCGGCCACGACCGCCTCGACACGGAAACGATCATCCGACAGCTCCGCGAACTCGCCGACTGGCGACCGATCGGCGAAGACCACTGGTACACGAGCGGAGCGCGGCGCTGGCGGCGCATCGTCCACGAGTTGCAGGCGAAGGCCGAAGCAGCCGGACGCGACACCCCGTGACAGCCACCACGCAAGCGCCCGCACGCGACCGTACTGAAGGCCACCCATGAACAGCGCACCGCCCGACCCCCTGTCACCGCACGCCACCGGCCCCCGGCTTCTCGCCCGACTCACCGCACCGCTCCGCCACGCCGGCTGGACCGAGAATGAACCCTGGGACGAGAGCGACGAGGACGATGAGCCCGGCACCGGTCCGCTGTACCGGGAGTACTCACGCTCGAACTTCCACCTCAGCGTCAGCTGGGACCCCACCGCCGCCCAGCTCACCGTCGACGACCTGACCGAGCACTGGGACTGGGACGACAGCCTGCCCCCGCTGTGCCCACTCGACCAACCCCTCACCGTCGACCTGAGCACACACCCCACCCAAGCCGCCAAGACCGAGGCCACGCGCCGAGCCTTCGCCGAAGCCGGACTCCTCGACGCCACCCGCATCCACGTCCCCGAACAAGCGCGACCGCTGCGCCACGACCTGGTCCTGCTGTTGTGGGCGGACACCATCCATGACGCGATCGCTCGGCACCGGCGCGACGGTGACGGGCGTGAGGCCATCGCCGCGTTGGGCGAGGAGTTCTCCTGGCGGATGGGCGCCGGGCTGCGCACCCACCCGCTGATCGTCCCGGACCCGGTTCCGTCGTCGGCGGCCCGCGGCATCGCCGAATGGTGCTGGCGTCGCGAGAGCGATGTCGAGGAGTGGCACTTCAAGATCGGCGACATCACCATGGCCCGCGCCAACATCGCCGCGACCCGCGCCGTCATGCCGCACGTTCACACCGAAGGCGTCGACTGGCCGGCCGTACGACTCGCCCTCACCGCACCCGCCCGCCGACTCGCCGACGGCCAGGCCCTCGCCGACATCTTCGAAGAGGGCTGGACGCCTATCCTCGCCTCCATCCACCGCCAGATCGACCTCTGGCAGCGAGCCGACGAGACGCTTGGCCCCGAAGCCCTCCTGCGCATGCTCACCCTGCACGGCTCCCGCACCGAATCCGTCGGCGAATGGTGGGGATCTGGCTGGTACGAGACCGCCACCCGCCGCGCGATCGCCCGCGCGGCGAGCAACGGCACCCTTCCCGCCGCGGTGACCGCCGCCTTCCCCGACACCGAGTACCTGGCCGACACGGCGGCCGGCCACCCCGACCTCCTCGACGACGACACCTTCGCCTGGATCACCGAAGCCGTCTTCAAGGAGGGATCCCTCCGGCGCCAAGCCGGACTCCGGGTCCCACCGGCCACAACCCTCCCGGACTGGGCAGCTCACGACCTCCTCGACAACCTCCGCGCGGACCTTGATCACAACGAGCCCCCTGCTGACAACGCGAGGCTCGGGCATCTCTGACCGGCGTTCCGGGCCTGCTGCTCTTGGCGCTGGTCACCGCCGCGAGTGTTCAGGACAACGCCGCAGACGGGTAGTTGCTGACCCAGGTCGCCAGCATTCGCAAGGCCTGGGCCGACATGAGCTACAAGACCGCCGGCGTCGAACACGGCGTCACCGTCGGCATCGACGTCGAGATCGTCCGCCGCGCCCCTATGACCAGGAGATTCGTCGACCAGCCCCGACGCTGGGTAGTCGAGCGCAACTTCGGCTGGCTCGTGAACCACCGACGCCTGGCCCGCGACTACGAAGCCCTGCTGGCTCGCTCCGAAGCCGTGTTCGCCGCCGCGATGATCGGCCTCATGACCCGCCGACTCACCGGCGAGACCACCCAGACCTGGCGCGGAACCTGATCTCAGAGGTCAGGGACGAAACGCCCAGTCAGGCCTCGCCGAGGGGGACGTTCGGGTTGGCCAGGCGGTCAGGGTCCACCATGCGCTTGGAGACGATCAGTTCGCGGATCGGGTCGGTGACGTCCCAGATGTTCATGTTCATACCGGCGAGGACTCGGCCGTCCTTGAGCCAGAACGCGATGAACTCGTTGGCCTTTACGTCACCTCGGAACACCACCCGGTCGTAGCCGTCGGGCTCGACGTAGCAGAGGTATTCCATGCTCAGCTTGTCCCGCGAGGCCACCGGCTCGTTAGGATGCCGGGGTGTCCACTCGGCATCGGTCCAGGACTGCGGAAAGCAGGGCATCCGGTCGTCGGGGTCCGGCCCAGCTTGCCCCGTATAGAGACCAGCGCCGACTCCCGCGACTCACTTCGCGCAAGTAGACGTAGTTGTCACTCAGGGCGAGCTGCGGGAAGCCGAAGTACTGGTCGACCGTCCGTCCACCAGTCGTCGAGCACGGCTGGCGTGAGGGCGTACGTGAACCAGCTCGTCCTGCCTTCGCCGCCGGTCCGACGGGTGCTTCCTCGGACGGTGGCGATGGCCCATCCGCTGCCCGTCGAGGAGGACGAGCCGGAGCAGGAACGCGGCCACCACCTCCATCCGGAACCGTACGGCGCACCGGAGCAGCAGTCGCTCGCCTGGGTGCGCCATCCACGTTGAACTCCGGGCTGTCGGGCATCGGCGGAATCCTGCCGGTCCGTCAACCCGGCTGTAAATCGGTGGCCTTCCAGGGCCTGTAGCGCTCGATGGGTTACAGCTCAGTGCGGTTGCTCGCCGAGGTGGTCGAGGAGCCAGGTGGTGACGGCGCGGGCGGTGCCGGCTGCCAGGCCGCCAAGGACGCGGCCGGTGAGGGAACGGTCCTCCGGGTGGGCCGCGGTCGGGCGCTCGTCACGGTCCCGCTCGTCCGAGGAGGCCGTGGTCGGATGGGGCTTGGGGTTGCGGGACATGGAGTTCTCCAGAGTAGGTGATGGTGAGCCAGGACGGTTGGCCGGGCTGGGCACCAGCATTCCTGCCAGCCGGGCTGCGGTGGGGATCTGCGGACAGGTGCGGACAATCGCGGAATCGGACCTGTGGTCGCACGCCCAGGACTACGCTTGGTGCCCTGTCCGGGCGAACGATCGTGGACAGGCAGTGCTGTCGGGGTGGACGCAGAGCGAGGGTGCCGGTGCCGGTTCCCTGCAGGATCGGGTGGGACAGGGTGGGGTCGGCGCAGAACCCTCAAGCACAAAAAGCACTCGAGCGGTTCGCCGCGCGATTGAACGAGCTGAAGATCGACGCGGGCAACCCCACAGGGAAGAACCTGGTGCAGGCGATCGGAAAGGGGTTGAGCACGAGCGGAATCAGCACGTTACTCACCGGTGAGCCCGGCAGCGAAGGTGCGTCGCGGGTGTTCAGTCTCCCCAGTTGGGAGACGGTTTCCGCCTTCGTCACAGCCTGCAGGGTCCACTCCAGCAAAACCGGGGTTCGCCTGAGTCAGGCCAGGACGATTCTTGAGGAGTGGCGCACGGAGCACGCGGTCCTGGTCCGCGTCGTCCAGGGGTACGGCCAGATCAGCAGCACGGTCGGTACACCGGCGGTGCGTCAGTCCCGCGGCAGGCCAGGGCCGGAGGACTTCGCAACCCGCGAATTCTTCCGGGACCTGATCGACAACCACACCCGCCTCTTCGCCGGGCGGCAGGCCGAGAGCACCCGGATCACCGACTACATCCGCACCGAGGGCTCCGGCTACGTCTTCGTGGAGGCGGGCTCGGGATACGGGAAGACCTCGCTGCTCGCCGATCTGGTCAGCCGGCACCCGGACTTCCGCTACCACTTCATCAGTCAGGCCTACAGCGGCCGGGGTGAGGGCCTCTTCGATCCGGTCAAGCCGGTCCACGTCCTGGACTGCCTGTGCGAGCAGTTGGACCCCGCGCACGTGCGGGGGAGCGACGAGGAGACGGTGCAGCGGCGGTTCCGCGCCCTGCTCAGCCATGAGCCGAAGAAACCCACCGTCATCGTGCTGGATGCGATCGACGAGTTGAAGGAGCCGGAGCGGCTGTGCCACGTCTTCCCGCAGCAACTGCCACGGGACCTGGTGGTCCTGCTGTCCGGTCGTACCTATGGCGACCAGCGGTCCTGCCTGAACGCCATCGGCCTGTCCCCCAAGAACGCCGGTCTGCACCTGCAGCTGCAGGGGCTGGACGAAGCGGTGTTGGTCGAACTGCTGCAGCTGGCCGGTGGAGCGGCCACCGGACTGGCCGAGGACGCCGACTTCGTCGCCGGGGTCCATCAGGTCTCCGCAGGCGACCCGTTCTACCTGCGCTTCCTGGTGGAGGACGCGGCAGCCGGCGTCCTGACCCGGGAGATCATCCACCGTACCCCCAGCGGGCTGGAGGGCTACCTGGACGAGCAGTTCAACCAGCTCGCCCGCGCCCGCCGCACGGAGCAGCACGGTGAGATCCTGGCGCTCCTGCTCGAAGGGCCGCTGTCCGCGCGTGATCTGATGGAGCAAGTCCCGGGGCTGACCTGGGACTTCGATACGGTCATGCAGCAGATCCACCGCTTCCTGCTCTTCCGCCGCCGATCCGTGCCAGATGGCGCCCCTTCCAGGAGCGGCGAGATCTACAGCATCTGCCACGACCGGTTCCGGCAGTACTTCCTGAGCCGGATCGGCCTCGGATGACCCAGCTGACGGAGGGGGCCGAGGCGCTCTTCGCCTACATCCGGCAGAGGAAGCTCAGCGGCGGCATCGATCGCAGCCGCGCCCAGCTCGCGCGGCGCTGGCGGGAGTGCCCCACCGAGTACACCGTCAGCCACGCCATCGAACAGGCCGCGCTGGAGCAGTGCGGCGACGGCCTGCTCGCGGACATCCTGGACGGGGAGTTCCGGCGGCTGCGTAGGGAGTGGACGGGCGTCAACGGCCTGCGGGCGGACCTGTACGCGGCCCGTACCTACTTCCTGACGCAGGAACCGGACCTGATCCGCTATTTGCAGGTCCTCTTCCTGGAGCAGCGGCCGCCCGGATCGCCCGAGAGCCGTTCGGTTCAGGAGCAGCACTGCCGGGCATACGCCGACTTCCTGCAGCTCGACCGGCTCCCGCAGGAGCGCACGGGCGGACTGGACGGCGTGCTGCGGCGGTTCTTCCCCGACAAGGACCCGGACGAGGCCTCCGACGATGCCCACTCCGACCGGCTGAGGCTGCGTCTGGTCGGTTACGAGCTGGGGGAGTGGCAGTGCTCCTGCGGGCGGTTGACCGGATTCGCCCGCCGCTACGAGCACACCTGTCCGTGCGGCGCGACCACCGGCCAAAGCAGGATCGACGCGACCGCGTCCCCGTGCCCCGACTGCGGGGAGCCGGTGGCCTACTCCCACTGCCCGGACTGTCGGACCCGGGTGACGCTGGCCAACCTCTGGCGGGTCAAACGTGGCGGAACCCGTCCCACCGACTACCTGCTGCCGCTCACCGTGGACCTCGTCCTCGAAGGCCGGCACAGCACGATCAGCCGGACCCGCGACCGCCTGATGCTGCTGCCGCTACCCATCGGACTGTACGAACGCGACGGGGAACCCGGCTTCGGGCCGCCCGCGATCTTCTGGGAGAGCGGCGTGATGGCCGACGACCGCGACCGCCCCGAGGGGAACCGGTTCATCGCGTTGAAGGACGCACTCGACGGCGACGGTCGGACGACCTTCGCCTCCATCCTCGATAGCGCCCTGCGAGTCGGCGAAAGCCGTGCCGCCCTTGCCGAGGACCTGATCCGTGACCTGATCCAACCCTCCGGTGAGTCGGCCCGTCGCTTCATGTCGCACACTCGCGGCTTCTGGCGCGGACTCGGCAGAGCAGCCGTGCCCGGGCTCCGGGTAAGCGACCTGGTCGGTCTCGGCGCTGTGTCCTTCCAGTGCACTGTCACCTCGTCGGCAAGGCTGCACGGCAAGGCGGCGCTCCTCTCCACGGACCACGCCGACCCGCGCTCACTGACCGTGCCCCGGCTGCAACAGCTGCAGCTCTCGCTACCCACCGACGCTGAACTCTCCGCCAGCCCCACGGACATGAGCGCCGCCCGGACGGCGAGCCTTGAAGAGTGCGGCCTGGCTGCACCGGGCAGTCAGGTGAAACCGGGGCAGCTGCTCGTCGGAGCCGTCGCTCCCATGCGGAAGGGAACCCATCTCCGTCCCGAGGAACGCCTGCTGGAACAGGTCTTCGGCGAGGGTCGGGTGCTGCGGCCTCGGTGCCTGGTGATGCCTGGCGAACGGCCCGGCACGGTGCTGGACCAGCAGCTGACCGGGCCGCTGGCCACCGACGCCGTGCCCGCGGTACCGGGTCGGCACCTGGATCCGGGGCAGCTGCTCTCCGACACCCACGTCAGCGTGACGATCGCCGTCGACCAGGCCCTGCAGCACGGGGACACGCTGGACGACGAGGTCGGCGACTCTGTGATCGTGTGCGGATTCGGCGCGCGGCCGGCGCCTCCGCCGGGCGCAGCCGATCCCTGTGCTCCGCACCTGGTCGTTGCCCCCGACCACCCCTGGGCGCCGCCGCCGGGCCAATCGGCTCGCACCATCCGGGTCCACCTCACCACCAACCAATTGGCAAGCTCGGACACCGGAGCCTGGTCCGCCGGCGGCGTCACCATGATCTTGCGTCAGCCACCACGGGCCATTGACGGAGTAGGCGCCCAGGTCATCGAGCCCGCGGAGGTCCGCTGGCTGATCGACAACGGCGCCCGCCATCTGGCGATGGAGATCTACGGACCGCGCAGCGACTGCGCCGACTGGCATACGGAGCTGCGAGGCGCCCTGGAAACCACCGGGCACGGGCCTCTCGCCCCGCCCCGGGACCGGCCCGTCGCCTTCGAGTCTGCCGTCAGCCACGGGATCCGCCGGCTCGATCTCACCTTGCGTGCCGCCCGCCTGGTGCCGCGACTCGGCCCCGACGGCATCACCCTGGCACCGATGACCGACAGCGAGGTGGCCGCCGGATCCCACGGCGAGGTCCGCCAGGAATGGCCGTTCGAGGTGCGGACCGGTCGCCCGCGCACAGGCGGGTTGTTCTGCCAGGACATCTTTGGACAGGACCGGCACGACGAGTGCGTCTGCGGCAGGCACCACAACCCGAAGTGGGTCGGACGGTCCTGCGAGGACTGCGGGCGCACCCTGACCTCCCCACTGGAACGTAGCCACCGGTTCGGCCACCTCGAACTCCCCGCCACCGTGGTCCACAGCTGGTTCCTGCGCGGCCGGGCAGCTGAACGACTCGCCGAAGCGCTGAACGTGACGGTCGACCAGCTCTGCCGCGTCGCCGACTGCGAACTTCTGTTGGTCACCGACCCCGGCCGGACTGCCCTGCGGAGCGGACAACTGGTGACGGCCGACGAGTGGTTCGGCTCCCTCGACCGCTACGGAGCGTCGGCCGTGACCGGCGGATCCGCCGTCGAAGCCCTGCTGCGCCAAGCCGTTGAGCCCCCCGGGCCACCGGCCGACGCCATCGCCATCCGGCGCCTGCCGGTTCTTCCACCGGACCTGCGCCCGTTCGTCCTCGAAGAGTCCGGGCCGGTGTTCACCAGCGACCTCAACCCGCTGTACCGCGCCGTGATGCTGGCCGGCGAAGCCCTGGTGCGCCAGCAGAACTCCCCCTACGGGACGGAGCGGCGCGAGCTGGAGATCCGTCGTCGGCTGCAGCGCGCCGTCGACCGGCTGCTCGGACCGAGGACCGACGCGTCAGCACCCGACAGCCTCGCCGACTCGCTCACCGTCCACCACAACCCCGCCGGCCCCCTGCGTGACGACCTGCTCCGCCGCTCCGTGAACTACAGCGCCCGGGCCAGGATCGTAGCCGGCCGAGTCCCGGGCCCGGAGGAGGATGCTGCCGCCGAACTCGATACCGTAGTTCTCGGCCGCGAACTGGCCCTGCGGCTGCTCGAACCCGTGCTGGTACACGCCCTCACCGCGAGCGGAGCCGCCGAGGACCCCCGCCGGGCACGCGCCCTGATCGACAAGCGCGCGGACACCGCCCACCGTCTGCTCGACACCGTCTGCGAGCGCGCCCGCATCCTGGTGGCCTTCCCCCAGAGCCACTGGCCGCTGGTCACACTCCGCCTCCGAGCCGCCGAGGCATCCGCCCTGGAGGTCCACCCTGCACTGTTGGACCTGCTCGGCTGGCAGAACCTGGGCGAGTCAGCGCGGATCTTCGCCATCCTGAGCGACGAGGCCAACCGCGAGGCGGCCGACCACCTCACCATCACCGCGCTGCGCAGTGCGAGCGCCGGGACCACGCCCCGGCCTGCCGGGTCCGGATCTCTCTTCGACCTGCCCTGCGAGGGCCTGGCCGACCGCCTCGCCGACACTGCGATGACCGCGGCCTCACTCCCGCTCGCCCCGGACGACGGCCTGCTCCTCTGCGAGCTCGGCTGGCTCTCCGACGGCGGCCGGGACCCGGCCGCAGGCGTAGCTGGGTGACGGCGTCGACACGGTGGACAGACGGTTGTCGACGCGGTTGCGGGTCCAGTGACTCCAACAGCGCGGCGGTGGCGCCGCCGAGCCGGGGTGCTGGTGGCGACTAAGGCCTGTCTCTTTGGTCATCTGCGGAGCCAGATGAGGATGGCTGCGAGGTGGAGTGCGGCCTGGTAGGCGATGGCGAGTTTGTCGGTGCGCATGGCCAGACCGCGCCACTGCTTCAGGCGGCTGATGCACCTCTCGACCGTGTTGCGTTTCTTGTATGCCTCGGGGTCGAAGCCGGGAGGGCGTCCGCCGCGTGAGCCACGTCGCAGCCGGTTGCGGACCTGGTCCGACGGCTGTGGGATGACCGCGCGGATGTGGCGCTCGCGAGGGTGGGAGCGGATCGCGCGGGCGGAGTACGGGGGGGGGGGGGGGCCCCCGCCGCGCCCCGCGCCCCCGCCGGGGCGCGCGCGGCGGCGCTCAGAGGCTGGGAGGCACGCGCGCGCCCCCCCCCACCCCCCCCC
>NZ_JBHWBZ010000046.1:0-15061 GCF_042735475.1 Kitasatospora sp. NPDC059577 | reverse complement strand
GTCGCCGGCGGGGTGGGGGCGCCGGCGGGGGTGGGGGCGGACGCGGGGGGGGTAGTCCGGCCCAACCGCGATCACCGTGCCAGGCCGGGGCCCCTGCGGGGAACGCGGATCGCGGCCATGACGGTCGTGAACGCGGGCGCGACGCCAGCCTGCCCGGCCGTCACGACGAGGGCGAGCGGGCGGGCCCGGGCGTCGCTGGCCAGGTGGACTTTGGTGCTCAGGCCCCCGCGCGAGCGGCCGACGGCATGGTCGGCGGGTTCGCCCCGGCCGCCGTCACCCTTTGCGGGCGCCGGCGGCGTGCTGGTGGGCCCGGCACACGGTGGAGTCCACCGAGGCGGTCCAGCCGATGTCGTCCTCGTCCTCGGCGTCGGCCGAGGTTAGGACGGCGGCGAAGATCCGCTGCCACGTCCCGTCGACCGCCCACCGCAGCAGCCGCTTGTGCGCGGTCTGGAACGGCCCGAGCTCCTCCGGCAGGTCCCGCCAGGGCGAGCAGGTGCGGTACTTCCACGCGATCGCCTCAAGCGTGCGGCGGTGGTCCGCCCACCGCCGCACACGGACCGGATCGGCTGGCATCAACGGCCCGATCCGGTCCCACATCGCATCACTGATCACCAACCGGACAGACGCATCCGATCAACTGCTCAACCCATCAAAGAGACACGCTTTAGTTGCAGCCGGCCCCACACCCCGGCCCGCGACCAGATGACAAACCGGCGGTGAACGGTGGACTTGGAGACCCCGAAGAAGGGCGACGGTGCACGCCATGCGCAGCCGCTGACCAGCACGTAGACGATCGCCGCGAACAGCGTCCCATCAGGCGTGTTCTGTGTCCCACCGCCTTGCGGCCGCACCCGGTCTGGCGGGATCAACAGCTTCGCGATCTCCCACAGACCGTCCGGAACAAATCCAACTCCACGTACCCCCGCCCCATGCCCCAACCAAAGAGCCCTCACCGCATAGGACACGGTCTTAATGGCAGCGTTTTTCCGGTCCCGTAGAGTTGTCGAATATTCTGCCATTTGTCTAATATGCGATGTCCGCACCGTCCAGACGCTCACGGGCTCCTGGGTGGGGTGATCAGGAGGGATACTTCTGGTTCGCGTCTCCGCTCCGGATGACTATGGACGATCTTGAGGAATTCCTCCCCGGTTTCGACGTGCATGTCGAGTTGATCCCTGCTGGGCAGGTCGGACTCGCCGAACCGCTGCTTATTCTGGCGTCTGCTCATCTGAATGATCGCTTCCATGGAGCGGACGTCATGCCGGTATTTGTGGACTTCTAGAAATGCGCACAAGATGCCGAGGTCCACGTCGAAATCGCCACTTTCTGTCCTGGCCACTTCATGTTTGTGCATCAATGAATGGAACACCAGTGCGCGCCGGAGCATCAGGCGGGCACCCGGACGAGCCCCTTCATACTTCGGATTGATCCCGTCGATGTCCATGTGCCCGCGCAGCCGGCTGGCAAAATCGGTGGCCTTGGATTCGGGGCTCGCATCGCGGTCCACCTTGCTGCGGAAGCTCCTGTAGTTCGGGAAGGTGCCGCCGGCGAAAACAAAAATGGAGGGCCCGATCAGGTGGGACGACTCTTCCTGCTGAAACTTTCCGTCCTGAATCGGGGCGAGGAAATATCGGAGCCAGCCGAGCAGGGCGTTGTTCAGTGGTGTGTCAAATTCGTCCCACAGTACGAGCGGAACCTTCCCGGCGAGGGCGACGTCCCGGATCTCGTGCATGGCACCCACCAGATCGGAAGCCGAATTGAATTGGGAGAGGTTGTACTCCAGTTTCTGGATGATGTGACGCTTGGTCCAGGGCTCGACGAGCTGCTCGATCACGTAGCCCTTCCCGGAGCCTGGTTCCCCGAACACGGCTATTGCGAGGGGCTTTCGCTTGAGCGAGATATCGTCGTTGCCGCAGTAATTTTCCACGAGATTGTAGAAGGTGTGAAGGCTCTTGATCTCCGAGCTCTCCACAGCCACCAGATTGCCGAACCTGGCGATCGGCCCCTTGGTAATTGCATCGCTTCCCTGGAGGGCCACTTTTATCAAGTAGTCGCTGCGGTCCTCGAGTCTCTTGTCTGGTTCTCCCATCAAAGGGGAGCAGACCTTCTTGGTTGATTTGTCCGTTGTTACCTTGTCCGATATTATGGGATTGTCTTGATCTGGAGGGGCGAACGAGAGCTTGGGTAGCTCGAAAATCGGCTCCTTCTCGTCGAGGTGAAACCCCTTATTGTACAGATCCTGCATCGCGTAAAGCCCGCCCTTTATGGACTCTATATATTCCGGGCTTTCGTGCGCAGAGTCTGCTCGGAGAATCTCGCGCGCTACACTGGCACACATGGTCATGCCGTAGCCGAACATCATGCCCTTGTTATTTTCAGCCGCCCATTCACCGGCCATCAGCCTGGAATTATGTACGAGCTCGGCTTCCGTGTAATGATCAAGCCATAGCGCTCCGGTCGGGCCGAACGAAACGATCAGGTGAGGAAGCTTGTTGAGGCCGAACCCTTCGCCGTTGGCGCGGATCTCCCTGACGACATCCTTGACGGAGAGGTCCCAGGACCGATCCCTGCTGATGCTTGCCCCAGCTTCGCGGAGCCGGGTGGCCGTCGTCAGTGTGACAAGCCTTTCGTGGAGCCAGCTGGTGCTTTTGGCGAGCTCCTCTTCGAGCAGCTTCCAGAGATCACCCTTCGCGATGGCATAACTCATTTTCAGGACGATCCAGGGCTTCGGGTTGAGGTGGCTTATGCTCTCCCATATGGCGTATGGATCGTCGCGGAATCCGAGTGCGCAGTCGGCGATGACCACGATGCTGGGTGTGCCGATGTCTGCATATGGTTGCTGGGCGGGCTTGATGCTTCTCAAGAAACCGAGGTGGTTGGAAATGCGATATGGCTTACTCTTCTCATTCGTTCCATAACCACGGAGCATTGCGAAGGAATAATTGTACCCACTGTCGTACGGTGTGAGGCTGTCGGGGGATGGGAGATTCGGGCGGATTGCGATGTCCCCTGTGGAGCCGGGAGGGGGTGAGTCGTTGAGCATTTTGGCTATGGCGAATATCCCGCCCTTGTGCCAGTAAAGCTTGACTCTGGCCGCTAAGCGGTCGTCGGAATCGGCGCTACGAAAGCCGGTTTCTGGGATGACGGCCCAATCGATGGTCTGATCCCCCACGACCAGGATGTGTGGGCCATTCGTTGAGGTCATCATGAGGGTCCTCCCGAGTTGTGCGCAAAACCATCACACCTCCAGTGGATGACGCGCCCCAAAAATTGTCAACAGTATGTTCGTTAACGAAAAATACTGGACCGCTGCGACACGAAAGGTATGCGGCCAGCGGCGCCGAGCCGCGGAGTGACCGGCTGGCCACACTGCGGAATTCTGGCTGATGAGCGGGGTGGCCCGGGATCGTCTAAAGGCTCGAAGCGATCACGGCCGAGCTGAGCGCGATGCTGACCGACGATGGCTGCACCGAGATTCCGCCGTCCAGACCGGCCCACCCGATCGGCGACCTGACCCGCTACCACCAAGTGACGGTTGCCCTCCGGGGCGGCCGAGGATCGCAACGCCGCCCTCATCGCCCAACTCGACATACCCGGCACCGTGGCGGTCGCCCTCCGGGGCGGCCGAGGATCGCAACAACGTCGCCGGCGTGCAGGAGTACCAAGCCCTGGCCGGTGGCGGTCGCTCTTCCGGGCGGCCGAGGATCGCAACGCGATGCCGGGCTGTCCGCGCACCCAGCGCCGGAGGGTGGTGGCGGTTGCCCTCTTGGGCGGCCAGGATCGCAGTTCCGGTGTGGTGCCGAGCTGGACCCTGAGACGGGAGTGGCGATCGCTCCCTGGAGTAGCCGAGACCGAGTCGGGGGGACTCGCTGGGGATCACGCGTCGTTCACCACCGTGTCTGAGGTGCATTTCAGTGAACGAACAGCGCGGGCTGTCTACAGTCTGACGTGCAGCCATGGCTATGGCCGGGCGGGGGTCAAGTGGCCGGATGGGTCGCGCGACACTGTTTCTCCCTACTAGGCGAGGGTTGTACGCCCGCCGGATGGAGCCCTGACCACCGAACCGGCCCGTTCGTGCGGCTCGCGGCGAAGATAGGTTGGCTGCTCGTCGGCCAGGGCTCCTGTCGGGTCTCAGACCTCGCCGAGGGGGACGTTCGGGTTCGCCAGGCGGTCGGCGTCCACCACGCGCTTGGAGACGATCAGGTCGCGGATCGGGTCGGTGACGTCCCAGATGTTCATGTTCATGCCGGCGAGGACGCGGCCGTCCTTGAGCCAGAACGCGATGAACTCGTTGGCCTTCACGTCGCCTCGGAACACGACCTGGTCGTAGCCGTCGGGCTCGACGTAGCCGAGGTATTCCATGCTCAGCTTGTCCCGCGAGGCCACCGGCTCGTTAGGATGCCGGGGTGTCCACTCCGCATCGGAGAAGAAGTACGGGACCCGGTCGTGGACCGCGTCCGCCTGCCCGAGCAGGGCGCGGGCGGCGGTCTGCGGCTGGTTCAGGGCGTTGGCCCAGTGCTCGACCCGGATGTGCTTGCCGAACAGCGGGTGGTAGGCGTTGGCGACGTCGCCGGCCGCGTAGACGTCCGGGTCCGAGGTGCGCAGGTGCCGGTCGGTCTTGATGCCGTTGTCGACCTCCAGCCCGGCCGCCTCGGCGAGCCCGGTGGCGGGGACGATGCCGATGCCCACGACGACCGCGTCGGCCGCCACCGTCGTCCCGTCGGCGAGCACGACGCCGGTCACCGTGCCGCCGTCGCCGGTCAGTTCGGTCACCTGGACGCCGAAGCGCAGGTCCACCCCGTGCTCCCGGTGGAGGTCGGCGAAGACCTCGGCGACCTCCCGGCCGAGTACCCGCAGCAGCGGCAGTTCGAGCGACTCCAGCACCGTCACCTCGGCGCCGGCCGTCCGGGCCGCGGCCGCCACCTCCAGGCCGATCCAGCCCGCGCCGATCACCACGATCCGGGCGCCCGGCCGCAGCGCCGCCTTGATCCGGTCGCTGTCGTCGACCCGGCGCAGGTACAGCACGCCGTCCTGGTCCGCGCCCGGCACCGGCAGGCGGCGCGGCACCGAGCCGGTGGTCAGCAGCAGCTTCGCGTACTCCACCCGACCGTCGTCGGCGAGCGTCACGGTGTGCCCGGCCGGGTCGATCGAGGCCACCGCCGTGCCCAGGCGCAGCGTGACGTCGTGCTCGGCGTACCACTGCGGCGGGTGGACGTAGATCTTCTCCCGGGCGTCCTTGCCGAGCAGGTAGCCCTTGGACAGCGGCGGCCGCTCGTACGGGCGCTCGTGCTCCTCGCCGATCAGGACGATGCCGCCCTCCCACCCGGCCCCGCGCAGCGCCTCGGCGGCCTTCGCGCCGCCCAGGGAGGCGCCGACGATCACGATCGGGCGCTCCTGCCCGCCGCCGGTTCCGGTGGTGCCGCTGTCCGTGCCCGCCATGCTCGACTCCTCGTAGTCCGGCCGTGGATGCGGGGCCAGCCTGCCGCCGTCCGGGTGGTGTGTCGAGGCCGCGCCGGGCGCGCCGCGCCTCGCTCGCCCGTACGGGTGAACGGGTGGGCCGGGCGGCGGGCCGGTGGCTACGGGGTCATCGCGTCCCTGACCAGCGCGGTGTCGGTGAACTGCTCGAAGCGCACGATCCGGCCGCCGCGCACGGTGAAGTGGTGGGCGACCCGGACCGCGAGCGGTTTTCCGGTGGTCCTGTGGACGGCCGTGTAGCGGGCCAGCACCACGACGTCCTCGCCGTCCACCACGTAGGTGTCGTCGTGCGCCGTCCAGCCGTCCCACTCGGCGGCCAGCCGCTCCATCACGTTGGCGGTGACGCCCTTGGGGGTGCGGTAGGTGCCGGCCAGCGGGAAACCGGCCATCTCGGTCCACTCGACGTCCTCGGCGAGCGTGGCGCGCAGCGCGGCCAGGTCGCCCCGCGCGGAGGCCAGGTACTGGCGGCGGACCACGTCGGCGGGAGCGGTGGACTCGGCGAAGGCGGCGACGTCCCGGGGGATCTCGATCATCGTTCGCTCACCCCCACGCCATCTCGCCCATGACGACCTTGGTGCCGATGTCCACCGCGATCCGCAGCCCCAGCTCCGGGAAGCGGCGCTCCAGCGCCTCCTTGGCGGCGGACGCGTCCGCGGCCCGGCCGATCTCGGTCTCGAAGGCGCGCAGGTAGGCACGGGTGTGGTCGACGGCGTTCAGGTCGGTGGGCGCGCCGGCGACCCGGTGGCCGGCCGCCACCCAGGTCGGGTGGAGCGCCTCGATGCCGTCCAGCAGGTCGATCCAGGCGGCCCGTTGGGCCGGGCCCGGGGTGTCGGCCGTCCACACGTGCAGGCCCTCGAAGAGCAGCACCCCGCCGAGCACGGCTCGGTGGTGGTGCTGCCAGAGGTAGTGCCGGTCCGGGAGGTGGAAGTCGGCGCCGCGCAGCTCGAACCGGTGGCCCTCGAAGACGAGCTCGTCCCCGGGCAGCACCTCCGGGCGGACCAGCCGGGTGGGCAACTCGGGGCCCAGGTGGGACCAGGCGCGCAGCTTGTCGTCGAAGGTCTCCTGGATGTGCTCGACGGTCGAGGCGGTGGCCAGGAAGCGGGCCTGCGGGAAGGCGTCCTGCACTTCCTGGGCGCCGAAGTAGAAGTCCGGGTCGCCGTGGCTGACGAACACGGTGGTCAGCCGCTTGCCGGTGGCCCTGACCCGTTCGACCAGGCGGCGGCCGTCGGAGCGGGTGAACCCGGCGTCGACCAGCAGGGCGTCCCGCGGCCCGGTGACCAGGACGGAGGTCTTGTTCAGCGAGCTGTCGGGGCCGTCGACGATCTCGAAGTCGAGTGCGCTCACGTCGGGTTTCCTTCCGCGGGGCCGGGCGTGCCTCGCCGCCAGCATCGGTGCTGGGTGTCGCGCCCGCATCCGGAGGACGCCGGTGTCAGGCGCGCGTCCAGAGCGTGAGGTCACTGCTGGTGGCCACCGCGAGGGTCCGGCCGGTGGGGGAGAAGCCGGCGGCGCGCAGGGTCGACCAGCCGGAGTCGAAGACCTGCCACCAGCTCTCGCCGTGCTCGCCCTGCCACGGCCCCCGGCCGGTCGCGAGCAGCACCCGGTGGTGCGGCCACTCCGGGGCGGCGACCTCCACGTGCCAGCCGCCCTCGGCGCCGGTGTGCAGACCGCCGCCCCACGACCCGGCCACCGGGATCCGCACGTCCGTGACCTGGCCGAGGCCGGGGCAGCAGAGGTCCGGGCCGTCCGGGTCCTCGTCCGGCTCGTGGTCGCGCGCCAGCTTGAGGCCCGTCACCGCGTCGAACAGGCCGTGGCCGCCGTGCGACACGGTCAGCACCAGGTCGTGCCCGCTCTCCGGGTGGACGGCGAAGCCGATGCCGAGCAGCCCGCCGACCGCGATCGTGCCGTGGCCGACCGGCCGCCACGGCTCCGGCGGAGCGGTCACCGCGGCGGCCAGGATCCGGTCGCGCAGGTGCTGCTGGTACGGGGTCAGGGCCATGGGGCCGATCATCCCACCGGGCCGCTCCTACTGCGCCGGGCCCAGCCGCAGCACCGCCAGCGCTCCCAGCGCGGTGGCGGCGGCGAGCGGCACCCACAGCGCGCCCGGACCGGCCGCGAGCAGCGCCGTCAGCACCGCCGGCGCGGCCGCCCGGCCCACCCCCATCGACAGCTCCCAGCGCGCCAGCGCCCGCCCGAGCAGGTGCGGCGGGGCGACGGCCGCCACCAGCGCCGTCCCCGAGCCGGTGTAGAGGATCTCGCCCAGCGTGTACAGCACCGCGACCACCGCGATGCCCGCCGCCCCCGGTGCTCCGCCGAGCGCCCCGGCCGCCCAGAAACCCAGGTACGAGACCGACAGCAGCGCCCCCGAGGCCGCCAGCACGGCCCGCCGCGGACGGTCCGCCAGCCGCAGCACCAGCGCCAGCTGCAGGGCGATCACCAGCACCGTGTTGCCCACGAACAGGCCCGAGGACCAGGCCGGGGACGCGTGCAGCTGCAGCACCAGCAGCGCGGGCAGCGCCACCTCCAGCACGTCGAAGCAGAACGCGTACGGCAGGTTGGCGAGGCTCAGCAGGCTGATCCGGCGCAGCGGTGCGCTCCCCTCCGCGGGGCCGTCCTGCGCCGCCCGCCGCGGAGCCTGCCGGTCGGCCCGCACCCGCAGCGAGCCCACCAGTGCGGCCGCGCCCAGGCAGGCCGCGCCGGTCACCCCGGCCAGCAGCCGGATCGCCCCCGCCCCGCCGCTCACCGCCACCGTGGCCAGCAGCGCGCCCACGCCCAGCCCCGCGTTGCGCACCGACCGCCCGGCGGCGAGCGCCGCGTCCCGCAGCCGCCCGTCCGTCAGGGTGCTCACCACCGCCGCGTGCGTGGTCGGCCAGGACTGGCTGCCCACCCCGAACAGCACCGCCGCCGCCGTGAACCCCGGCAGGCCGTCGGCGCGCAGCAGCGCCAGCGCGCCCGCCGCCCGCAGCAGGAGGGTGACGGCCGCCGGGAGCGTGCGGGCGCCCCGGTCGATCCAGCGGCCGGTCAGCGGCACCACCAGCAGGCCCGCCACCATCCCGGCCGACAGCGCCAGCCCGACCGCCCCCGCCCCCAGGTGCAGCATGCCGACGCCGTACAGCAGCAGGAACGGCCGCAGCATGCCGCCGCCCACGGCGTCCACCGCCAGCGCGACGGCGTACCGGGGACCGCCGGCGGCGGTCAGCAGGCCCAGCAGCGCGGACGGGCCCCGGCGGCCCGCGCCGATCGGCGGGGCGGGCGGCCCGCCGTCGCGGACGGCGGCGTGGTCATGGACGGACTTCTCCTGGATCAGGCTCATGACCGGTACCGTCCGCCCGGGCCGGGCCCCCTGGCACGTCGATTGACGGTTCCCGTCAATCGGTGGCGGACGTCGCCGGAACGGGTGACAGGATCTGCTGCGTGAGCGAGTGGAGCGCGGGGAGCGCGGGGAGCGAGCGGAAAGCGCGGTACGGGCCGTACGGGCCGTACGGGCCGAACGGACGGACCATCGGGAACGGCGCGCGGGCGGACGCCCCCGCCGAGAGCAGCGGGGCGGACGCATGAGCGTGACCATCGACATCAGCGGCCTGCCCGACGAGCGCCTGCTCTTCACGCCCTCCCCGCTCGCCGAGCTGAACGCCATGCTGCACGTGCTCGCCGAGCCGGCGCACCACCCCGCGCTGCACGGCTGGGCGAGCAGCACCACCGCGTCGATCCCGCCCGAACTGGCCGAGCGACTGCTGGAGGCCGACTTCCTCTGGCGCTCCTCGCGTGCCGACTTCCTCGTCCCCGGGCTGCCCGGCGCCACCCTCGCCGAGGAACTCGACGCCGTCGACCGGATCGACGACGAGCTGTTCGTGGCCGGCGCCCTCATCACCACCTGCGGTTCCTCCCGGCTCAACCCGCGCACCGCCTCCCCGCTCACCGACCCCGCCGCCAACGAACGCGCCCGCGAACTCGCCCTCGCCCGCGGCCCCCGGCAGGCCGCGTTCGCCGACCGGCTGCTCGCCGACCCGCCCACGGTCCGGGCCCTGGTGCGCCGGATGCTGGAGGACTGCGCCTCCGCGTTCTTCACCGACGCCTGGCAGCGCGTGCTGCCCGCCCTCGCCGCCGACGCCCGGCACAAGACCGACCTGCTGGCCCGCCGGGGCCTCGGCGAGACACTGGCCGCCGTCTCCCCGTCCGTCACCTTCGACCAGGGCGGCGACGGGCGGCGACGGATCGTCATCGACAAGCTGCAGGACAGCACCACCAGTGCCGTCGACAGCGGGGGCGTCACCTTCATCCCCACCGCCTTCGGCCGCCCCCACCTGCTGGTGGTCTACGCCCCCGGCTGGCGGCCCGTCCTCCAGTACCCGGTCGCCGAGGCCGGCCTGCCCGAGCCGGTCTCCCTCGCCCTCGTCCAGCAGCGACTGGAGGCGCTCGCCCACCCCGTCCGGCTGCGTCTCGCCCGCACCATGGCCCGCGGTCCGCACACCACCGGCGAACTCGCCTCCGCCTGGCAGCTGAGCGCCCCCGAGGTCTCCCGCCACCTGGCCGTGCTGCGCAAGGCCGGGCTGCTCACGACCCAGCGGCGCGGGCGGTACATGCTCTACCAGCTGGACCTGGCGGGCAGCGCCCGGCTCGGCTCGGACTTCCTGGAGGCGGTGCTGAGGTGATCCGGCGCGCGGGAGGGAACAGCGGCCGGGTGGAACGCGTTCGTCCGGGCATGACCGACGACGCGGCCACCGCCGCCCCCACGCCCGGGATCCTTCGCTACGCCGCCTTCGCCACCCGCCCCGAGGGCGGCAACCCGGCGGGCGTGGTGCTCGACGCCACTGGGCTGACCGACCGGCGGATGCTCGCCCTGGCCGCCGACATCGGCTACTCCGAGACCGCCTTCCTGACCGCGGGCCCGGCCGAAGGGGCCTACCGGGTGCGGTACTTCAGCCCGCTCGCGGAGGTCCCGTTCTGCGGGCACGCGACGGTCGCCTCCGCGGTCGCCCTCGCCGAGCGCACCGGCCCCGGCCGGTACGTCTTCGTGACGGCTGCCGGTGACGTCCCGGTCGAGGTCGAGCGCGACACCGACGGGCTGCTGCGGGCGACCCTCACCAGCGTCGAACCGAAGGTCGAGGAGGTCCTCGCGGCCGACGTCGAGGAGGCACTGGCCCTGCTCGGCTGGTCCGCCGCCGACCTGGACCCGGCACTGCCGCCGCGGATCGCCTACGCCGGCGCCCGGCACCTCGTCCTCGCCGTCGGCACCCGCGCGCGACTGGCCCGCCTCGACTACGACTTCGACGGCCTGGCGGACCACATGCGGGCCCGCGACCTCACCACCCTCCAGCTGGTCTGGCGCGAGGCCCCCGAGGTCTTCCACGTCCGCGACCCCTTCCCGGTCGGCGGCGTGGTCGAGGACCCGGCCACCGGCGCCGCCGCGGCCGCATTCGGTGCGTACCTGCGGGAGCTGGGCGCGGTGGCGGCCCCGGCGGTGCTGACGCTGCACCAGGGCGAGGACCTGGGCCGCCCGGGCGTGCTGCGGGTCGAACTGCGGGCGGAGGACGCGCGGGTGCGGGTCTCGGGCACGGCGGTGGCGATCGGCTGAGGCCGGGTGTGACCCGGGTGCGACGCCGGGCGCCGTCAGGACGGGCGTCGGGGCGGTCGGCCGGGGCGGGGGCGCCGGCGGGCACCGGGGTGAGGCGTCGACGGGGGCCGGCTCACCGGCCGGCGGAACGTCGAACGGGATCGATGGGCTCGGCGACCCATGAGTCGGGCTCATCGGTCGGGGCCGTCCGGGGCCCGGTGTCCGGTGCTGCCCGCGCCGCCCGCTGCTCGTGGCGAGCGACGGGCGGCGGGCACCACCGGAGCGGGTCACTCCGCCGGGTCGATCCGGTAGCCGCCGCGGGCCGAGTGGAGGGTGAGCGCCTCGACCGGGCAGAAGTCCACCGCCTCGGCCAGCTCGTCCGTCAACTCCGCTCCGCCGTCGGCGAATGCGGCCAGGGGTGCGGCCAGTCCGTCCGCGCCGAGGGCCAGCGAGTCGGGGGCGCTGAGCGCGCACATCCCGGAGCCGATGCAACGGTCCCGGTCGACCCGGACGATCACCGGCTCGGTGTCCGCCCGGCCCGTCACCAGGCCACCTGCAGGGAGTTCGGGCTGCGCGTCAGCAGGCCGCGCCGCCAGTCGATCCGTTCGGCCGCCTCGGCGATCCGCAGGGCGGGCAGCCGGCGGGCCAGCCGGTGCAGGGCCAGCTCCAGCTCCATCCGGGCCAGCCAGGCGCCCAGGCAGTGGTGCGGCCCGGCGCCGAAGGTCAGCATGGGTGCGGCCAGCGGGGAGAACAGCTCGGTGCGCAGGTCCCCGGTGAAGACCTCCGGGTCCTGGTTGGCGGCGGCGGTGTCGGCGGCGACCACGCTGCCGGCCGGGATGGACACCCCGCCGATCTCCACGTCCTCGACGGTGCGGCGCATCAGCCCGGGCATGTGCTCGTGGGCGTCGCCGAGCGGAACGGCGCGCAGCAGCTGCTCGGTCGCGGCGGCGGCGCTGGCCTCGTCGGAGGCGAGCTGCTGCCAGGCCTCGCGCCCGTCGCCGAGCAGGTAGACCAGGGCGTTGCCGAGGCTGGTCATGGTGGTCTCGTGACCGGCCACGACGAGGCCGATGACCAGCGCGACCAGCTGGGCCTCGGTGATCGAACCGTCCTCGGCGGCGGCCGCCAGCAGACTGCTGACCAGGTCGTCGCCGGGCTCGGCGCGGCGCTCGGCGATCACCCCGGCGCCGAAGGCGGCGAACTCGGTCATCGCGGTGACGATCGCTTCGGCGGAGTAGGCGGTGGTGGACAGCGCGTGGTCGCTCCAGTGGGCGAGCCGCTTGCCGTCCAGGTTGTCCAGGCCCATCAGCCGGCTGATCACCGCGACCGGCAGCGGGCGGGTGTAGGCGGCGACGATGTCGGCGGGGGAGCCGTGGTCGATCAGCTCGTCGATGAGCGACTCGACGACCGAGGCCACCCACGGCTTCCAGCGGGCTATCGCGCGCGGGGTGAAGGCCCGCTGCACGGTGCGGCGCAGCCGCTGGTGCTCGGTGCCGTCGATGTTCAGCATGCTCTGCGGGTCGTCCAGGATGTTGGGCGTGACCGTGACCGGCGGCGCGTCCGGCGCGTAGAGCGGGGCGCGGCCCAGGCGGGGGTCCGTCAGCACCTGCCGCACGTCGGCGTGCCGGCTGACCAGCCAGACCGGCGTGCCGGTGGGCAGTGCGGCGAGCCGGGGCGGACCGGGTTCCAGGTGGCGCAGGCAGTGCAGCGGGGGAAGCGGGGCGGTGCCGGTCGCACTGTTCTCGGTGGACATCCGTACTCCAGACTCCAGGGCGATGGACCGCGCGGGGCGGTCCGACGGGGGGTGGATCCGAGGATGGCGCGGGGGACGGGTGGTGCGGCCGGCTGGGCGGCTCGACACGGGCCGGGGCGGGTCGGGCATCTGCTGCGGGGTGGCGCGAAATGTGCGGGGGCGTACGGTCGGTACGCGCCGGGCACGGGCGGCGCGCGGTGGCGCGCCGTCGGGTGGGGCGGGTGTGCTGAGCGTGGTCGCGTGGACCGTCTCTGCTACGACCGTACGTGGGCCGCGGGGCGCCCGTCTGCGGGACTTCCAGCCAACACCGGTGCTTTCAGGGCAGTTCGAGGCGCGCTGACGGGCGCTCAGCGCCGCCTGTGCGCCCCCGCCGTCGGGGCCGCGGCGAGGTGCCTCCGGGTAGGCCTCCGGCATGTGCCGGGTGAGGCGCCGTGAGGTGGCGGAACGTCGGCCCGCCCCGCCGGCGGCACGGCCGGTGCGCCGGATCGCCGCGGATCACCCCGCCCGCTCCGCAGGTGGTCGGGGGCGTGGGCGCTACGCTTCGTGGGCAGTGCGCCTGCAGTCCGTCTGCAGGCTGTCGTCGCAGGTCAAGCCGGTGCGGAGCGGCACCGGCCGTCGGAGGTGGAATCGGATGGCCCAGCAGGTCAAGGCAGTGATCGCGCGCGCCAAGGGCGCGCCCGTGGAGGTGACCACGATCGTGGTCCCGGACCCCGGTCCGGGTGAGGCGGTGGTCCGGATCCAGGCTTGCGGCGTCTGCCACACCGACCTCCACTACCGGGAGGGGGGCATCAACGACGAGTTCCCGTTCCTGCTCGGCCACGAGGCCGCGGGCATCGTGGAGTCCGTCGGCGAGGGCGTCACCGAGGTCGCGCCCGGCGACTTCGTGGTCCTCAACTGGCGCGCGGTGTGCGGCCAGTGCCGCGCCTGCAGGCGCGGGCGCCCGCAGTACTGCTTCGACACCCACAACGCCCGGCAGAGGATGACGCTGCTGGACGGCACCGAGCTGTCCCCGGCGCTGGGCATCGGCGCGTTCGCCGAGAAGACCCTGGTCGCGGCCGGCCAGTGCACCAAGGTCGACCCGGCGGCCGAGCCGGCCGTCGCCGGCCTGCTGGGCTGCGGCGTGATGGCGGGCCTCGGCGCCGCGATCAACACCGGCAACGTGGGCCGCGGCGACTCGGTCGCCGTCATCGGCTGCGGCGGCGTCGGCGGCGCGGCCGTGATGGGCTCCCGGCTGGCGGGCGCGTCGAAGATCATCGCCGTCGACATCGACGACCGCAAGCTGGAGACCGCCCGCACGCTCGGCGCCACCCACACCGTCAACTCCCGTACCACCGACCCGGTCGAGGCCATCCGCGAACTGACCGGCGGCAACGGCGCGGACGTGGTCGTCGAGGCCGTCGGCCGGCCCGAGACCTACCGGCAGGCCTTCTACGCCCGCGACCTGGCCGGCACCGTCGTCCTGGTCGGCGTGCCGACCCCGGAGATGAAGCTGGAACTCCCGCTGCTCGACGTCTTCGGCCGCGGCGGCGCCCTGAAGTCCTCCTGGTACGGCGACTGCCTGCCCTCGCGGGACTTCCCGATGCTCATCGACCTCTACCTCCAGGGCCGACTGGACCTGCGCGCCTTCGTCACCGAGACGATCGAGCTCGACGCGGTGGAGCAGGCCTTCGAGCGGATGCACCAGGGCGACGTCCTGCGTTCGGTGGTGGTCCTGTGAGCGCCCCCCGCGTCGACCGGCTGGTGACCGCCGGGACCTTCGAACTCGACGGCGGCAGCTGGGAGGTGGAGAACAACGTCTGGATCGTCGGCGACGACGAGGAGGCGGTGGTGATCGACGCCGCGCACGACGCCGGGGCCATCGAGGCCGCACTCGGCGGGCGCCGCCTGCGGGCGATCGTCTCCACGCACGCGCACAACGACCACGTCGACGCGGCCCCGGACCTCGCCGACCGGACCGGCGCGCCGATCCTGCTGCACCCGGACGACCTGCCGCTGTGGAAGCTCACCCACCCCGACCGCCTCCCGGACGGCGAACTCGCCGACGGCCAGCGGATCGAGGTGGCCGGCACCGAGCTGACCGTCCTGCACACCCCGGGCCACGCCCCGGGCGCGGTCTGCCTGTACGCGCCCGGCCTGGGCACCGTCTTCACCGGCGACACCCTGTTCCAGGGCGGCCCGGGCGCGACCGGCCGGTCGTTCTCGCACTTCCCGACCATAATCGACTCGTTACCGGAGCGTGTTCTGTAGCAGCCGGGCCCCCACGGGGTGGGGCCCCGGCCCCGCGC
>NZ_JBHWBZ010000045.1:20275-76696 GCF_042735475.1 Kitasatospora sp. NPDC059577 | reverse complement strand
CCGGGGGATCCCCCGGAGCCGGCCCGGCCCTGTGGATTGCGAAGCGGCCCGCTGTCAGGCCCCCAGGGAGGTGAGCAGGCGGGCCACCTCGTCCGTGACGGCCCGGCGCGCGGGCTCGAAGCACTTGCGCGAGTCCGTCAGATCGGGGTCGGCGGCCAGCATCTCCCGGACGACGCCGGTGAAGACCGTGGTCAGCCGGGAGGAGATGTTGATCTTCGTCATGCCGGCGGCGATCACCTGGGCGAGCTCCTCGTCGGCCACGCCCGACGAACCGTGCAGCACCAGCGGCACCGGCAGCGCCTCGCTCAGCGTGGTGACCAGGTCCTTGTCCAGGACGGCGGTCCGCTCGCGCATGCGGTGCGAGGAGCCGACCGCGACGGCCAGCGCGTCCACCCCGGTGGCCCGGACGAAGGCCAGCGCCTCGTCCGGGTCGGTCCGCACGCCGAACGCGTGCGCGCCGCCCTTGCCGCCCACCTTGCCGAGTTCGGCCTCGACGAAGACCTCGCGCTCGTGGCACCAGGCGGTCAGCTCCGCCGTGGCGCGGACGTTCTCCTCGTACGGCAGGTCGGAGTAGTCGACCATGACGGACCGTGCGCCCGCCTCGACGCCCGCGCGGATCATGTCCGGGTCGGTCAGGTGGTCGAGGTGGACGGAGAGCCCGGCGGCGGAGTCCTCGGCCAGGGCGAGCGTCGCGCGCAGCAGCGGCATCATGCCGCCGTGGTAGTCGATGCAGTTCTTGCTGATCTGGAGGACCAGCGGGATTCCGGTCTCCTCGGCGGCGGCGACGATCGCCTCGCCCGTCTCCAGGTGGATGACGTTGAAGGCCAGTGCGCCGACACCGGCTGCGCGTGCGGCGTCGACGATCGACGCGGTGGGGACCAGCGGCATGATCGGGATTCCTTTGCTTGGTGGGCGTGCCACTGCGTGCGGCGGTGCGCGAAGGGGCGGTGTGCGGAGCGGCGGTGCGCGGAGCGGCGGTGCGCGAAAGGGCGGGGAGCCGGGCGGCGTCCGGGCCGAGCGGCGGACGGGGGCGGCCCACCGGGCCGGAGCCGCGGCGGGCCGCCCCCGTCGGGAGGTGGGCCCGGACCGGTCAGCCGGCGGGTTGCGGCTGGGTGGCGGTCAGGTGGGCGGCCAGGCTGCTGACCGTGGAGTACGAGAACACGTCGACGATCCGGAGCCCCGGCCAGTGCGCGCGCAGCTCGGTGGTGACCCGGACGACCATCGCCGAGTCCACCCCCAGGTCGAAGAAGCCGGTCTCCCAGTCGATCGCCGGCAGGCCCAGGGCTTCGGCGAAGACCTCCGCGATGGTCTCGGACGCGGTTTCCTGGGTGGTGGTCATGCCATCGCCTCCGAGAGCACCTTGCCGGCCCGGGCGACCCGGTCCAGCTCGCCGGCGTCGTCCATGTTCACGATCACCCCGTCGATGCCGCAGTCCCGGTACTGCTGGACCCGCTCGGCGACCTGGTCGGGGGTGCCGCACAGGGAGATGGCGCGGACGGCCGACGGGCGCATGCCGTGCAGCTTGGCCAACGCCTCGGCGCCGCGCTCCAGTTCGGCCTCCGAGTCCCCGATGATCGCGGTGCCCAGCCAGGTCTTGGTGACGGTGTCCGGGTCCCGGCCGATGGCCTCGCAGGCCCGGTTCAGGACGCCGATCTTGTGGCGCACGGTCGCCGGGCCGCCGAAGAAGTTACAGCCGTCGGCCAGCTTGGCGATCATCGGGATGGTGGTCTTCTCGCCGCTGCCGCCGATCAGGATCGGCGGGCCGCCGGGGGTGGTCGGCTGCGGCACGTTCAGCGCGCCGCTGACGCGGTGGTACGTCCCCTCGAAGGAGGGGGCGTGCTCGGTGAACATCGCCCGGCAGATCTTCACCGCCTCCCGCAACTCCCGCATCCGCTGCCCGAGTTCGGGGAACGGCATGCCGTACGCCTCGTACTCCTCGCCGTGCCAGCCGGCGCCGACGCCGAGCACCGCGCGGCCCTTGCTGATCACGTCGATGTTCGTGACCATCTTCGCCAGCAGGGCCGGGTTGCGGAACCCGACGGCCGAGACCAGGACGCCGAGCTTGGCCGTCGAGGTCAGCGCCGCGAGGGCGGCGAGCGTGGTGTACGCCTCCGGCATGGGGTCGGCGGCCTCGCCCACGCTGGAGATCTGGTGCACGTGGTCCATCGCCCAGATGCTGTCGAAGCCCGACTCCTCGGCCGTCCGGGCGACCGCGACGACGTGGTCGAACAGCCGGCTGTCCGGGACCTGGGGGAAGGCGTAGCTCGCGAACTGGAAACCGACCCGGGTGAACGGTGTTGCGGTCACACCCGCTCCAGCAGTCGCAGGTCGAGCAGGCGGGCGAGGAAGTCCTCCACCGGGCCGCGGACCTCGTCCGCCGGCCGGCCGGTGACCTCGGCGACCCGCGCCACGACCTCGCGCACCGGACGGCTGCCGTCGACCTGGCGCCACACGTCGCGGGCCTCGGTGTCGAACAGGTAGCGCCCGATCAGGGTCTCGACCAGCAGGCCGTCGTCCTCACCGCGGCGCACGGTGACGTCGAGGGCACGGACGAGCACCTCGTCCATCAGGGTTGTCATGCGTCTGCTCCAGTCTGCTGGTGGTTCTCGATGAATTCCGTCATCGCCGAGATGGTCGGGGTCTGGAAGGCCAGGTCGAGCGGCAGCGAGAGGCACAGCTCCTCGTTGACCCGCGCGCCGATCTCCACCGCGGTGAGGGAGTCGCCGCCCAGGTCGAGGAAGTCCGCCTCGGGGTCGGTGCTCGTCAGGCCGAGGACCTGGGACCACGCGGTGGTCACCACCTCGGCGACGGTCGCCGCGTCCTGGCCGGCCGCCGCGGTGTCCGTGCCGTCCGGGTGCTGCTGCGGGGCCTGCTTCTCCATCCAGTGGCGCTGGGCGGCGAACGGGTAGGCGGGCAGCGACACCACCCGGCGCGCCTCGGTCCCGTAGTACCCGGCCCAGTCGATCGCCGCGCCGCGGGCCCAGGCGAGGGCCACGGTGTCGGCGAGCCGGTGGTCGGGGCCCAGGCGCAGGCGGTCCGGGGCGACGGGCGCCTTCGGTGCCCCGGCGGACTGCGCGCCGGCGTGCAGGACCCGGCCCAGCTCCTGCGCGGGGCCGCCGGCCAGCAGCCAGTCCGCCGCCGGCGCTGCGAACGGCGGGACGTCGACGCGGGCCAGGCTCACCCCGGCCAGCTGCAGGGCGCGCAGCGGGACGAGCACGGCCAGGGCGCCGGCGGCCTCCTCGGGCAGGGTGTCGAACACCGTGCCGTCCGCTCGTCCGCCCTCGGCGTCGAGCAGGGCCGTGTACTCGGCGAGCGCCGCGGCGGCCAGCGGTTCGGCCGCCGCCTCGCGCCGTGCCATGGCGACGAGTTCGTCCGGCCGGCCCTCGACCGCGAGGGAGACGCGGGTGCTGCGGCCGGTCGGCCGGTGCGGTGCGCGCAGGGCCGTCACCAGGTCCTCGGCGTCGGCGTAGGAGCCGGCCCAGCGGGCCGCGTGGGCGGGCCGGGCCACGGCGAGGGTGTACGCGGTGTCGGCGAACTCCCGCTCGGACAGCCGGGCCCCGGCCTCCAGCCGGTCGGCGAGGCGGGCCTTGGCCCGCGCGAGGTCGTCGTCGGTGCGCGCCGAGAGGACCACGGCCTGCCGGTCCCGGGGGGCCGGGTCGGTGTCCGCCTCGTCGGTGTCGGCCACGATCACGTGGGCGTTGGTGCCGCCCAGACCGAACGAGCTGACGCCCGCGACGCGCCTGGCGTCCCGTTCGGGCCAGGCCCGCGTGCCGGTGTTGACGTAGAGGGTGGTGCCGTCGAGCTCGATCGCCGGGTTCGGCTCGGTGAAGTGGAGGCTCGCCGGGATCACCCCGTGCCGGACGGCGAGGGTGGCCTTGATCAGCCCGGCCACACCGGCCGCGGCGTCGGTGTGCCCGATGTTGGTCTTCACCGAGCCGAGGGCGACGGCGCCCGGGCCGCGGTCGTCGTCGGCGAACACCCGGCTGAGGGCCTCCACCTCGATCGGATCGCCCAGCGGGGTCGCGGTGCCGTGGGCCTCGACGTAGGAGACCTCGCGCGGCTCCACGCCGGCCCGCCGCATGGCTGCCCGGACCACGGCCTGCTGGCCCTCCACGTTGGGCACGGTGAAGCCGGCCCGGGAGCTGCCGTCGTTGTTGGTGGCCCAGCCGCGGATCACGCCGTAGCGGCGGTCGCGGTCGGTGCGGGCCTGGCCGTCGCGCTTGAGCACGACCATGCCCGCGCCCGACCCGGGCACGGTGCCGGAGGCCCCCTTGTCGAAGGTCCGGCAGTGGCCGTCCGCGGAGTTGATGCCGCCCTGGACGTACTCGTAGCCGTCCACGTCGGGCATCAGCAGGCTGACCGCGCCGGCGACCGCGATGTCGCAGTCACCGGCCGCCAGGGCCTGGCAGGCCAGGGCGATCGCGGTCAGTCCGGTGGAGCAGCTGGCCTGGACGGTCAGGCTCGGTCCGCGCAGGCCCAGCTTGAAGGCGATCCGCGGGGCGAGGAAGTCCTTCTCGTTGGCCAGGGCCAGGCGCAGCTCGCCCAGGTTCTCCACGGCGGCGGTGTCGGGGGCGACGTGGTCGCGCAGGTAGGTGTTCTCGCCGGAACCGGCGAAGACGCCGATGACGCGGTCGCCGCCGCGGCCGAGGTAGCCGGAGTCCTCCAGGGCGGCAGCGGCCACCTCCAGCAGCACCCGGTGCTGGGGGTCCATCGCCGCGGCCTCGGCCGGCGGGATCCGGAAGTACTCGGCATCGAAGTCCTCGATGCCGTCGACCCTGCCGACCGCCCGTACGTGGTTCCCCTCGGCGGGGCCGCGCTCGATCGACTCGACGCCGGCCGTCAGATTGGCCCAGAACGCCTCCGCGCTGTCGGCGCCGGGGTAGCGGCAGGCCATTCCGATGATCGCGATCGGGGTCGCCGTTGTGATGACATCGCCTGTCACGGCTTGGGAGTCCTCTTCGTTCGAACGGTCACGGCCTCGAACGGCCGTGACCGGGGCGGTCATTACTCGGGCAGGACGGGCTTGGTCAGCACGGCCGGCGCGCCCGCTCCGATGTGCCGGTAGCGCCGGGCGGCGGCCCGCGCGACGAGGTCCGGGAACGTGTCCGCGTCGAAGGGTTCGAGTCCCTTGGTGGAGAAGCGTTCCAGGTAGGCGGGCCCGTACTGGGCGTCGTAGACCGAGAAGCCGGCGTTCGCGAGCGTGAGCACGGCCATCCCGGAGAGGAAGTTGCCGGACTCGGCGACCCGGTGGAACTTGGTCTCGCAGAAGTAGACGCCGCCGACCAGGACGCCGAGCTCGCCGGCGATCAGGTCATCGCCGTTCCAGACCTCGAAGGAGGAGGCGAGTCCGGCCCGGTGCAGGGCCCGGTACTGGTCGGCGATGGCCGGGGTGATCCACTCGGTGTCGTTGCTGCGCGGGGTTTCGGCGACGCCCTGCAGCACCTGCTCGAAGTCCCCGTTGATCCGCCCGGTCCAGCCGAGCCGGCGGGTCCGCTTCCACACGCTGTCCGGGAAGCGGGCGTGGGCGAGGTCGAGGTAGAAGCGCGGTTCGGGGACCCGCCAGACGATCTCGTCGCCCACTCCCCACGGCACGTGCCCGCTGAGGTAGCCGGCCAGGACCGGGTCGAGCGGCGCCGAGATCGTGTCCCCCGTCACGGGTCGGTCGCCGCTCACCCGAGGGCCGCCTCTTCGAGGTTGGTGACGGTGGTGCGGGCCCAGTTCGCGATGCGCAGGACGCAGTCGCGCTCCGACTCGCCGGGGCCGGGGCCCTGGAGGACCTGGGTGCGGTAGCCGTCGACGGTCAGGCCGGACGCCGGGGTCTCCTCGATGCGGCGCAGCAGCCACTTGTCGCTGCGGCACAGCGAACCGGCGAGGACCAGGGCGCCGTCGGCGATCCACGCCGCGGCGGTCATGGCGGCGATGCGGGCGCTCTTGACGTCGTCGTTGCGCAGCATGCCGGCCACGTCGGTGAGCCGGTTCTCGGCGTCGATCTTGAGGGTGCGGGTCAGGGCCCGCTGGTACGAGGAGGAGGCGATCAGGCGGCTGGTCTCCTCGAAGAACTCCTCGCCCTTGAGGGGCTTGGCGATCGAGAGCCGGTACACGAAGTCCTTGACGACGGTGCCGGACTCGCAGAACTCGGGCTCCTCCGCCGTCAGGTAGGGGGCGAGGGCCTGCGCGGGCGCGTCCGTCGGCCAGATCTTCAGGTCGATGCGGGAGTCGCCGTAGCGGCCCATCCAGGTCAGGCAGGTCAGGCCGCTCTCGTCGGTGCTGCGCCACATCTCCATCGTGTCGTCGACGGGCAGGTCGAGGTCGGTGTCGGCGAAGGCGTAGGCGTCGACGTCGCTGAACGGGTTGGCCCAGCCGGCCGCAGTGGAGCCGGTCAGGCAGATCGCCTTGGCCTCGGCGAGGCCCGGGAACTGCGCCAGCAGTCCGGCCAGGGAGACGTCGGGGGCGGTCAGCTCGCCGGGTTGGTCGCAGAGGACCTTCAGTGAGGGGGCGAAGGCGGGTCGGTCTGTCATAGGGGAGTTGTCCTCCGTAGTTCCCAACAGGGTGGAACCGGGCCGTGGGCCGGTGCGGAACGTGCCGAGACCGGGCCGGGCGCGCGGACGCGGCGGGGCGGCCGCGGGGCGGGCGCGCGGCCGTGCCGTCCGGGCGGCGGCGGGTCAGGCGGACTTCAGCAGCTTGTCCACGGCCCGGGTGAAATCGCCGAACCGGGGGTTGGCGAAGATGAGCTGTACCGGCACCTTGCGGAGCAGGGCGTCGGAGAGCTGGGCGCACATCCGGACCGCGGCGATGGAGGTGCCGCCGGCGTCGAAGAAGTCGGTCGTGGCGTCCACCTCCTCGGCCGGGGTCCAGCGGATCCACGCGGCGCGCACCGAGGTGGCGACGTCCGGCGCGGCGAGGACGCCGAGCTTGGCGCCCTGGGCGTGCTCCAGGCCCGAGGTCACCTGGATGCGGTCCGGCTGCCAGGCCGGCGGCAGCACCGCGGCGAGGTGGGCGGCGACGCGCTCGCGGACCTGCTCGGGTGCGTCGGCGGACTGGACGACGACCAGGAGCGCGTCCGAGTTCCGGTCCAGGCGGACGACGGCGCCGAGCACCCCGGCGCACTCCCGGGCGGCCGCGGCCAGGGACTCCCCGTTGACGGTGACCCCGCCGCGCTTGAGCCGGGTGAGGTCGGCGCGTCCGTGCAGGTAGACGTAGCCGTCGGAGGCGAGCGAGGCCAGGTCGCCGGTGTCGTGGGCGGGGGCCGCGCCGACCGCCGGCCGGGCGCCGAGCAGGAGCCGGCCCCGTCCGTCGGTCCCGGCCTCGGGCCGCAGTTCGTAGCGCATGAAGGGCAGCGGGGCGCCGACGGGCACGTCCTCGGGGTGGGCGGTGGCCTTGGGCAGTTCGTCGAAGTCGAAGACGAAGCAGGTCGGGGCGAGTTCCGAAGTCCCGTAGGCGTTCAGCAGTTTGACGCCGGAGAGTCGCTCGCGGGCCCACTCGACGAGCGGCCGGGCGACCGGCTCGCTGCCGAGGACCACCAGGCGGACGGAGGACGGCAGGCCGCGCTCGGTCCTGCGCATGAAGTCGATCACGCCCATCCCGTAGGAGCTGGGCAGGTTGACCACGGTGATCCGCTGGGCCTCCAGGAAGTCCAGGAAGGTCTCGGCGGACGGCGCGTGCTCCCACGGCGGGACGACGACGGTGGCGTCGGCCCGGAAGGTCGGGACCACCTCCTCCACGAACACGTCGAACCCGGCCGGGGCGAACTGGAGCACCCGGTCGGTGTCCGTCAGTCCGTAGGCCTCGCGGATGTCGTGGAGGTAGGCCTCGAAGACCGCGCGGTCGATGGGGGCGATCTTCGGGTCACCGGTGGTGCCGGAGGTGGCCGCCAGGTACACGGCGTCCGGCCAGGCGGCCGGCCGGTCCGCGCCGGTGGCGGTGACGGTGAACGCGCCGACGGAACCGGTCACCACGGCGGCGGCCCCGGAGGCCTCGCGCAGCCGGGCCCGTCGGTCGGCGGGGTCGGCGGCGGAACCCAGCAGGGGGATGTCACCGGCTTCCAGCACCGCCAGCAGTGCGACGACCGAGGGTAGGCCGCGGTCGCATTCGATGGCCACGACCTTGCGTCCGGTGCCGCCGGTCCGGCCGAGTTCGGCGGCCAGTTCCCCTGTCTGTGCGACGACGTCGGTGTGTCGCCACTCGTAACCCGCAGTCACTCCCACTCCTCCACTCACGCACCGCGCCGGGGCGGTCGTTTCGATCATTGGCCCACCGGAGGTGTCACCGGTGCAGTGCGGCATCGAGGTCCTCGGCCACGGACTCCGCGAGGCCGGTCCAGGACGGGCCGGAAAACAGGTGGTCGGCCCCCGCGAGTTCGCGGATCCGGGCGTGACCGGTGGTCTGGGCGTGCCATCCGACGACGTCGTCGAGGGCGATCTCGTCGTCGGCGGTGCCGCGGAAGACGGTGAGCGGCACGTCCCGGAGCGGTCCTTCGCGGTAGCGGTACTTGCTGATGGCCCGCATGTCGGCCTCCAGGACGGGCAGCAGCAGCTCCACGATGTCCGGTTCGGCGAGCAGGTCCTGGTCCAGGTAGCGCCGGGCGAGCTGCTCGCGGGAGACGAGTTCCTCGTCGGCGGCCTGGGCGGCTTGCGGAGGCGGGAGCTGCGAGGCCACGGCGAGGTGGACCACGGAGGGGCCGAGTTCCCGGGCGAGTTCGAAGGCGACCAGGGCGCCCGAGCAGTGGCCGAACAGGGCGACGCGCCGGTGGGGGAGGCCGGCGACGGCCTCCCGCACCTCGGCGATGATCTCGGCCACGTCGGTCAGGGCCGGTTCGGCCATGCGGTTCTCCCGGCCCGGCAGCCGTACGCCGTACACGCCGACGTCCTCCGGGAAGGCGTCCGCCCAGGTCCGGAAGACCACGGCGCTGGCGCCGGCCCAGGGCAGGCAGATCAGGGCCGGTCCGTCGGGGGTACCGGGTGCCCAGGTCACGAGGGTTGTGGGCGCGGGCCGTTGCGGTTCGTCGGTGCTCATTCCGCGGCCGCCGGTTCGAGCGTCGGCGCCGGCGTCGGCGCCCCCGACCGGACCTGCCAGACGCCGGGCACGAAGAGGATGCCCACGGTCACCACCACGAGCAGGCCGGCGGAGCCGAGCATGACGGTGTTGGAGCCGATGGCGGCCCCGATCGGGCCGACCAGGGCGAAGCCGACGGGTTTGAAGACCTGGGAGCCGAAGAAGTCGAAGGAGCTGATGCGTCCGAGGGCCTCCTCGGGCACGTTCTCGTGCAGGGCCGTGTACCAGAGGGTGTCGCCGAGTTCGGAGCAGGCCCAGGCGAAGACCGCCACGCCCTGCAGCACCAGCAACGGGGCGCCGACCGCGAACAGGACGAAGAACAGGCCCACCGGGAGGATCAGGAACTGGCCGAAGACCAGGGGGAGTTTGGGCTTCACCCTGGTGGCGACGAGCGCGCCGAGGATGGCACCGATGGAGGTGGCCGCGAGCAGGCCGCCCCAGGCTCCGGCGCCGCCGAGGTCCTCCTTGGCGATCCGGGCGCCCAGCACCATGAAGACCGGGAACACGGCCAGCTGGAAGAGGCCGAAGGACGAGACGATCGTCCACACCCAGGTCCGGGAGGTGAACTCCTTCCAGCCGCCCTTGAGTTCGTTGAGGACAGACTCCGCCTTCTCCCGCTTCGGGTCGGCGATCCGCATGAAGCAGAAGGCGATCGAGGCGAGGAGGAAGGTCCCGGCGTCCGCGGCCATGCCCCAGCCCGCGCCGACGGTGGCCACCAGCAGGGCGCCCGCCATCGGGCCGATGACGCCCAGGCCGTTGCGGGACAGCGCCAGCAGGGCGTTCGCCTTCTGGAGGTGCTCGGGGCTGACGCTCTGCGGGACCACGCTCAGCGAGGCCGGCAGGAACAGCGCGTTGCCCAGGCCGTAGACGACCTGGAGCAGGGCGATCTTCCAGACGGCCGCCGAGTCGGACAGGACCAGGGCGCCCGAGGCCGCCTGCGCGCCGAACATCGCGACGTTGGCGGCGATCATCAGCTTGCGGCGGGACAACCGGTCGGCCCAGACGCCGCCGAGCAACAGCAGCGCGATGGTGGGGATCTCGCGGGCCAGCAGGACCATGGCGAGGCCCTTGGGGCCGGCCAGGTCCAGCATGGCGAATGTCAGGGCGACCAGGGAGATCCCGTCACCGAGGGAGGAGATCGCCCGGGCGCTGAACAGCATCAGGAAATTGCGTTCGGTCAGCGGACCCCGTGGCCGTCGTGGCGGGATTGATGGCGCAGGCAAGCTTTCTTCTCCTCCCGAAAGTTCCCAAGCGCCGAATTGTGTTCGGTGCATCCCCGAGGCGCTTGAGAGCGATCAACATAACCCGCAAGACGGTGTACCGCCACCCAAATTGAGGAGTGAATCCACTTCACAAAGTGTTCGTGTGAAGTGTGCCACATCCACACATCCCGACTATCGGTGTCCGTTTCACCCGCTATCGGCGGGGAGAATCGGGTGGGGCGGTTCAGAACCGGACAACCGGCGCTTTTGCCGACGGATTCGCAGAGATCGCCGGAACCCGCTCCGGAGGCGCCCTCGGCGCCGGTCGGCGGATTCCACTCCTATGTCCGGTTTGGGGGCCTCCGAGAGCCCGGGCGAATCGGGCAAGACCTCCATCTTGCGCAGAGCATGACATAGCGTCAACTTGCGGAACGTTAAACTCCGGGGGTAGCCCGCGGAAATTCCAAGGGTTAATATGGCTGCTCTCCGGTGCTCTCCGGCCCGCTCTCGATGCGGGCCGGGAGGTGTCGGAAGAACGGGGGAATCGGGCATATCTGCCCGTGTCGCAGCGGCTTCCTGGCTGTATTCACGCAGTTCAGGGCCGTTTTTTCGCGTGCCGTCCAGGACGGTCGCGTCATGCGGGACGACCGGCCATGCCGCCGGCGACTTCCCCGGAGCTGCCATTGGTGCGGAAGTGCCTTCCGACGTCGTTTGTGCGACGAGAATCGGTCGGTATTCCGGCGCATACCCGCATACCTGCGCCGCGAATTCCTTCCGTCTCGAAAATCGACATCCGGAACGGGCCTCACGAGGACACCGCGGATCTAGAGAGGAAGCTGTGACCCCGATACGCCTGGCAATTGTTGGTGGCGGCCCCTATTGCACGTACGCGATGGAGAGGCTGGCCGCTTCGATAGGCGCCGAAGGCGACCCCGTCGAACTCGTCATCCACGTCTTCGAACGCACCGGGCAATTCGGTGCCGGCCGGGTCCACAGTCCTTTGCAGGCCCCCACGAGTTTCCTCAACCGCGTCGCCGGACACGTCTCCTTCGGCGCCGACGAGAGCGTCGAGGACGCCGGCCCGCTGCTCCCCGAGGAGCTCCGCCCCAGCCTCTACACCTGGGCCCGCCGCAGGTTCGACCGGACCGGCGACCCCCGCTTCGACATCGGCCCGGACGACTGGCCCAAGCGCTACCTGCACGGCCTCGCCCTGCGCGAGCAGTTCGACGCCTACGTGGACATCCTGCGGGCCCGCCCCGGAGTGACCGTCGAACTGCACCACCGCGAGGTCACCGACGTCGAGGACCTCGCGTCCCCCGGCACCAGCGGCCCGCTGCGCCTCACCTCCGTCCCCGCCGCCGGCCCGGGAGCCCCCGCGCACACGGACGTCGACCACCTGCTGCTGCTCACCGGCCACTCGTACAACGACCCGCGGCACTCCCCGCGGACCCGCCGGTGGGCCGAGGACGCCGAACGGACCCCGGGAGTCGCGTTCCTGGCCAGCGCCTACCCCCTGGAGGAGCGGCTCACCGCCGACGTCGCCGGCCCCGGCACCGTCGTCGGCTGCGCCGGGACGATGCTCACCGGCATCGACGCCGTCCTCCACCTCACCGAGGGCCGCGGCGGACGCTTCGTCCGCACCGAGGACGGCGCCCTGCGCTACGAGCCCTCCGGCCGCGAACCCCGCTCCATCGTCGCCTTCAGCGAATCCGGGCTCTTCGCCTTCGCCCGGCCGCTCACCCCCGCCGGCGCCGCCAAGGGCAAGCACCGGGGCGTCTTCCTCACCGTCGAGGCCGTCGACCGGATCCGCGAGAACTTCGGCAGCGACCCCGTGCGCGTCGGAGAGGTGACCCGGCGTCAGATCGACTACGACCGCCACCTCCTCCCGCTCATCACGGCGGAGATGGCCCTGCTCCACCACACGACGCTGTTCGGCCCGGACTTCGGCCGCCACCTCGTACGGGTCTCGGCCGCCGCCCGGGAGGACTTCCTCGACCGGACCGCGGGCACCGCCCCCGCGCAGGACTCCGTCGCCCACCTCACCGCCCCGCTCGACCGGGCCGTGGCCGAGGCGGTGGAAGCCGTCGAATCGCTGCTCCTCGGCCGCACCCCGTACCGCGACCTCGCCGCCCGGCCGCGCGACTGGTCCTTCCCCGAACTGCTGCGGCGCTACGCCGACGTGGTGCTCGGCGCCGAGAACCGCCGGAGCCTGGAGGCCGTCCTCGACGACCCGGCCCGCACGGCCGAACTCGTCGCCACACTGACCTCGCCGACCCGGCACGCCGTCCTGCCCTCGGGCAACCTGTTCTCCTGGGAACGCACCCTCGAACCGATCGCCCCGGGCGACCGCACCTCCCCCGAGCAGTACCGCAAGGCGATGGTCGAATTCATGGCCACCGACCACCTGTGGGCCCGCCAGGGCGTCTTCGAGAACCCCGCCAAGACCGCCGCGGACGCGGTCTGGCGCGGCCTGCGCCCGGTCATCGTGCACGCCGTCAACGACGGCGGCCTGCACGCCGACGCCCACCGCCGCTTCCTCGGCACCTGGCTGCGCCAGCACAACCGGCTCGCCTACGGCCCGGTCCCCGACGTCATGGACCGCATCCGGGCCCTCATCGAGCACGGCATCCTCGACGTGACCGCCGGTCCCGGCGCCCGGGTCGACACCGACGGCCGGCACCTCGTGGTCACCGGCCCGCACACCGGCGCCGCCCACCGCATCGACGTCCTGCTCGACGCCCGGGTCCCGGCCTTCGACGCCGCCGCCGACATCGCCCCCCTCTACCCCAACCTGCTGCGCCGCGGCCTGGTCCGCACCTGGGTCAACCCGCACCGGGGCGGCGGCGAGGACTTCCGGCCCGGCGGCCTCGACCTCACCGACGACTTCTGCGTCATCCGCCCGGACAGCAGCGTCGACCGGCGCATCAGCGTCCTCGGACCCGCCATCGAGGGACAGAAGTTCTTCCAGGGCGGTGCGATGAAGCCGGGCTCCGACCACCACGCCATGCGGTTCACCCTCCGCTGGTTGCGCACCTTCCGGGCCCAGGCCGGCCTGGGGAGCTGAAGCGGCCACGCCCGACCGCCCCTATCCGACCCCAGCAGAGACGCCACCGCCATGGACACCCACGCCCGCACCCAACCGAGCACCCCGGCCGCACACCCGACCGGGGTCCACCACCTCATCGGACAGCACGCCCGGCAGCACCCCGGCGCACCGGCCGTGCGCGAGGCGGTCACCGGCCGCGAACTCTCCTACGGCGACCTGTGGGACCTGGCGGGAGACCTCGCCGCACGCCTGACCGACGCGGGCCTGCGCCCCGGCGACGCCTGCGGCATCGCCCTCGACCGCGGAGCCCACCTGGTCGTCGCCGTGCTGGCCGCCGCCCGCGCCGGAGCCTTCTACGTGCCGCTCGACCTGGACGCCCCGGCCCAGCGCTCCGCCGCCCAACTGGCCGACGCCGCGGCGCGCTTCGTGGTCACCGCGTCCGGCGACGGCCGCGCGGCCGCCGTCGCGCCGGACCTGCCCAGGATCGAAGCCGTCCGCACCGCAGGAACGGCCGCACCGGACCACGGCCGCACCGGCCACGACGCCGGCGGCCACGACGCCGGCGGGGACGACCCGCTGTACGTCAACTTCACCTCCGGCACCAGCGGACGCCCCAAGGCCGTCCTCGTCCCGCACCGCGCCGTGCTCCGGCTCGTCGACGAGCCGACCTACTGCACCCTGCGGCCCGGCACCCGGGTGGCCAACGTGGCCAACCCGGCCTTCGACGCCACCACCTTCGAGATCTGGGCCACCCTCGCCGCCCGCGGCACGGTCGTCGTCATGCCCTCCGTGGCCGCCACCGGCCTGGACCGCTGGCTGGACCTGCTGCGCGCCGAGGGCGTGGCGGCGATGTTCCTGACCACCTCGCTGTTCCACATGATCGCCCAGGAACGCCCCGGCGCCCTCGGCACCCTGGAGACGCTGCTCGTCGGCGGCGAGGCGCTGAGCCCCGAGGCCGCCCGCCGGGTCCTCGCCGCCGGCGGCCCCGACCGGCTGGTCAACGTCTACGGACCCACCGAGACCACCACGTTCGCCACCTACCACGACCTCGACGCCGAGAAGCTGCGCGACCTGGTGCGCGCACCCATCGGCGGCGCCATCCAGCACACCGAACTGCGCGTGCTCGGCCCCGACCTGGCACCCGTGCCCGACGGCGACCGCGGCGAACTGGCCATCGGCGGCCCCGGCGTGGCCCTCGGCTACCTGGGACGACCCGAACTGACGGCGGAGCGGTTCACCACCCTGCCGGACGCCGCCGGCGACGGTGTGTTCTACCGGACCGGCGACCTCGTCCGCAGGCTCCCCGACGGCAGCCTGGAGATCTTCGGCCGGCTCGACCGCCAGGTGAAGATCCGCGGCTTCCGGGTCGAACTGGAGGAGGTCGAACGCGCCGCCGTGGCCACCGGCCTGGCCACCGCGGCCGTCGTCGAGAAGACGGGGGAGGGGGCCGCCGCCGTCCTGGTCGGCTTCGTCCTGCCCGCCGGGGACCGGCACGCGCCCGCCCGGACCGTGACCGAGCTGCAGACCGCGCTCGCCGGCGAACTGCCCGGCTACATGCTGCCCACCCGGTGGACCGTCCTCGACGCCATCCCGCTGGGCCCCACCGGCAAGGCGGACCGGGACGCGCTGCTCGCCCTGGACCGGCCCGACACGCCCGACACGCCCGCCGCGGCCTCCGCATCCGACGCCGCCTCCGCCCCCTCCGCATCCGACGCCGCCTCCGTATCCGACGCCCCGGACCCCGGTGACGGCCCCGCCCCGCAGGACGGCGATCCGGCCACCGAGGTCCGGCGCCTGTGGCGCGAGGTCCTGGAGGTCGCCGAAGCCCGGGACGAGGACAACTTCATCGAAGCGGGCGGCAACTCGATCCTCGCGATCCAACTGGCCGGCCGCGTCAACGAGGCCGTGTCCGCCGACCTCGGGCCGGCCGACGTCCTGCTGGCCACCGACCTGGCCGACCTGACCGAGAAGGTCCTGCACTCGGCGACCGCCCGGCGCTGACGGGAAAGACACGAAGGGGAGCAGAGCAGCGTGAAACTGATCCGACGGGGCGCCACCGACGCACCCCTGTCCGCAGCCCAGGAAAGCCTGTGGTTCATCGAACAGGCCCACCCCGGTACGGCCGCCTACAACGTGCCGCTGCTGCTGCGCTGGAACGAGGCGGTCGACGTGCCCGCCCTGCGCCGCGCCCTCCTGCGCACCGTCACCCGGCACGAGGCCCTGCGCACCGCCTACCGGCTGCACGACGGCCGCCCCCGGCAGGAGGTCCTCCCGCCCGGCCCCACCGACCTCGCGCTCCACCACGGCACCGCCCGGCCCGGCCCGGCCGAACTCACCGAACGCGCCCGCGCCCCCTTCGACCTGGCCGCCGGCCGCCCGCTGCGCTGCGACCTGTGGCAGGGCGCCCCCGAGGGCGACACCCTGCTCGTCACCCTGCACCACATCGCCTTCGACGGCTGGTCGCTGGGCACCTTCCTCGACGACCTCCACGACGGCTACCGGTCGGCGCTCGGCGCCGACTCGCCCGACACCGACACCGACACCGCCGCCGACACCGCGCCCGAACCCGACGTCCAGTACGCCGACTTCGCCCACTGGGAGCGCGCCTCCTGGGGCCTGCGCGACGTCGAGGGCCGCTCCGCCGCCCGCGCCGAGGAACTGACCGACGCCGACGACCCGCCGCTGTTCCCCGGCCGCGGCGCCCGCGGCACGCAAGCCCGCCCCGGCGGCCACCTCGCCTTCCCCGTCCCCGCGGACCTGTGGGAACGCACCGGCGCACTCGCCACCCGGCTGCGCGCCACCCCCTTCGTCGTCCTCTTCGCCGCCTTCCAGGAAGTGCTGCGCCGCTGGTCGGGCTCGACCGACTTCGTCGTCGGAACCGTCATGGCGAACCGGCCCAAGCGCTGCCTCGAAGGCGCGGTCGGCTGCTTCGTCAACACCGTGCCGCTGCGCTGCCGGCCCGCCGCCACGCAGACCTTCGAAGAACTGTGCGGCGACGCGCGCACCGAGTCCTTCCGCGCCCTGACCCACCAGGACCTGCCGTTCGACCGGCTCACCGCCCTCACCGCCGCCAAGCGCGGCACCGGACGGAGCTCGCTGACCGACGTCGCCTTCGGCGTCCAGAACGCGCCGATGCCGCGCACCGCCGGCCGGGCCCGCTGGCAGCAGCCCGAGCTGCTGCCCACCGGCACCGCCCGCTACGACCTGCTGTTCCTCCTGGAGGACCACCCCGGCGGGGTGACCGGCACCATCGAGTACGACCTCGACCTCTGCACCCCGCAGACCGCCGCCCGCTTCCGCGACGCCTACCTCGCGCTGCTCACCGCCGCCGTCGACGCCCCCGGCACGCCCCTGGCCCGGCTGCCGCTGTCGGCCCGCACCCCCCTGGCCCCCGTGCCCGGCGTCCTGGCCGGCCCGGCCCGGGACCACGCCCGCGCCGAGCCGCCCGCCGACCGCTCCCTGCTGGGCCCGCTGGCCGCCCGCCTCGCCGAGGACCCCGGGGCCGTCGCCGTCAGCGCCGGCACCGACCGGATCAGCCGCGGCGAACTCGACCACTGGTCCTGGGCCGTCGCCCACGCCCTCGCCGGCACCGGCACGCCGACCGGCGCCGAGGCCGCCGTTCCCGTCCTGGCCGCCCGCGGCCCCGCCCTGGCCGCCGGCTGGACCGGCGTGCTGCGCACCGGCCGCCCCTACGTGCCGCTCGGCCTGGACACGCCGGTGGAACGCCTGGAGTACATCCTCGGCGACCTGGGCGTGGACACCGTCCTGGCGGACGACGCCGGGGCCCGGCTCCTGCGCGCCACCGGCGCGGACGTCCGGATCCTCGACCTCGACGCCCTGCGGCACGGCCCGACCGGTGAGCGCCGCGCCCCCGAACCGGCCGGCGAGGACACCGCCGTCGTCATCTACACCTCCGGCACCACCGGCCGGCCCAAGAGCGTGCTCGTCCCGCACCGCGGCCTCGCCAACACCGTGCTGTGGTGGGCGGACGACTCCGGCCTCGGCCCGGCCGACCGGCTGCTGTGCGTGGTGGGCACCTCCTTCGACCCGGCGACCTTCGAGACCTTCCGGGCCCTGGTCTCGGGCGCCGAACTCGTCTACGCCGACGACGTGGAACGCAAGGACGGCCGGGCGATGCTCGCGCTGCTGCGCACCACCACCGTGGCCGCGATGACCCCCGGCCTGCTGCGCGCCGTCCTCGACGCCGAGGACGCCGAGGACGCCGAGGACGCCGTCGCCGACGGGGCGCGGCCCGGGGCCGGCACCCTGCGGATGCTGTACCTCGGCGGCGAGAAGCTGACCCGCGCCCTGGCCGCGGAGTGCCACGCCCGCTGGGGCGTGCCCCTGCGCAACGTGTACGGCCCCACCGAGGTCTCCTGCACCAGCCTGTGCGCGCCGGTCACCCCGGAGGACCCCCGGGCCCCCGCCATCGGCCTGCCCGTCTGGAACACCCGCGCCTACGTGCTCGGGGCGGACGGCGAGGAACTGCCCCCCGGCATCCCGGGCGAGCTGTACCTCGCGGGCGCGGGCGTCTCGCGCGGCTACCTCGGCCGCCCCGACCTGACCGCCACCGCATTCCTGCCCGACCCCTTCGCCCCCGCGGACGAGCCCGACGCCCGGATGTACCGCACCGGCGACCGGGTCGTGATCCGCGAGGACGGCCTGGTCGAGTACCTGGGCAGGGCCGACGAGCAGGTCAAGATCCTCGGCAACCGCATCGAGCCCGCCGAGGTCGCCACCCTGATCGCGGAGCAGCACGAGGCCGTGCTGTCCGCCGCGGTCACCGCCGAGGGCGACCCGGCGCGCCTGGTCGCGTACGTGGTCCTCGACGCCTCCGGCGGCGCGCTCACCCACGAGGACGTGGTCCGCCCGCTGCTGCGCTGGCTCCCGGCCGCGGTGCTGCCCGGGACGGTCCACCCGGTGGACGCCCTGCCCATGACCGTCAACGACAAGATCGACTTCCGGGCGCTGCGCTCCCTGCGTGCCGAGCCGCTGCCGCGCGCCGGACACCGCGCGGTCGGTGCCGACCCGGCCCACCGCTGGGCGAGCGACCGCTTCCTGGCGGCCCTGGCGACCGAGGACCGCGGCGCCCCGGTCGGCACCGAGCAGCAGCTCGGACCGGACGACGACTTCTTCGCGCTCGGCGGGCACTCCCTGCTGGCCGTGCGGATGCTCGCCGCCGTCGAGCGCGAGGACGGCCTCGCCCTCGCCCTGGGCGACTTCCTCACCAGCCCGACCGTCGCCGGCTTCGCGGCCCTGCGGGACGCCGCCCGGGGCGCGCACCCGGGCACCGGCCGGGCCGGCGGCGACACCCGCCCGGGCGCCGCGCGGGCCGACGACGGCCGGCACCCGGCGACCCCGGTCCAGCAGCGCATGGCGTTCCTGGACCGGGTCGCCGGCCAGCGCGCCGCCTACCTGGCCCCCACGGTGGTGGAGTCGACCGGCGCCGACCCGCGGCTGCTCGCCGCCGCCGTGGCCGCCGTCGTCGGCCACCACCCCGCCCTGCGCTCGCGGTTCCGCCTCGACCTGGCGAGCCGGCAGGTGCTGTGCACCACGGACGCCCCGCTGCCCGAGGTCGAGGTCTCCGACGTCTCCGGCCTGGACGAGGCGGCGCTCACCGCGCTGCTCACGGAGTACTGCTGGACGCCCTTCGACCTCGCCGAGCAGGCGCCGGTCCGCGCCCGGGTCCTCACCGCGGGCCCGCGCACCCTGCTGGTGCTCGTCATCCACCACATCGTCGCCGACGGCTGGGCGCAGCAGCTCCTGCTCCGTCAACTCGGCGACGTGTACCGGGCGTTGGCGGACGGGCGGAAGCCGGAACTGCCGACCGCGGTGCACCCCGCCGACCTGGCCGCCACCGGCCCCGCCGACCTGGCCGCCACCGGCCCCGCCGACCTGGCCGCCACCGACCCGGCCGACCCGGCGGCAGCCGACCGGGCCCCGTCCGGTGCCGACCCGGCCGAAGCCCTGCTGGCCCGCCTGCGCGGCGCACCCACCGACATCGACCTGCCGCGCGACCGGGAACGCCCCCGGTCCCAGGACACCTCGGCCGACGTCCGCCGGGCCCGGCTCACCGCCGGGACCAGCGCCGCCCTGCGCGCGACCCTGGCCGCCGAGCGGGCCACCGTGTCGATGGCGGCCCCCGCGCTGCTCGGCGCGGTCCTGGCCGGGACCGGCCGCCAGCGCGACTTCCTCTTCGCCTTCCCCTGGGCGGGCCGGGCGACCGTCGCCGAGACCGAGGCCGTGGCCATGCTGGTCAAGACCCTCGTGCTGCGGGTCGACCTGCGGGACGAGCCGACCTGGCGGGTCCTGCTGGAGCGGGTCCGGGACGAGAGCGTGGCCGGCTACCGGTACGCGGACGTGCCCTTCGAGACCCTGGTCGCCGCACTCGACCCGGGCCGTTCCCTCGGCCGTCCGCCGCTCACCCCGGTGCTCGTCACCGCGGTCATGGACCCGCCCGCCGTCCCCGACCTCGGGCCCGCCGCGCAGTCCCGGCAGCTCCCGCCGCCCGGGCTGCGGATCAAGTACGAACTCGAACTCACCCTGCGGGACACCGGCGACCGCATCGAACTCGAACTGGCCTACGCCACCGCGCTGTTCGACGCCGCCACCGCGCAGACGCTACTGGACGCCCTGGTCCGGGCCGCCGACCGGCTGGCCGCGGAGCCGGACGGCCCGGCCCTGCCGCCGCAGCCGGACCAGCGCGCACACACCGACCGGCCCGACCCGGGCCAGGAGACTGGAGAAGCACGACCATGACGGACCCGATCGAGGACGTACGCCGGATCTGGAGCACGGTGCTCGGCGCCGAGGTCCAGGACGTGGACGTCAACTTCTTTGACGCGGGCGGCCATTCGCTGCTCGTCATGGTCCTCCAGGAACACCTGGAGGAGATCACCGGACGCGAGGTCGCCATCGAGGACCTCTTCGAGCACCCGACCGTCCGCGCCCAGGCGGCCCTGCTGACCGACCGTCCGGCCACCGCCGCCCCGGCGGACACCGCCCTCGGCGGCCGCGACCGCTCCCGGCTCCTCGGCCGCAGCGGCACCACCCCCGGAGGCGCCGCGTGAACGCCGGCACCGACATCGCGGTCATCGGCACCGGCTGCCGCTTCCCCGACAGCCCGGACGCCGCCGCCTTCTGGGACAACCTGCTCCGCGGCGTCGTCTCGACCCGCGAGCAGAGCGAGGAACGGCTGCGCGCCACCGGCATGTCGGACGCGGAGCTGAAGGACCCGGCCTTCGTGCCGGTCGCGGCCACCGTCCCCGACGTGGAGCTGTTCGCCGCCGAGTTCTTCGGCTACTCCCCGGCCGAGGCCGAACTGATCGACCCGGCCCACCGCCTGTTCCTCGAAGTGTGCTGGGAGGCGCTGGAGTCCGCCGGGCACGCGCCCTCCGGCAGCGGCCCCGTGACCGGCGTGTTCGCCAGCGGCGGGCCGAGCCCGTACACCTTCGGGCTGCAGGCCGCGAAGGTCCGCGAACACGGCCTCGCCGCCGCCGTCGACGACCTGGACCTCACGCTCGGCGGCACCGCCGACTTCATCGCCTCGCGGGTCGCCTACAAGCTCGGCCTGCGCGGGCCCTCCGTCGGCGTCCAGACCGCCTGCTCCTCCTCGCTCACCGGCGTCCACATGGCCGTCCTGAGCCTGCTCTCCGGCGAGTGCGACCTCGCCCTGGTCGGCGGCGCCGCCGTCAGCGACCCCCTGGTGGGCTACACCCACGCACCCGGCGGCGTGATGTCCGAGGACGGCCACTGCCGCCCCTTCGACGCCCGCTCCACCGGCACCGGCGCCGGCGCCGGCGTGGGCGCCGTGGTCCTGCGCCGCCTCGCCGACGCCCTCGCCGACGGCGACCCGGTGCTCGCCGTCATCCGCGGCAGCGCGATCGGCAACGACGGCGCCGTACGGTCCGGCTTCACCGCGCCCAGCGCGGCGGGCCTGGCCGGCGTGGTCGCCGGGGCGCTCGCCGTCGCCGGGGCGTCGGCGCACACCGTGCGCTACGTGGAGGCCCACGGCTCGGGCACCCAGCTCGGCGACAGCCTCGAACTGCGCGGCCTGACCGACGGGATGCGCGCCGCGGCCCGCGACGCCGGCAGCCCCCAGCCCGCCCCCGGCGGCTGCGCGCTCGGCTCGGTCAAGGCCAACATCGGCCACGCCGGCTGGGCCGCCGGAATCGCCGGGTTCATCAAGGCCGTCCACGTGGCGCGCACCGGCGTCGTGCCCCCGCACCCGTCCTTCGAACACCCGCGGGACCCGGGCGTGCTGGCCGAGAGCCCCTTCCGGATCCCCACCGAGCAGGCCCCGGTCCAGGACGGCGACGACTGGCACGTCCTGGTGAACTCGATGGGCCTCGGCGGCACCAACGCCACCGTCGTCCTCGCCCCGCCGCCCGCGCCGACCCGGCCGTCGGCCGACCCCGGCGACCGGGTGCGCCTCGTGCTGTCCGCCCGGACCCGCACCGAACTCGACGCGCTCTCCCGCGCCGTCGCCGACCGCCTCGACGCCGGCGCGCCCGCCGGCGACGTCGCCCACACCCTGCGGGTCGGCCGCTCCGCCTTCGCCGAACGCCGGGTCGTGACCGCCGCCCCGGACCGGCTGGCCGCCGCCCTGCGACTGCCCCGACCGCCGCACGCCCGCACCGTACGGGCCACCTCCCGCCGGGTGCTCCTCCTGCCCCCGGCGCAGCCCGCCGTGCCCGCCCGGATCCTCGACCACCTCGTCCGGGCCTTCGCCGGCCAGGCCGAGGTGGCGGCCGGCCCGGCCGAAGCCCCCGCCGACGCCCACGTCCTCGCCCTGGTCGGCGCACCGGGCACCGCGGGCCGGCACCCCGAGCTGCTCCTCGACGCCCACGGCGTGCCCACCCCCGACGCCCTCGACGAGGCGCTCACCACGGCCTGGCTGAACGGCGCCGCCGTCGACTGGGAGTACCTCGCCCGCGGCGGCCGCGGCCGCCGCCTGGACCTGCCCACCTACCCGTACGAGCGCCGCCGCTACTGGGCGCTGGACCACACCGCCCTGCCCCGGGCCGGCGCCCCCGCGGCCACCGCCGCGGCGCCCGCACCGCGCACCCGCACCGGCTCGGCCACCACGGACACCCTCCTGGACATCTGGACCGAACTGTTCGGCTCCGACACCATCGACCCCGACGACGAGTTCGGCACCCTGGGCGGCACCTCGCTGCTGTCCGTCCGGATGGGCCTGGAGATCCACGCCCGCCTCGGCGTCCTGGTCAACCTGCACCGGGCCGGCGGCAGCAAGGCCACCGTCCGGCGCCTCGCGGCCATCGTCGACGCCAGGAACACCGCGGACACCGGCCCCGACGAGCACGACCGGATCGCCGACGGCGAGGGCGCCCTCGTCGACGCCGACCTCGCCCTGCCGCTCGGCGAGACCGCCCCCGGACAGGCCCCCGGTACGGGCGTCCTCCTCACCGGCGCCACCGGCTTCCTCGGCGCCTTCCTGCTGCACCAGCTCCTCGACACCACCGAACACCGGGTGTACTGCCTGGTCCGCGCCGACGACGAGGCCGAGGGCCTGGAGCGGCTGCGCCGGGCCGCGGCGGCCTACGCCCTGCCCGCCCCGGACCCCGACCGGGTCCGGGTCGTCCTCGGCGACCTGAACACCGTCGAGCAGGTCTGCGAGGACCACCGGGACGGCGAACTCGCCCGCGAGGTCGGCCGGATCCTGCACTGCGCGGCCAGGGTCGTGTTCACCGAGCCGTACAGCGAACTGCGCTCCGAGAACGTGCTGGCCACCCTCGGCCTGCTGCGCTGGGCGCGCCGGCACGGGATCCGGGACTTCGGGTTCGTCTCCTCGCTCGCCGCCACCGGCGCGGCGCTCGGCGGCGACGGCCGGACCACGGAGACCCGCGAACAGCCCCTCGACCCCGCCCAGGGCGGCTACGGCGTCGGCAAGTGGGTCTGCGAGCGGCTGCTCGAACGCGCCGAGCCCGAGGGCATGCGGGTCCGGATCTTCCGGCCCGGCCTGATTCTCGGCTCCACCCGCACCGGCGCCTGCAACCCCAAGGACATGATCTGGCGGATGCTCGCCTCCGGGCTGGCCACCGGCGTGCACCCGCTCGACGACCGCCCGATGCCGATGGCCCCCGTCGACCTGGTCTCCAGGGCCGTCGTGGACCTGCTGTTCGCCCCCGGCGCGGCCGGCCGCGCCTACCACCTGGTCGCACCCGAGGGCTACGGCGCCCGCCGGCTGTTCGCCCTCCTCGGCGAGGCCGGCCTGCCCACCGGGCGGGCGAGCCGCTCCAACTGGCTCACCGCCGTCGCCGACCGGGCCCGCGGCGGCGACAACCCCATCCTGACCAGCATGGCGCTCTACGACCTGGCCGACCACGAGGGCGCCGACGCCGGCGTCGAAGCCGAAGCCTGGAAGCCCTGGCTGCGGGAGGGCGGACACCAGCCCGCGCCCACCGCGGCACTGCTGCGTTCCTCGCTCGCGCACCTCGCCGGCCAGGACCCGCACTACCGCGAACTGCTCGGCGCCACGCTCGCCGCAGCATCCGACCGAAACGAGTGAAGACGTGACGGAACAGCACAACCACCTGCTCGCCGTACTGGGCGCGGGCGTGATGGGCACGGGCATCACCGCCCTCGCCCTCGGCCACGGCGTTCCCGTCGTGCTGGTCGACACCGACGAGGAGATCCTGGCCCGCGCCGCCCAGAACGTGCGCCGGCAGATCCGGCAGGGCCAGCTCCTCGGCAAGCTGCCGCGGGACATCCGCCACCCCGAGCTGCGGACCGTCACCGACCTCGACGCGATCGCACCCGCCACGGCCGTCGTGGAGGCCGTCGTCGAACTGCCCGCGGTCAAGGCGGACGTCCTCGCCAGGGCGTCGGCGCTGGTGAAGCCCGGCACCCCGGTGATCACCAACACCTCCGGCATCCCCGTCGACGAGCTCGCCGGGCACTGCACCCGCCCGGAGGACGCCGTCGGCGCCCACTTCATGAACCCGCCGTACCTGATCCGCACCGTCGAGGTGATCCGCGGCCCCCGCAGCACCGACGACGCCCTCGGCCGCACCCTCGCGCTGCTCGCCGACCTCGACCGGGAGTCGATCGTGGTCGGCGACGGCCCCGGCTTCGTCATCAACCGGGTCCTCCAGCGGATGCTCAACGAGTCCGCGCGGATCGTGCAGGAGGGCATCGCCGGCCCCGAGGAGGTGGACGCGCTGTTCCGCGGCTGCCTCGGCCACACCACCGGCCCGCTGGCCACGGCCGACCTGATCGGCCTGGACAACGTGGCGGACAGCCTGCGGGTCCTGCACGAGCGCACCGGTGACGCCGGCTACGAACCCTGCCGGCTCCTGCTCGACAAGGTCGCCGCCGGCGACCACGGGCGCAAGACCGGCCGCGGCTTCTTCGACTACGGGTCCTGACGCGCATGCGCACCGACCCCGTGCAGGCCCCCACTCCCACCACACCACCGACCGAGAGGGACCCGATCGCCGTGTCCGCCACCTCCTCCCCCCAGCAGAACACCACCGAGATCGAGACCGGGCTGCTCGCCTTCCTGGAGAGCCGGGTCAAGGTGCCCGTGGACCCCGAGACCGACCTCTTCGCCTCCGGCGCCGTCACCTCCCTGTTCTCGCTGGAACTGGTCGTCCACGTGGAGACCGCGTACGGCGTGGCCGTCGGCGGAGCGGACCTGACGCTCGACAACTTCCGCACCGTCCGCGCGATGACCGCCCTGGTGGGGCGGCTGCGCGCGGACACGACGGGCGGCACCGATGCGTGAGTCCGCCCGTCAGGCGGCCGCCCTGGTGACGGAGCTGACCGAGGGCCGCGCCGAGGAGTGGGACCGCACCGGGGAGATCCCCCGGGAGGTGATCCGCGACCTGGGCACCAAGGGCATCCTGTGCGCCGACGTGCCCGAGGCGTTCGGCGGCCTCGGACTGAGCAGCCTCGACCTGGGCGAGCTGATCGCCGCGACCGGCGAGGCCTGCAGCTCGCTGCGCAGCGTCATGACCTCCCAGGGCATCGCCGCCTGGACCGTCACCCGCTTCGGGACGCCCGCCCAGCAGCAGGAACTCCTGCCGCGGCTGACCTCGGGCGAGAGCGCCGCCGTCGCGTTCAGCGAACCGGGCGCCGGCAGCGACCTGGCCGCCGTGACCACCGAGATCACCCGGGACGGCGACACGGTCGTCCTGAACGGTGAGAAGGCCTGGGTGACGGGCGCGGCCTACGCCTCCCTGATCGTCGTCCTCGGCCGGTACGGGGACGGTGCCGCGCTCGTCGTGGTGCCCGCGGACGCGCCCGGCGTGAGCATCGAGCGGGTCCCCGACCCGCTGGGCTGCCGGGCGGCCGGGCACTCCACGGTGCGCCTGGACGGGGTCCGGCTGCCCGCGGGCCTCCTGCTGGGCGGCGCCGGGATGCCGGCCACCTTCCTGGTGACGTCCCCGCTCACCCACGGCCGGATCTCCGTGGCCTGGGGCTGCGTCGGCATGCTGCGGGCCTGTCTGCGGGCCGTCGTGCGGCACAGCGCGCAGCGGCACGCCTTCGGCGGTCCGATCGCCGGGCACCAGCTGGTGCGCGGTCACATCGCCGACCTGCACACCGCGGAGCGGACCGCGACCCTGGCCTGCGAGCGGGCCAGCGGCGACTGGGACGCCCGGCAGCCGCGGCACGCCGCCTCGGCGGTCCTGGCCAAGCAGGTGGCCGCGGGGGCCGCCGCGCGGGGCGCGGCCTCGGCGGTCCAGGTGCTCGCCTCCGCGGGCGCCGACAACTCGCACGTGGTGGCCCGGGCCTACCGCGACGCGAAGCTCATGGAAGTCATCGAGGGAAGCAACGAGATCAGTCGTCTGCTGCTGGCGGACGAGGCAATGGCGGTGTGGGCATGACGGAGCACGACCAGCGGGGCGACATCGGCATCGGAGCCATCCACTGCCTGCTGCCCGAGGACCGGACCGCGGTGGCCGACCTGCCCGAACTGGGGCTGCTCGGCCACGAGGAGAAGGCGTTCGCCCTCGGTTCGGGCATCGAGACGGTGGGCGTCCACGAGGACCGGGCCACGGCCGGGCTCGCCGCCGAGGCGGTGCGCGGCCTCGGCCTCGCACCGGGGGCCGCCCCGGACCTCCTGCTGCTCGTCAGCCCCCGCTCCCCGGACGTCCTGCTCGGCTCGGACGTCGGCCAGGTGCAGCTGGAGTCCGGCCTGACCGGCGCGTTCTCCTTCACCGTGGACGGCCTGGGCTGCACCGGGTCCAGCGCGGCCTGGGCCCTGGCCCGGGACCTGATCGCCGCCGACCCGCGCCGCGACAGCGCCGTCATCGCGCACGCCAGCCGTCCCACCGGCGCGGACCGGGTGCGCTACCCCGTCACCGTGATCGGGGACGGGGCGTACGCCATGACGGTGGTGCGCGGCGGGCGTCCGGTGCTCAAGGCGCACCGGATGGAGAGCGACGGGAGCTTCCACGACCTCTTCCGCGTCGACTACAAGTCCGCCCCCTGGTACGAGTGGCGGGAGGAGTGCCGGTCCGCGGACCGCTACCGGTTCGAACTCGCCCTGCACAGCCGCCAGCGGCTGTCCCGACTGGTCGACGAGGTCCTCGCGGACGCCGGCGTCGCCAAGGGCGACATCGCCGCCACCCTGATGCAGAACGTCACCGCCGGGGCCTTCGACTTCTACGAGAGCCTGCTCGGCCTGCCGATCCACCAGGTGTGCCGGCGCCACCTGGCCGCGTACGGCCACCTGGGCGCCATGGACGTCGTGCTCAACCTCCAGCGGCTCCTCGACGAGGGCGGGCTGCGGCGCGGCGACCACGTGCTCGTCCTGAACAACAGCCCGGTCGCCGCCTGGGCCGCCACCCTCTGGGAGATCTGACGATGTCTGACACCGCCGCGGGGCCGGTTCCCGCCGCCGCCCCGACCCCCGCCGCCACCCCGGCCGCCGCCACCCCGGCCCAGAGCCAGGCCCCGGTCAAGTGCCTGGTCTGGGACCTGGACAACACGCTGTGGCGCGGCACCCTCCTGGAGGACGAGGAGGTCGAGGTGCCCGAGGAGATCCGGCGCACCGTCCTGGAGCTGGACTCCCGGGGCATCCTCCAGTCGGTCGCCAGCCGCAACTACCACGACCACGCCTGGGCGCGGCTGGAGAAGCTGGGCCTGGCCGAGTACTTCCTGGTCCCGCAGATCGGCTGGGGCCGCAAGTCCGACAGCGTCCGCGCCATCGCCGCCGAGCTCAAGTTCGCCGAGTCCGCCATCGCGTTCATCGACGACCAGCCCACAGAGCGGGCCGAGGTCGAGCACGAGCTGCCCGCGGTGCGCACCTACGAGGCCGAGCGGGCGACCGGACTCACCGGCCTGCCCGAGTTCACGCCGGCCCAGGTCACCGAGGACGCGGCCAACCGGCGCTCGATGTACCAGGCCGGCGTGCGGCGCGAACGCGCCGAGGCCGAGCACAGCGGGTCCGGCGACGAGTTCCTGCGCTCCCTGGACCTGCGCCTGGTCGTCGAGCACGCCGGGCCCGACCAGCTGGCGCGCGTCGAGGAACTCACCCTGCGCACCAGCCAGATGAACGCGACGGGCGTGCACTACTCGCACGAGGACCTCACCGCCCTGCTCGCCGATCCCGACCACGACGTGCTGGTGGCCGGCCTGACCGACCGCTTCGGCAGCCACGGGGCGGTGGGCGTGCTGCTGCTCCAGCGCCTGCCCGGCCGTTGGCACCTGAAGCTGCTCGCCACCTCCTGCCGGGTGGTGTCCTTCGGTACCGGTGCCACCGTGCTGCGCTGGCTGATGAACCAGGCGCACGCCGCCGGGGTGCACCTGACGGCCGACTTCCGGCGCACCGACCGCAACCGGATCATGGAGGTCGCCTACCGCTTCGCCGGATTCGGCCAGGACCCGTGCGAGGACTGCGGCCCCGCCGCCGGGGAGGGCCCCGACATCCAGCGGCTGCACCTGGTGCCCGCCGCCCAGGAGGTCTCCACGAGCATGCGGGTCACCGCCCCCACCCTCGGCACCGGCCGCCTGACCTCCGTCCACGAGGTCTACGGCCACCGGGTGGAGTGCTCGTACGACAGCGCCGCCCGCGGCGTGGTCCGGGACTTCTTCGGCCCGGAGTCGGCCTCGCCCGACGCGCCCGCGGCCGGCCACGTGCGCACCGTGCGGCTGGCCTTCGACGTGCAGGACGGCCCGGCGGTCGCCGCGGTCAACCCGCCGCACAACCTGGAGGTGATGACCGGGGACCCGATCGTCATCGACACCGCCTCCTCCCGCTGCGTCCTCGACCCCGCGGCGCTGTCCGGCACCGTCACCCTCGCCCGTGCCGACCTCGACGACTCGCAGGTGTGGGGCCGCTGGATCCTGGAGCGGCTGTTCCTCTACCTGGTCTGCCGCCACCCGCGCAGCTACCCGCTGCACGCCGGCGCCGTCGAGGTCGCCGGGCGCACCGCCGTGCTGACGGCCGCGGCCGGCGTGGGCAAGTCGACCTTCACCTACTGGGCCCTGCACCGGGGCGCCCGCCTGGTCGGCGAGGACATCCTGGCCCGGAACATGGACGAGCCCGAGGGCGTCCTGTGGGGCTACCCGCGCGCCCTGTACCTCTCCCCGGACATGATCGCCCGCAGCGAGGTCCTCCGGGAGGCATCGGCCACCTCCATCGAGGGCGGCGCCAAGAGCCGGGTCACCGTGCCGCCGGCCCTGGAGGAGCGGCTGACCACCCGCGCCCGCCCCGACGCCCTGGTCTTCCTGGTCCGCGGTGAGAGCGGCGGGCTGCGCGGACTCGACGTCGAGCAGGCCCTGGAGCGCTGCCGCGAGGACTACGCCACCGCGAAGGACGCGCAGCAGTGCGCCGCCGTCGAGGAGGACCTGCGCGGCCTGCTGGCCGGCCTGCCGCTGTGGGAGTTCGAGGTGTCCGCCGACCTCGACGAGAGCTACGACCGGCTGCACGCCGCCCTCGCCGCGCTGCCCGCCACCGGGTGACCGGCGCCGAGCCGAGCCCCGTCCCGCCGTTCCCGCGAGTCCGATAGGAAGCCAGTGCACGACCTGAAGCACGCGGTGTCCCTCTACGAGGTGTACGCCGCCCGGGCCGCCGAGCGGCCCGACGCCGTCGCGATCACCGACGGCTCCGTCCACGTCAGCTACGGCGAACTGGAGCAGGCCGCCCGGGAGTTCCGCTCGGGCCTGGCCCGAGCGGGGGTCGGCCCCGGGGAACTGGTCGGGATCAGCCTGGAGCGGGGCTGGGAGGTGGTCGCCGCGATCCTCGCCGTCCTCGGCCACGGCTGCGGCTACGTGCCGCTGGACCCGGCCTACCCCGCCGACCGGCTCGCGTTCATGGCGCGCAACACCGGGGCCCGGGTCGCCATCGCGGCGCAGGACGGCCCGGCGCTGCCGGACGGCGTCGTCCGGGTGTGGCGCGAGGACGCGCCGGCGCCGCAGCCGGCCCCCCGGGCCCGGCCGGCCGACGTACCGGTCTACGTCATCCACACCTCGGGATCGACCGGCACCCCCAAGGGCGTGGCCGTCGACGAGCAGGCCGTCCTCGAACTCTTCGGCTCCTGCGCGGACGGCCCCTTCGTCTTCGGCCCCGAGGACGTCTGGAGCCTGTACTTCAGCTACAGCTTCGACTTCTCGGTGTGGGAGATCTGGGGCGCGCTGCTGTTCGGCGGCCGCATCGCCCTCGTCCCCGCCGACACGGCCAAGCGCCCCGCCGCCCTGCTCGACTTCCTCGCCGAGCAGCGGGTGACGGTGCTCAGCACGGTGCCGAGCTTCTTCAAGTACCTGCCCAAGGCCTACCAGCGGCGCCCCGTCGACCTGGCCCTGCGCTACGTGGTCTTCGGCGGCGAGGCCCTCGACCGGATCTCGGTCCGCTCCTGGATGACCCTGCGCCCCGGCGCGGAGACCCTGGTCAACATGTACGGGATCACCGAGACCACCGTGCACACGACCTTCGGCGCGCTCACCCCCGAGCGGGTCGCCTCCGACCGCGGCGGCACCTGGATCGGCCGTCCGCTGGCCCACCACACGATGGTGCTCCTCGACGAGCACGGCGCCCCGGTGCCCGACGGCGAGCCCGGCGAGGCGTACATCGCCGGCCCGGGCCTGGCGCACGGCTACGTCAACCGGCCCGACCTCACCGCGGAGCGGTTCCCCGAGCTGCGGCTGGCCGGCGACACCGCGCACCGCCGCTGGTACCGCACCGGCGACCTGGCCCGGAAGCTGTCCGACGGCACCTACGAGTACCTGGGCCGCAACGACCGGCAGATCAACCTGCGGGGGTTCCGCATCGAGCTCGGCGAGATCGAGGCGGCCCTGCGCGCGGTGCCCTGGGTCGCGGACGCCGTGGCCGTGACGGAGGAGGCGGCCGGCGGGGAGAGCGTCCTCGCCGCGTACACCACGCTCGGCCCCGGGGCGGAGGCCACCGACGGCACCGCCGCCCTGCTGCGGCAGGCCTGCGTCGAGCGGCTGCCCGCGCACATGGTGCCCAACCGGATCACCGTCGTCTCCGAGATGCCGCTCGCCCCGTCCGGGAAGCTGGACCGGGCCCGGCTGTCCACCGACACGGGGCTGCGGGTGATGTCGCGGTGAGCACCGAGATCGAACGCAAGTTCAAGGTCGCCGAGGACTGGCGGGTGCCCCCGCAGGCCACCGCCGAGCGCCTGCGGCAGGCCTACCTGACCCCCTCCGGCGCCCCGGTGGAGTTCCGGGTCCGCGCGGGGGAGGGCACCCGGCTGATGACGGCCAAGACCTTCGACCCGGCCTCCGGCGCCATGGTCCGCCAGGAGGTCGAGTTCCCCGTCGCCGACGAGGTCTTCGACCAGCTGTGGGACCTGGCCGGCGGGGAGTGCCTGAGCAAGGTCCGCTGGAGCGTCCCGCTCGACGGCCACCTCGCGACGGTCGACGAGTACGACGGCGCCCTGACCGGACTGCGGGTGGTCGAAGTGGAGTTCGCCGACGTCGAGGCCGCCCGGGCCTTCGTGCCGCCGCACTGGTTCGGCGAGGAGATCACCGGCAGCCCCGCCTGGAGCAACCGGGAACTGGCGGCACGGGCCCGCACGGGGCAGCACACCGAGGGAGAGAACCGATGAACCGGCACGTCACGTTCGAACGCCTGCACAACTTCCGCGACCTGGGCGGCTACCGCTCCGCCGACGGCCGCACCGTGCCCTGGCGCACCCTCTACCGCTCCGACAACCTCGGCAAACTGCGCGGCGACGACTGGCGGACCTTCCTGGACCTCGGCATCCGCACCGTCATCGACCTGCGCTACCCCTGGGAGATCGAGACCAAGGGCCAGGTGCCCGAACCCGAGCGCTTCCACTACGTCAACCTCAGCATCGAGCACCGCCCGTACGACCAGGCCGAGATCGACCCGGCGCTCGACCCCTGGCGCTACCTCGCCGACCGCTTCGCCGAGGTCGCCGACGACGGCGTCGAGGAGATCCGCCAGGTCCTGGAACAGATCGCCCACGCCCCCGGCCCGGTCGTCTTCCACTGCACCTCCGGCAAGGACCGCACCGGCCTCATCGGCGCCCTCCTGCTCACCGTCCTCGACGTGCCCCGCGAGACCGTCCTCGCCGACTTCGCCCTCACCGAGGCCGCCACCGCGCGCCTGATCGAGGACTGGAAGAGCGCCAACCCGGACCGCGAACTCAAGTGGCCCGGCTACGGCCGCGCCCCCGCCGTGATCATGGACCTCACCCTCACCGACCTGGAAACCCGGTACGGCTCGGTCCAGGGCTACCTCAAGGACCGCGTCGGCCTCGCCGACGACACCGTCGACGCCCTGCGCGCCCGGCTGCTCACGGACGAGGACCACTGACGCATGCCCGGCACCAACCTCACCGCCGACGAGGCCGCACGGCGCTCCCGCGCCCTGACGGTCGACACCTACGACATCACCCTCGACCTGTCGGCAGCCGCCCGGGACGACACCTTCACCTCCGTCACCGAGATCCACTTCGACTGCGCCGACCCGCACACCCCGCTCTTCCTCGACCTGCGGGCACCCCGGCTGGACGAAGTGCTCCTCAACGGGCGGCCCCTCGACCCCGACCGGGTCTTCCACGACTCCCGGATCGAACTGCCCGACCCCGCCCCCGGGCGCAACCACGTCAAGGTCACCGCGCGCTGCGCCTACACCGCCACCGGCGAAGGCCTGCACCGCTTCACCGACCCGCTCGACGGCCACACCTACCTGTACAGCCAGTTCGAAGTCGCCGACGCCCAGCGGGTGTTCGCCTGCTTCGACCAGCCCGACCTGAAGGCCGGGTTCGCCTTCACCGTCACCGCCCCGCAGCACTGGACGGTCATCTCCAACACCCCGCCCGCCACGGACGACCCCGGCCCCGTCCCGGACTGCCGGACCTGGACCTTCGGGCGCACCCCGCGGCTGTCCACCTACGTGGTCTCCCTCGCCGCCGGCCCCTTCCACGCCGTGCACAGCGAGCACCGCACGGCCGACCGTACCCTGCCGCTCGGCCTGTACTGCCGCCGCAGCCTCGCCGAACACCTCGACGCCGACGACATGTTCGCCGTCACCCGGCAGGGCCTGGACTGGTTCCCGGAACGCTTCGGACACCCGTACCCGTTCGAGAAGTACGACCAGATCTTCGTCCCCGGCTTCAACGCCGGAGCCATGGAGAACGCCGCGGCCGTCACCTTCAGCGAGAAGTACGTCTTCCGCTCCCGCGCCACCGGGGCCGCCCACCGCAAGCGCGCCGCGACCGTCCTGCACGAACTCAGCCACATGTGGTTCGGCGACCTCGTCACCATGGCCTGGTGGGACGACCTGTGGCTCAACGAGTCGTTCGCCACCTACTGCTCGTTCGCCTGCCAGGCCCTGGCGCCCGACTCGCGCTGGACCGACTCCTGGACCACCTTCGCCAACCACCAGAAGGCCAAGGCCTACCGCCAGGACCAACTGCCCTCCACCCACCCCGTGGTCGCCCCCATCCGCGACCTGGAGGACGTGCTCGTCAACTTCGACGGCATCACCTACGCCAAGGGCGCCTCCGTCCTCAAACAGCTCGCCGCCCACGTCGGCACCGACGCCTTCTTCGCCGGCGTGCGCAGCTACATCGCCGAGCACGCCCACGGCAACACCCGGCTGCCCGACCTCCTCGGAGCCCTGGAACGCAGCTCCGGCCGGGACCTCGGCAGCTGGGCGAAACTGTGGCTGGAGACCGCCGGCGCCAACGTGCTGCGCCCCGAGATCGACACCGACGCCCACGGCCGCATCACCGGCTTCCGGGTCCGCCAACAGGCCCCGGCCCTCCCGCCCGGCGCCGCCGGGGAAGCCGTCCTGCGCCCGCACCGCATCGCCATCGGCCTCTACCACCCGGACGCGGACGGCACCCTGCGCCGCGTCCACCGCGTCGAGACCGACATTCCCGCGCAGGAACTCACCGACATCCCCGAACTCGTCGGCCACCCCCGGCCCGACCTGGTCCTGCTCAACGACGACGACCTGACCTACGCCAAGGTCCGCTTCGACGACCTCTCCACGCGCACCCTCACCGCACGCCTCGGCGACCTCGCCGACCCCCTGCCCCGCGCACTGTGCTGGGCCGCCGCCTGGGACATGACCCGCGACGGCGAACTGCCCGCCCACGCCTACCTCGACCTGGTCCTCGCCGCCTCCGGCGCCGAAACCGACATCGGCGTGGTCGAATCCCTGCACCGCCAGGCCGCCTACGCCCTGCACCACTACACCGACCCCGGCGCCCGCGCCGCGCTCACCGCCCGCTGGAGCCAGTCCGCCCTGGACCGGCTGCGCACCGCCGAACCGGGCAGCGACCACCAACTGGCCTGGCTGCGCGCCTTCATCGCGTCCGCCCGCACCGAGGACCACCTCGACCTGGTCGCCGGCGTCCTGGACGGCACCGCCCCCGGACCCGGTCTCACCCCGGACACCGAACTGCGCTGGTCCGCCGCCGTCCGCCTCGCCGCGGCCGGCCGCCTCGACGACACCGGGATCGCCGCGCAGGAGCGGACCGACCCCACCCCGGCCGGCGCCGCCCACGCGGCCACCGCCCGGGCCGCCCGCCCCCGCACCGAGGCCAAGGCCGAGGCGTGGGCGGCCGTCGTCGAACGCGGCGACCTGGACAACCAGCTGCAGAAGGCCGTCATCGCCGGATTCGCCGAAACCACCGAACCCGCCCTGCTGGCCCCCTACACCGAGCGCTACTTCCGGGCGATCGCCGGCATCTGGGACGGCCGCAGCCACGAGATGGCCAAGCAGATCGTCCTCGGACTCTTCCCCCCGCTCGGCGAGCCGACCACGGCCGAGGCCGCCGGCCACTGGCTGGAGACCCACCCCGACGCCCCGCCCGCGCTGCGCCGCCTCGTGCGCGAGCAGCACGACGACGCCCGCCGCGCCCTGCGGGCCCAAGCCGTCGAGGCCACCCACGCCCCCGGGCCGCACACCACCCCCTGACACCTCCCGACGCCGCACCCGGCGCGGATTGGACACCACACATGCACCACGCCCCGTACGAGTTCTACGGCTACCGGGTGGCCTGCACCGCCCCCGAGGACGCCCGGGCCGTCGTCACCCGGCTGTTCGGCGCCCCGCTGGCCGCGGACACCGCCCCGTGGCCCGGCGCGCCCACCGTCGCCCTCACCGTCGAGGTGACCGAGACCGCCCCCGCACCCACCGCGGCACCGCCCTACTTCCCGCCGCACTGGGACACCGACGACCGGGTCGTCATCGACACCGGCGGGTCCACCGCGACCGTCGAACCCGCCCGGCGCACCATCCACCTCACCCTGTCCCGCGCCGACCTGGACGACCCGATCGTGTGGGGCCGCTGGCTCGTCGAGAAGGCCTTCCTCGTCCTCACCCTGCGCTCCGACCACCACTACGGGCTGCACGCCGGAGCCCTGTCCGTGGGCGGCCGCTCCGCGCTGGTGACCGCGGACAGCGGCGTGGGCAAGTCCACGTTCACCGCCTGGGGGCTGCTGAGCGGCGCCCACTTCGCCGGCGAGGACGCGATGATGCGTCACGTCGACGACCCCGAGGGCCGCTTCTGGGGCTACCCCCGCGTCGCCTACCTCGACCCGGAACTCGTCCGCAGCCGGCCCGAACTGACCGGCGCCCGCACCGCCCCGGTCCCCGCCCGGGACAAGCACCGGCTCGAATGGCCCGCCGCCTTCGAGGGCCGCCTGCAGCCCGCGGTCCGCCCGCAGGCCCTGCTCGTCCTGACCCGCGAACACCGGCAGACCCGGCCGGTGAGCGTCACCGACGCACTGGAGCTGTGCCGCAGCGACTTCGCCGCCGGCAAGCACGACCCCGCCGTCCTCGCCCGGGTCGAGGACGACCTGACACGACAGCTCCACGGCATGGCCGTCCTGGAGTTCGGGCTCGGCCCGGACCTCGACGACAACCACGCCCGCCTCACCGCCCTCCTCGACGCCTGACCCACCCGCACCACCGCGAGCACGACCCCACCGAGAAAGCGAACCGCACCATGGGCACCGTCAACTGGTCCACACTCACCCGCATGCCGGTCAAGGCCTACCACTACGAACTGGACACCTGTTTCCGGGAAGGCCACGACGAACTCCGCACGGCCCTCGGCGACGCGACCACCGAGGTCCTGCACCGCTCGGCCCTCATGCTCGTCAAGCCCGACGGCCTGGCCACCGGCAAGCTCAAGGTCATCCGCGACTTCCTCGAAAGCCACGGATTCTCGATCATCGGCGCCGAGATGTTCCGCTTCGACCGGCACACCGGCCGCGAACTCTGGCGCCACCAGCACACCCTGGCCACCCTCGACCGCCTCGCCGTCAACGACCTCGTGCTCCAGGCCGGCCCCACCCTCCTGCTGCTCCTGCGCCGGCACGGCGACCACGCCCTCCCGGCGACCGTGCACCTCAGCTCGCTCAAGGGCAAGGCCGACATCACCCAGCAGGCCGCCGACAGCCTGCGCAGCGTGATCGGCCGCCCCAACCGGATGTGCAGCATGATCCACTGCGCCGACGAGCCGGCCGACCTGGTCCGCGAACTCAACCTCCTCGCCGACCCCGAACCCCGCAAGCGCCTGATCACCCGGCTCGCGGACGGCGCCCCCGGCACCGACGACCGGGAGACCCTCGACCACGTCCTGAACTCCGGCGAGTACGGCGCCACCGTCCTCGACCGCGACGCCGCCGTCGAGCGCATCGGCGCCGCCATCCGCGGGCGCGCCGCCGAACGCCCCGACCTCGCCCCGGCCACCACCCGGTTGCTGGAGCAGCTGGCGGCCACCGACCGCGGCGAACCGCTGCCGTGGCGGGAGTTCGCCGCCGCCCTGGCCGGCCTCGAACTCGACCTGGACGTCTGGGACGTGGCCATGCTCGGCAGCAGCCACATCCAGGAGGACGAGCCCGACGGCATCAAGGTCATCGGGAACCCGGCCCCCGGCTCCTGGCTCGCCTGACCCGGCACCCGCACCGGGCCGGTCGCCACGCACCCGCCGAAGACCGGCCGGAGCGGGCCGACCGGCCCACCCCGCACCACCCGGAAAGGCCCCATGGCAACCGACCTCCGCCCCCCGCAGCCCCGGCCCGCGCCCGCCGACACCACCGCTGCTGCCACCGCCGACAGCGCCGCCGCCACAGCCACCGCCACCGCGCAGTGGTGGACACCGCTGCGCCCCTCCGCGGCCCCCGCCGCCCGGCTGCTGGTCCTCCCGCACTCGGGCGCCGGCCCCAGCCGCTACCGGCGGATCCTCGGCGACCTCCCCGCGCACGTCGAGATCCTCGGGCTGACCCTGCCGGGCCGCGAACGCCGGTACGGCGAACCACCCGGCGCGACCCTCGACGACGTCCTGGACAGCCTCCCGGACTCCCCGCACCCGGACCTGCCGACCCTCGTGTTCGGCCACAGCCTCGGCGCCACCGTCGGCCTGCACGTCGCCCGCGCCCTCGGCGACCGGTGCACCGGCCTCATCGCCTCCGGAAGCATCCCCGGCGGCCGGGACGGCTGGCTCACCGAGGACACCGACGACGCGACCATCCTGCGGCTGCTCGACCTCGGCGGCGACATGCCCCCCGCACTCGCCGGCGACACCCCGTGGCGTGCGGCCCTGCTGCGCACCCTGCGGGCGGACCTGCGCCTGGGCACCGAAGCCTCCGACCGTTCCCCGGACCTGCGCATCGAGGCCCCGATCACGGTCCTCTGCGGCCGCGACGACCGCCTGGTCGCCCCGGACGACCTCACCTCGTGGTGCGCCCACTCCGCCGCCCCCGGCTCCCTGCACCTCCTGCCCGGCGGCCACTTCGCCGTCTTCGACGAGGCCAACCTGGCCGCCGTCACCCGGACCGTGGCCGCCGCACTGCCGAAGGCCCCGTGACCCGCCCGGCGGTGGGGCCGGCAGACGGCGGCGGGGCAGCAGCCTGCGGTGGGGTCGGCAGGCGGCGGCGAGGTCAGCAGACGGCGGCGAGCGAGTCGACGAGGATGCCGAGCCCTTCCCTCGCCTCGTCCTCGGTCAGGGTGAGCGGGGGAGCCATCCGCAGGGCGTGGCCGTAGAGGCCGCCCTTGCCGATGAGCAGGCCCCGCTGCTTCGCGTGTTCCAGCACCCGGGCGGCCAGCGCCGGGCTCGGCGCCCCGGTGCCGGGGTCGACCAGGTCGACGGCGAACATCAGGCCCTTGCCCCGGACGTCCCGTGCGACCGGGAGCCGTTCCGCCGCGGACCGCAGGCCGTCGATCAGCAGTCGGCCGAGCCGGTCGGCGTTGGCCTGGAGGTCGTGGGCGAGCAGGTAGTCCAGGGTGGCCTTGGCGGCCGCCGTCGCGATCGGGTTGCCACCGAACGTGGAGATGCCGTTGGCCGGAAGCGCGTCCATCAGCGCGCCGTCCGCGACGACACCGCCGATCGCGAAGCCGTTCCCCAGGCCCTTCGCGAAGGTCATGACGTGGGGCGTCACACCGTGCGCCCGGATGCCCCAGAAGTGCTCTCCGGTACGGCCCCAGCCCGTCTGCACCTCGTCCGAGACCAGCAGGATCCCGTACCGGTCCAGGACCTCCCGGTACCGCGCGAGGAGCCCGTCCGGCGGTGCGGTGAAGCCCCCGACGCCCTGGACGGGCTCCACGATCAGGCAGGCGACGTCGGTGGCGGTGGCCGTGTCGAGGACCTGCTGCAGATCGTCCGTGCAGAAGGCCAGGAAGTCCTCGTCCGACAGGTGCGGGAAGCGCGCGCGGTCGGCGCCGTGCAGGTAGTGCACGTTGACGGGCGAGAGCGAGGAGTTCTTCCAGCTCCGGTTGCCGGTGACGGCCGTGGCCGCGTACGAGCGTCCGTGGTAGCTGTTGCGCAGCGCGAGCACCTGGTCGGACCGGCGGGCGTTGGTGGCGAGCAGCAGCGCCGTCTCGTTGGCCTCGGTGCCGGAGTTGGTGAAGAAGACCTTGGCGTTCGCGATGCCCGACAGCTCCGCGATCCGCTCGGCCAACTCCACCTGGGTGCGGAGGAGGTACAGCGTCGAGGTGTGCGCGATCCCGGTGCGCAGCTGCCGTTCGACGGCCTCCCTCACCTCGGGCACGTCGTACCCGAGCATGTTGGTGAGGATGCCGCCGAAGAAGTCGAGGTAGCTGCGTCCGGCGGAGTCGGTGACGCGGCGCCCCTCGCCGCTCACGATCTCGATCGGCTCGTCGTAGTAGAGCGACATCCACCTCGGCATGACCGCGCGGTGGCGGTCGAGCAGGTTCGACAAGCGAGGCTCACTCTCCTTGCGACAGCACCGACTTGGCGTCGGTCGGGCAGCCGGGACGCGACGCGTGGACGGCTTCCAGGCAAGCTACCCGACCCCCGGTCCGCAGCCCGGTCAATCGGGGACGACACGGGCCGCGAGTGCGCCACCGCGATCCGCCGCCGCGCCTCCTCGGTGCGCCGGCCTGCCGCACCCCCCCCCGCGCCGGGTACGGCTCAGGGCTCGGTGTCCGCGGCGCGGTCGGGGTCGGCGGCGGCCTGGGCGAGGTTGTGCTCCAGGCGTTCCAGGGTGTGCCGGGCGTCGGTGCGTTCGTCGGCGCTCAGGTCGGCGGCGACGAGGTCCTCCAGCTGGGTCCAGACCCGTTCGACCTCGTGGCGCAGGGCCTGGCTGGCGGGGGTGGGTTCGACGAGGGACGCGCGCCGGTCGGTGGGGTCGGGGCGGCGGCGGACGAAGCCGGCCTGTTCGAGGCGCTGGACGGTGCGGGTCATGGTGGCCGCGTCGGAGTCGAGCAGCCGTACGAGGTCGCTCTGGCGCTGCGCGCCGAGTTCCCACAGCTGCATCATGACGAGCTCCTGGCCCGGGTGGAGGCCGAGGGGGCGCAGGAGCTGTCCGGCGTGCATGCGGTGCAGGCGGGCCAGGCGGAAGATCGCGTGGCTGACCGGTCCGCCCCCGGCCGCGGCGGGCAGCGGGACGGTGGCCTCCCGTCCTTCGGGGGTCGGTCGGCCTGCCGGTGTGGGCTGTGTCATCGCTTCCTCACTCACTGCTTGAACAGGAGAACTCTACTCTCCGATGCGCCTCCCCGCGGTTCGTCCGGGCGGGGTGTGGCATACCAGCAGCTCAGAGCATGTGACCTGGATCACATCGTTCTCCGGGAAGGGATTCCCGAGGTTTACTTGTTCGAGCAGGTAACCACCCCGGGTGCGGGTCCGGAAGACCCGGACCGCACAGCACCCCTTCTCCCGAGGGAATGACCATGACCACTGCGTTCGATCCCATCGTCCTGGCCGGCAAGCACCTGGCGAACCGCATCGCGATGGCGCCGATGACCCGCAGCCGGGCCTTCGGCCCCGGCGCCGAACCCACCGAGCTGATGGCGACCTACTACGCGCAGCGCGCCGGCGCCGGACTGATCGTGACCGAGGGCATCCAGCCCTCCGCCGTCGGCCAGGGCTACCCCGACACCCCCGGCCTGCACACGCCCGGTCAGGTCGCCGCGTGGCGGACGGTGACCGACGCCGTGCACCGCGAGGGCGGCGTGGTCTTCGCACAGCTGATGCACACCGGCCGGATCGGCCACCCCAGCCTGCTGCCCGACGGCCTGGTGCCGGTCGGCCCGTCGGCGGTCGCCGCGAAGGGCCAGGTCTACACCGCCGAGGGGCCGAAGGACTTCGTGACGCCCAAGGAGCTGAGCGATGCGGAGACCCGCCGGACGGTCGACGACTTCGCCGCCGCGGCCCGCGCCGCCGTCGAGGCCGGGTTCGACGGCGTGGAGATCCACGGCGCCAACGGCTACCTGGTCCACCAGTTCCTGTCCACCAACGCCAACCGGCGCACCGACGACTGGGGCGGCGAGGTCGAGGGCCGGATCCGCTTCGCCGTCGAGGTGGTCACCGCCGTGGCCGAGGCGATCGGCCCCGACCGCGTGGGCCTGCGGATCTCCCCGGCGAACCCGTACAACGACATCGCCGAGGACGACCACCGCGACACCTACCGCGCCCTGGTGGCCGCGCTGGAGCCGGTCGGCCTCGCCTACCTGCACGTGCTGGAGGGCCCGGACCGCGAACTGACCCTGGAACTGCGCGAGCGGTTCACCGGCACCCTCGTCCTCAACCCGTTCACCCACCCCGAGGCCACCGGCCCGGACGCTCTGGCCCTGGTCGAGGAGGGGACCGCGGACATCATCGCCTTCGGGGCGCTCTTCCTCGCCAACCCCGACCTGCCGGCCCGCCTGGCCGCCGGTGGCCCGTTCAACACCCCCGACACGGCCACCTTCTACGGCGGCGACCACCGCGGCTACACCGACTACCCCACCCTGACCGCCTGACTGCCTGACCGCTCCGGCTGCCCGACCGGCGGAGCCACCGGCGTGGCCGCGCGGCCGGACACCGTCCGTGCGGTCCCCTGGTCCCACGGCCGCCGTCCGTCCCGCCCGTCCCCCTCCGTCTCCAGTCATCTCCACCCGTCACCACCTGGGAGTTCACGATGTCCACTGCAATCACCTTCTCCGAGTACGGCGGGCCCGAGGTCCTGCGGCTGTCGCAGGTCGCCGTGCCCGAGCCCGGCCCGGGCCAGGTCCGGATCAAGGTCAAGGCCGCCTCCGTGAACCCGCTCGACCTGAAGGTCCGCTCCGGCCTGATGGCCGGGACGTCCCCCGTGGACTTTCCGGTGATCCCGGGCCTGGACGCGTCCGGTGTCGTGGACGCGGTCGGCGAGGGCGCGGCCGTGGCCGTGGGGGAGGAGGTCCTCGGCGCCGCCGTGGGTGGCGGCTACGCCGAGTACGCCCTGCTGGAGCGGCCGGTGGCCAAGCCCGAGGGAATGTCCTGGGAGGTGGCCGCCGCGCTGGTCACCGTCGGCCGGACGGCGCACCGGGTGCTGGGGCAGCTCGGCGCTCAGGCGGGCCAGACGCTGCTGGTCCACGGCGCCGCCGGCAGCGTGGGCGTCATCGCGGCGCAGCTGGCCGTCGCCCGCGGCATCACGGTGGTCGGCACGGTCGGCGAGTCGGACATCGAGCGCGTCACCGCGCTCGGAGCGACCGCGGTCCGCTACGGCGACGGCTGGGTCGAGCGGGTGAAGGCCGCCGCTCCCGGCGGTGTGGACCTGGTCCTCGACGCGGCGGGCGCGGGCGTGCTCGCCGATTCCGTGGCGCTGACCGGGGACCCGGGCGCGGTCATCACCATCGCCGACATGTCCGCGCGACAGCACGGCGTGCGCTTCAGCGCGGGCGCCGCCGACCAGACCACCGACCCCCTCCCGGAGCTGGTGCGACTGGCCGCGGCCGGCGGGCTCACCCTGCCGATCGGCCGCACCTACCCGCTCGACCAGGCCGCCACCGCGCACGCGGACCTGGAAGCCCACCGCACCAGCGGCAAGGTGGTCCTCCTGCCCTGACCGGCAGTCACGGGAGGGAACGCGGAAAGGGGCCGGCACCTGGGGAGGCGCCGGACCCTTTCCGACTGTGGAGCGCCAGGCCCGGATCGCACGGACTCTTCCTACTGAAAGTAGGACGTGCTCTGGTAGCACCGCTGACGCCTGGCGAGGAATCATTCTCCCTCGCGACAACAGGAATACTAGCAGCTCACGGAGCGTGCACCGACCGCGCCGAGAGGTGCCTCCGGCGAGCGCTCCACCCCGGCCTCGGCGATGCTCGCGAATGTCAGGCCACCGCCCCCCTACGGCCCAGGGCTCGCACGACCACGGCGACCTGACCGGGCGCGTGGGGAGAAACCCCAGCTTTCTGGGGTACCGGGAGCCCGGGCGCCGTCGAAGACTGTGGCTATGGACACCATCGAGAAGACCCGAACCGCAGACAACCGAGAGATCGTGCGTGCCTTCATCGACGCACTGTTCACCAAGGGCGACCTCGCGGCGGTCGACGAGTACCTCGCCGAGGACTTCCTCGACCACGACCCGCCGGTCGACCCCGACACCGGCCGTGAGGGCATGCGCAGGGCCGCCGCCCTGTTCCGCGGTGCCTTCCCGGACTGGCACTCCACGCCCGACTTCCTCGTCGCCGAGAACGACGTGGTCGTGGAACACTTCAGCGCCACCGGCACCCAGCTCGGCGAGATCTTCGGCGCGCCGGCCACCGGCCGCACCGTCACGCTCCGGGGGATCAACATCTTCCGGCTCCGGGAGGGCCGCATCGTCGAACGCTGGGGTCGGCTCGACGACCTGGGACTGCTGCGCCAGCTCGGGCTCGTCCAGGGCCCGGAGTAGTCGGGAGTAGAGTCGTGTTCGTGGCAGGTGCGGCCGTGGAACGGCGGCTCGCCGACATCGAACGACGGTGCCAAGGCGGGCTGGACACCGCCGCGCTGGGCACGGAGATCCTCGGCCGGCTGCGCCGGGTGGTACCGGCGGAGGCGGCCTTCTCCGCGACCGTCGATCCGGTGACCCTGCTGTTCACCTCGGCGACCGCCGAGGACCCGCTGGGCCCCGCGACGGCGCTCTTCCTCGACAACGAGTTCGGGCGCGCGGACGTCAACAAGTTCGCCGGCCTCGCCCGGGCGGCGGATCCGGTCGGCTCGTTGGACCGGGCCACCGAAGGCAACCGGAGGGACAGCGCCCGCTACCGGGAGATCATGGCCCCCCTCGGGCTCGGCGACGAACTGCGCGCCGCGCTGGTCACCGGGCACCGCTGCTGGGGCGTGCTCTGCCTGCACCGGGAGGACTCCTCCCCGGGCTTCACCGGCGAGGAGATCGCCCTCGTCCGGCGCATCGCGCCGGTGCTGGCGACCGGCCTGCGCACGGCGGTGACCGCAGCACCGCCCCCGGAGGCCACCGCGGGCCCGGACGGGGTGGGCCTCATCCTGCTCGACTCCGCGCTCAGGACCGTGTCCATGAGCCCCGAGGCCGAGCAGTGGCTGACCGACTTCCCCGACGGCGACCGGCAGGACGCCGGCCTGCTCCCGGTCAGCGTGCTCGCGGCCGCCGCCGGCCCGGTGCCCTCGACCGTCCGCGTCCGCGGGCGCTCGGGCCGGTGGCTCGCCCTGCACACCAGCCGCCTGGGCCGGCAGATCGGCGTGGTGGTGGAACCGGCCCGACCGGCGGAACTCGGAGCGGTCCTGCTCAGCGCCCACGGACTCACCGACGCCCAGACCCGCGTCGCAGCCCTGGTCATCCGGGGGCACTCCACCCGTCAGCTGGTCGACGAACTCCACATCTCCGCCAACACCGTGCAGGAACACCTGACCGCCGTCTTCGACAAGTTCGGTGTCCGGAGCCGCCGCGAACTCGTCGCCGTCGTGCTGGCCGACCTGTCAGGGGCCGCGTAGGGAGGGGCGCCGGCCGGCCCGGTCGAGCTCCCGACCCGGGGCGACCCGACACGCGACCCGACTCGCGGCGCGGCTCGTGACCCGACTCGCGGCGCGGCTCGTGACCCGACTCGCGGCGCGATTCCGGCATGGGTGGAATCGCGGCGCCGCTTGCTTCCGGTGCCGGCCGGTGCTCGGGCAAGGTGAGGACCCGACCGTCCTCCCCGATCCGAAGGACCTCCATGATCTTCATCACCGTGAAGTTCCCCGTCCGCCCCGAGCGCGCCGCGCAGTGGCCGGACATCGTCCGCGACTTCACCGAGGCCACCCGCGCCGAACCGGGCAACCTGTTCTTCGACTGGTCCCGCAGCATGGACGACCCGAACGAGTACGTCCTGGTGGAGGGGTTCCGCGACGGCGAGGCCGGCCGGGCCCACGTCGAGTCGGCGCACTTCCGGCAGGCGATGGAGACGCTGTCCGGCGCGGTCGCGGCCAAGCCGAAGATCATCAGCATCGACCTCCCGGAGCGTGACGGCTGGGACCTGATGGGGGAGATCTCGCCCCACGAGTCCTGACCCCGGGCCCCGGGCCTGACCCGGGCCCGAGCCCCGGGCCTGACCCCGCCGCCCGAGCCCGGCGCCCGAGCCCGGGTCCCGGCCCCCGGGACGCTCGTACCCGGGGGCCGGTCGGTCGTCCCGGTCCGCCCACCGGCACACTGGACGGGTCACGGAAGACCAGCAGGAGGAGCGTTCGCCATGGCGGGCCAGACCGGGCCGCGCGCCGCCGACCGCACCCTGGAGGTGCTGGAACTCGTCGCGCAGGCCGACGGGCCGGTCCCGGCCAAGGCCCTGGCCCGCACGCTCGGCTGCGCCCTGTCGACGGTCTACACCCTCCTGGCCCCGCTCACCGAGCGCGGCTACCTGGTGCGCACCGACGGCGGCTACACCCTCGGGTACCGGATCTCGGCCCTCCACCGGGCGTTCCGGCAGCAGATGGGCCTCGCCGACGGCATCGACGGCGTGCTCGCGCGCATGCGGCACTCCACCCACGCCTCCGCGAACTACGTGGCCTACCAGGGCGACGGTCTGGTGATCGCGGACGTGCGGACCGCGGCCGTCGAGGGCGCCGAGCCGGTCGACCTGACCGTCGGTATCGACCCCCGCTCGCACGCCTACGCGCACGGCAAGATCGCCTTGGCCGCCGCCGGGCCGGCCGCGCGCCGCCGCTACCTCGAACAGCCGGGGCTGCACCGGTTCACCCCGCACACCATCGCCTCCGCCGAACGGCTCGACCGGGAGCTGCGGCGGATCCGCCGGATCGGCGTCGCCCTGGACGTCGAGGAGGCCCGGCCGGGGCTGGCCTGTCTGGCCGCCCCCGTGCTCGGGGCGAACGGTGCCGTGATCGGGAGCGTGTCGCTGTCCGTCAGGCCCGAGGATCTGCGGGCCCGCCGGCACCAGCTGATCGCCGCCGTCAAGCAGGCCGCCCGGGAGGCCTCGCCGCTCGCTCTGCCCTGACGACGGCCGTCCGGGTGGCCACCCGCCCCCCGCGGCCGCGGCAGTCGGGGGGTGGGCCGGCACCACCTCGGCTAGCGTCGGCCGTGGGGGACCGGACGGCGGTCGGAGGTCGGCGGCATGGCAACGGCGGCACCTGCGCGGCTGGTGGGCGCGTGGCGGCAGGCAGCGGACCGGCACCTGACGCCGACGAAGCGGTCGCTGGTGGTCATGTGGGCCGCCTTCGGCACCACCTTCGCCACGGTGCGGTTCATCACGCACGGGATCAAGGGCGGCTGGCTGCCGTGGGGCGACGTCTCGGCAGGCGGGAAGCACCTGCACCACTACAACCTCGGCATCGCGGCACTGGCCGGCGTCGGCCTGGTGGCCGTCCGCGGTGACGAGCAGGCGGTCGGCCACCCGGCGGTGGCGGCCGTCTACGGTGCGGGCGCGGCCCTGATCACTGACGAGTTCGCGCTGCTGCTGGACCTGCAGGACGTCTACTGGGCCGAGCAGGGCCGGGTGAGCGTCGACGTGTCGTTCGGCGTGCTCGCCGCGCTCGGCGGCTACCTGTCAGCCGCGCCGTTCTGGCACGAGGTCGTCCGGGTCACCCACCGTCAGTTGACGGCGGGGTGAGGGATCCCGCCCTCCGGCCGTCGGTGACCGCCTCGGCGACCGCCCAGGGAACGCCTCGGGGACACCACCACCTCGGGGAACGCTTCGGGAACGCCTCGGGGAACGGCCGTTCCGGTAACCGCCGTCCGGAGAACGACCGTTCCCGGGAACCGTCGTTCTCCGCCCCGGGGCACGCGGGCCTCGTCAGCGGTGCGGCACGGGCCCGCCCGCGGAGCGCAGCTTGGACTCGGTGAGCGCGGTCAGTCGGGCCGCGACCGGTGCCCGGTCCCCGCGGTGGCCGTTGATCAGCTCGTACTGGGCCGAGGCCTTGGCCCAGGCCCGCAGGCTGGCGGGGTCCCCGAGCAGCCCGGGGTCGGCGAGGTAGTGCTCGGCCATGGAGGTCGCGAGTTCCTCGATCCGCGGGTCGTCCGGCTCCCAGCTCTCGGCCTCCCAGCCGCGCTTGGTCAGCTCGATGTGTACGGGGTCGTCCAGCCCGTGTTCGAGCTGGGACAGGAAGCCGTCGAAGCCCTCCGGCACCAGCGCCCGGGCCAGGACCAGGGCCTCGCGTTGCGCGGCCACGTAGTCGGGGCCGAAGCCGAGGTCGGCCATCCGGGCCAGGACCGCGCAGGCCCGGTCGGGCAGCAGGGCCCGGTCGCCGTCGGCGAGCCGGCGCAGCGTGTCGCGGCGGGCGACGAGTTCGTCGATGCGCGCGGTGAGCTGCCGTTCGACGTCGGCGAGTTCGGCGCCGAACCGCTCGGCGTCGGAGTCGAGCACGGGCCCGATCCCGGCCAGCGGGACGCCTGCGGTGGCCAGGGTCCGCACCTGCACCAGCTGCAGCAACTCGCCGGAGCCGTAACGCCGGTAGCCGGAGCCGTCCCGGTCCGGCTCCGCGACCAGGCCGAGCTTGTGGTAGTGCCGCACCGTCTTCACCGTGACGCCGACGAACGCGGCCGCCTGCCCGATCGTCACCCCGTTCCCCGCTGCGTTCCTCATCGGCCCAGCTTGCCGCAGAACACCGCGTCGACGAAACGCTGTTGGGCGGCCCGGAACGCCGGGGCTATCGACAGGTCGGCGTCGTCCACCCAGGTCAGCCCGGCGGTCAGGGTCGTGCTGCCGTCGGGGGCGCCGTACATCAGCGCCGCCGAGCCCATGGTGGCGCCGTTGTGGTGGAAGACGGTGCCGGCCGCGGTGTCCTGCGCGAACACCCCCAGGCCGTAGCCGACGGTCGCCTCCGGGGTGCGCATCTCGGCCAGCAGCTCGGCCGGCAGGAGCCTGCCGCCCATCAACGCGGAGAAGTAGGTGTGCAGGTCCCGGGTGGTCGAGATCATGTCCCCGCCGGCGCCGACCCAGGTCGGGTTCTGCCGGGTGACGTCGACCGTCCGCTCCCGCCCGGCGTCCTCGTAGCGGTAGTAGCCGTGGTTGTACGGCTCCGGGACCTCCGGCGAGGCGCCCGGCGCACGGGTGCCGGTCATGCCCAGCGGTCCCAGGACCAGCCGCTGCACCTCCTCGGCGAACGGACGGCCGGTGACCCGCTCGACCACCAGCCGGGCCAGCACGTAGTTGGTGTTCGCGTAGCTCCAGCCCGTCCCCGGCGCGAACCGGGCCGGCCTGGACAGCGACAACCTCACCAGCTCCTCGGGCGGATAGGTCCTGAACCGGTTGTCCACCCACTCCTTGCCCTGCCAGGGAACGCCGAGCGCGACCGTCCCGTCCTCGTAGAGCTCGCCGGTGTGGTTGAAGATCCCGCTGGTGTGCTGCAGCAGCATCCGCACCGTGATCCGCCGGTCGAGCCCGAACTCGGGCAGGTAGCCGGCGGCCGGGACGTCAAGGCCGATCCGGCCCTCGGCCACCAGCAGCAGCACCGAGGTGGCGACGAAGCTCTTGGTGCTGCTGCCGATCCGGAAGTGTCCGTTCGTCAGCGCCTCGGCGCTCCCGCCCAGCTCGCGGACGCCGGCACCGCCGACCCACTCGCCCCGCTCGTCGTTCACCCGGACCTGGACCCCGAGGAATCCGGACTCGATCAACTCATCGACCGCAGCCCGCAGTTGCGGACGATTCAGGACCTGACCGGAAAGATCGGTGGACATGGCTGCTCCTTCGCCTCGGTGGTGCCCGGTGCGGCGTCCTGCCGCTGCGACGAGCCTCCACCCTGCCCCGAGGTCAACCTCAACCGTGATCCGGCTCACAGCGTCACCGCTGCGGCGCGGTCCGGCTCAGCGCCTGCGTGAAGGCTGCCGTGTGACGGGCGATGTGTGCCGCGTCGGTGAGGTACAGGGCGTCGTGCCCGGCGGTGACGTGCTCGACGAACGCCGCGGAGCCGGCCTCGGCCTGCCCGCGCATGTGACGTACCAGGTGCTCAAGCCGGTGCCGGGCCGTGTCGGCCAGTGCTGCGCGGCCACCGTCGTCCAGCCCGTAGGCGTCCGCGAGGAGCCGCAGCCTGCGCACCTGCTCCCCGACCGGGAGGGTGAAGTCCTCGTTGCCCGGATCGGTCAGCGGCACGAACCGGTAGGCGGCGTAGGCGAGGTCCCAGACGCGCGGACCGGGATGGGCGGTGTCGAAATCGATGAACGCGACCGGCCGCTCGTCGCGGAAGACGCAGTTGTACGGGGCGACGTCGCCGTGACAGATCACCTCGGCCGGCTCACGGGCGGGAAAGTACCACCGGGCGTCCGCCCCAGGCACGAAGCCGACGGTGGCGTCGTGGTACGCGCGCAGCATCACCGCCACGGCCCGCAGCGCCGCGTCCGACCGCACGTGGTCCGGCAGCGGGTAACCGGCGACGCGACCGGGGACGAAATCGAGGACCTCCCGGCCCTCGGCGTCGAAACCGTGCCCTCGCGGGGCACCGGCGAACCCCGCCTCCCCCAGGTGGTCCAGCAGGGCCTGGACCGTGCGACTCCACGGACCCGCGGGCCGCCGGACCGTCGAACCGACCCGCACGACGTGGTTGACGCCGCCGCCCGCCAGCGCGTCCCCGTCCGACCGCCGCGACGCCGTCATGCGGAGCCCCCGTGGCCGCCGCTGCGACCGGCAGGCCCCCGCTCCCGACTGCTGACCACCCGTCCACTCATGCCGTGCATCATGCACCACCTGCTGCTCGCCCCCGTCACCGGTGAACGCGACGGGGGCGAGGAACGAGCCGCTTCCGCCGGGGGCGCCCCGGGCCGGTCAGGCGTCGAGCACCTGGCCGTCGCGCTTGACGACCGGCCCCTGCGTCGACCACGGGAACTCGATCCAGTGGTCGGTCCGCTTCCACACGTACTCGCACTTCACGAGCGAGTGCGACTTCTCGTAGATGACGGCGGACCGCACCTCGGCGACGTGACCGAGGCAGAAGTCGTGCACCAGCTTCAGCGTCTTGCCCGTGTCGGCGACGTCGTCGGCGATCAGGACCTTCTTGGCGGTGAAGTCGATCGCCGCGGGGACGGGCGCCAGCATGACGGGCATCTCCAGGGTGGTGCCCACGCCCGTGTAGAACTCCACGTTCACGAGGTGGATGTTCTTGCAGTCCAGCGCGTACGCAAGACCGCCGGCCACGAACACACCGCCACGGGCGATGCTCAGGATGAGATCGGGCTCGTACCCGTCGTCGGCGATCGTCTGCGCGAGTTCGCGCACCACCCGACCGAATTCCTGGTAATCCAAGGTCTCGCGCACGTCAGTCACAGCGCCCAGTGTCCTCGGCCGCCGGCCGGGCGGGGAGCACCGGCACGCCGGGGAGCGGAAGCAGAACGAGCGCGCGTGCGACGAAAACCGGCCCCCACCGCGTTAGAGAGACATGGACCGCTCAACCACCCCGGACTTCCGGGAGTTCGCCGCGGCACGGGGGCAGCACCTGGTCAGGACCGCCTTCCTGCTGACGGGCGGCGACGCGTACCTCGCCGAGGACCTCGCCCAGGAGGCCCTCGGCAAGCTCTACGGGAAGTGGCGCCGCGTGGCGCGCCTGGACAACCCCGCCGGCTACGCCCAGACCGTCCTGGTCAACACCTTCCTGTCCCACCGTCGGCGCCGCAGCAGCACCGAGCACGTGACCGACACCTTCGCCGAGGCCGCGGTCGCCGACTCCGACCCCGCCCTGCGCCTGACCCTGTTGCGGGCGCTGGGCGAACTGCCCCCGCCGGACCGGGCCGTCCTCGTCCTGCGCTTCTGGGAGGACCGCAGCGTCGAGGACACGGCGCACGTCCTGCAGCTGAGCGCGGGCGCCGTACGGTCGCGCAGTTCCCGCGCCCTGACGCGGCTGCGTGCCGTGCTGGGCACGGAGTTGGACGACCTCGCCCGCTCCTGACCGAACCGCGTCCACCGCACCCACGAACGAGATGAGGAGTCACGGCATGTCCCCGGACGACACCTTCGCGCGCCTCCTGCGCGACGCCGCCGACCTGGCCCCCGCCCCGTCGGCGGCCGGCCTCGCCGACGGCGCCCGCCGGCACCACCGCCGGCACCGGCGCCGCCAGGCGGTGCTGACCGGCGGCGCGGCCCTCACCGCGGCCGCCGTCGTCGCCCTGGCCGTGTGGCACCCGGGCGCCGACGCGGGCACCGGCACCGCCACGGCACCCACCGCCGGGTGGCCCGAGCAGATCACCGCCCGGTTCATGACCGACACGCTCACCTCCGTCCTGCCGCCCGGCCGGATCGGCGCCACGCACGGCAACGGCGTCGGTGACGGGCCCGTCCCCGGCCTGCCGCCGTCCGCGTTCGTGCTCTACGACGACGGCAACGGCGCCGGCATGGTGAACCTGACCATCAACCGCGCCGCCCTGCCGATCACCGACGCCACCCGGGGCACCCAGTGCGTCGACCCGGTCGAGGCACCGAGCGAGGGCTGCGAGCGCACCGTCCTGCCCGACGGGGGCATCGTGGTGGTCGACAAACTGGCCCCCGACGCGCAGGCCCAGGTCACCAAGTGGCAGGCGACCTACACCGGCACCGACGGGCGCCAGGTGGGCATCTGGGAGGTCAACTCCACCAGCTTCGGGCCCCCGCTGTCCCGCCCCGCCCCACCGCTGACCAGCGCACAGCTCGTCGCCGCCGTCACCAGCAGCGCCTGGAACCCGGTCTTCGCCAACCCCGCCCCGACCGGGACCACGGGCACCGCACCCGCCGCGTCCGGACCGGCACCCGCGCAGATCCTGGCCACCGCCACCACCCTGCTCCCGCCCGGCGCAGTCACGGACAGCGGCGCCGCGCAGCACACCCCGGGCCAGGCCCACCTCTCGCTCACCCTGGAAGGCCGGACCAGCATGCTCGCCGTCCACATCCAGCCCCGCCCGGGCGACAAGGCCGAAGCGGCCCGCGAACGCGAGGCGTTCGAGCAGGACACGTCGGGCACCCTCACGCACGCCCCGGACGGGTCGAGCGTGCTGGTACGGGAGACCGGCGCGACCAAGACCGGCGGAGGCCCGACACTGTGGTGGAGCGTGGAGGTCCTGCACCCGGACGGCACCCGCGTCCTCGCGACCGAATGGAACGGCACCAGCGAAGCCCAGGCACTCCCGGGCACCCCGGCCCTGACGGTCGACCAACTCAGGACCATCGCCACCGCCCCCGCCTGGCGCCCCTGACCGGCCCCTGGATCACGAGGCAGCCTGTCAGCAGGCCGTCCGGCCCCGGCACGCCGGGGAACGGAATTGCCGGCCGTGACCCGGCGGCGGCGCGCCGGAGCGTGCCTGGCATCCTGGCCGCATGGACGCTGATGCCCTGACCCCGGTTCACCTCGACGCGGTGATGGACGGGTTGGCCGTGAACTCCGCCCTGCCGGCTCCCATGGTCCGGCGGATGTTCGGATGGCGGCGGGGCTGGGGACGGGTGGCGGGGCGCCCGGACCTCACGGAGGACATGATCGCGGAGATCATCGCGCTCGACGACGAATGGCTCCTGCACAGCCTGGCGCTCAACGACCGGCTGCCGGACCGGTTCCGTATCCAGCTGGCCGCCCATCGGGACAAGTCCGTGCGGTCCGCGCTCGTCAGCCGGGCAGCGACCGCACCGAGGGCGGTGCTGGAGCGGCTCATCGACGATCCGGAGCCCAAGGTGCGCGAGGAGCTCGCCAGGAACGACCACACGCCGTCCGACCTCCGGTTCCGTCTCGCCGCCGACCCCGACCCCGCGGTGCGCGCCGAGTTGGCGAAGCACTGGACACAGGCGCCGGAAGCGGTCCGCCGGATCCTGCTGACCGATCCGGCGGCCACGGTCCGCGCCGCGGCCTGCGCCACCTACTTCGCGCGCCTTCCGCATCCGGTACCGCCCGCAGACCTGGTGCCGGCACTGCTGGCGGACCCGGGGACCCGGGCGGGCGCGGTGGTCCACGCGGTTCTCGACGCGGACACGCTCCGGTCGCTCGCCGAGGACCCGGACGGCGAGGTGCGCGCCCAACTGGCCCGGCATCCCGACGTGCCGCCGAACGTGCGCGACGTCCTCGCCGTCGATCCGTCCTTGCGCGTCCGGGTGAACGTCTTCGCCCGGCCCGACACCCCGGAGCACGTGCGGGCGGAGATCCACGCCTCGGTCCACGAGCTTGCGCACGCGCTGGTCGACCCGGGCCCCGACGCCGACGATGACGCGCTCCTGCAGTGGTGCATGGACGCCTCCGCACCCACGGAACTGCGGATCCTGCGCCTGGACTGGGTCAGGGCCGATCCGCTGCCGCACGTCGATTCGCCCCATGTGGCCTTCCGGGTCTCAGCGGCTGCCGGCGGCAAGGCTCTGCCTGTCGATGCGGTGGCCCGACTGCTCGACGACGAGGAGGAGATCGTCCGGCTCACCATGGCGTACGCCGCCCCGCACTTGGTCGACCTCGCGACGGCCGAGGCCATCGAGCGCCGCTACCGTAGACGGGACAAGTTCACGTTCTGGTGGGACAAGGCGGAGGTCCTGACGTTTCCCCCGGAAACCTTGCGCCGCTTCGCCACCGACCCCGAGCCCCGCCTCCGCTCCTTCGCGCCCCGCGACCCGGATCTGCCCCCGGAAGTCGCCCAGAAGCTGGCCACGGACCCCGACGTGCGAGTCCGCCGCGCGGTTGCGCAGCACCGCAACCTCCCGCTCTCCTCTCTGCTCCGCCTCCTCGCCGACTCCTCGGAGTTCGTCGCGGAGGCCGCTGCCGCGTCGCCGTTCCTTCCCGTCGAGCAGATGGACCGGCTGCTGACCCGGGCGGGCGTGTAGGCCCTGTCGCCAAGCGGCGAGTGCGTGCGGCCTGATCTCCGCTCAGGCCGTCGAATACCGACTGTCACCGGACAGGGGATACGCTCTGGCCCACGGCCATCGGTTGATCTTCGTCTGTCGCCACAACGCACGACGATCGAACGGTGGCCGCACCCGTGCCCGGCAGGTCACCGGTGTCGCCCTGGACGCGCGGCCGCGCGAGGCGGAGAGCGCCGGGATCGACGCCCGGTGCGAACCGGGCCGCGTCAACGGCCTGTAGCGGTACGGCCTGTAGCGGTACGGCCCGTAGCGGGACGGCCCGTCCCGGGCGGACGGCCCGTCCCTTCGCCGGCGGCTCAGCCCTCCGTCGGCCCGGCATGCCGGCTCATGCCGCGCCGAGCAGGAGTGCGAGCGCGTCGGCCGTGCCGGGGTGCCGGCCGAGCAGGGCCGAGCCCGTCGGGGTGCCCGGTGCCGCCCAGGTGCCGTCGCAGCCGAGGAGGTCCGCGAGGGCGTCGCAGGTGCCGGGGTGCGTGGCGAGCAGGGCGGATCCCCGGCCGGCGGGTTCGATGCCGGGTGTGGCCGGTTCGGGCGCCGTCGCGCGCCACGGCGGGACCCAGGCGTCCAGGGCGGGGAGCCGGCCGGGGAAGAGGCGTCCGGCTTCTCGGGTCAGCAGGGGTGCCAGGTCGGCGCCGCCGGCGCGCAGGGTGGTGATGAGGGTGGGCAGCCAGGGCAGCAGGACCGGGTCGGGCAGCCGGGCGAAGGCGTTGGAGACGGCTTCGACGACGAGGTCGACCAGCCCCGGGACGGGCTCCAGCGCGTGCAGGAGCCCGCTGAGGTAGCGGGGGTAGGCGGGCAGCATGAGCGGGTTGCCGAGCAGTTCGGCGCAGCGTTCGCGCAGGTCGTGGCGGGTGAGGTGGCCGAGGTGGACCTGTGCGGCCCACAGCAGGGCGACCTTCGACGGTTCCTCCGGGTGGGACTGCGCGACGGCCAGTTCGAGCTGGGTGCGGTCGCTGCCGAGCGAGAGCGCCAGGCTCTCCATGCCGAAGAGGAAGCCCAGGGTCGCCGCGACCTGACGCACCGTCGCCGCTTCGTCGGTGAAGGCCGTCGGCAGCAGGGTGCAGTAGTGCGCGTACCCGGTCTTGGCGAACCGTTCGATCCATTCCGGGAGGACGGGTTCGCTGGTGCGGTAGAAGGCGAGCAGCTTCCGTACCCGGCGCAGTACTTCGGGCGCGCCGTCGACGCTGCGTTCGGTGGACAGCGCCTCGAGTGCCCGGGTGCCGAGTTCGTCGGCGAGCCGGCGGCTGCCCAGGTAGCGGGTGGCGTCCTCGACGGTCCGCAGGACGACCGCGGCGTCGGCCTGCGGGGAGTTGGCGTCGCGGCGCAGTCGCTGTTCGAGGACCTGTTCGAGGCTGACGCCTTCGTAGCCGAGCTGGATCAGGGCCCGTTGGTGGGTGCCGAGGGAGACGTCCCAGGACTCCTGTACGGAGGTCTCGCCGAGGGTGCGTTCGCCCATGATGGGGCGGGCGGCGTCGGGGATCAGGTGGCGCAGCATCCAGAGCACGTCGGAGCAGGGCCGCAGGTCGGGGTCGGACTTGAGGTCGAGCAGGGCCCGTTTGACGCCGCGGGTCTGGAGGTTCAGGCCGAGCGGCGCGAGGCGGTCGTGGACCTCGCGGGCGAGCGGTGGCAGTGATTCGTAGCCGACCTGGCCGATCCGGTCGCCGCCCATCATGATCTCGACGAGGCGGCGGACGTCGCGCCGGCCGGGGACGGTGTCCTTCTCGATGCAGGTGACCGCCGCGTCCTCGAAGTCGTACGGGGTGGGCTTGGCCCGGTCGCGCATCCCGGCGAGCAGGATGGCGGTCTCGTACACGGCGATGGCGTCGGCGGTGGAGGCGAGGTAGCCGTTGCCGCGGGCGGCGCGCACGATGTCGACGGACCAGCCGAGCAGTTCCTCCTGGTCGAGCCGGTCGAGGGCGGGCGGGCGCTGGAGGAACCGGGACAGCTGGTCGGTGGCGTCGGTGTCGGTCACCGGCGTGGGCGCGGCGGCCTTGCCTGCCCGGGCGGAGGTGGCCCCGGCCTTCGTGCCCGTCCTGCCACCGGCCTGGCCCTTCAGCCGGTAGGGCTGGGTGCGGGTGCGCTTGAGGTTCTTCGCCCACTGGGTCGCGGCGATGGACACGGAGCCGCGTTCGAGGCCGAACTGCGCCTCGATGGCGGAGTGGCTGGAGGGGATCAGGCCGTACTGCCACTCGGTGGCGGTGCGCGGGGTGACGGTGAAGGTGTCGGAGCCGTGGAGTCCGAACTCGGCGACGCGGCCGGCGGCGTGGAAGGCGCCGCAGACGTACACGCTGTCGGCCGGGTCGGCGCCGGTGGCGGCCAGGTGTTCGCGGATGCGGGTCCACATGTACCGTTCGCGGTCCTCGTCCACGCGGACGCGGTCCGGGTCGCCGGGTGCGAGCCGGCGGAACAGGCTGCCGATCAGGAACATGACCTGCCGGTAGGTGTCGTGGTCGGCGTCGCCGAGCGGCACCTCGACGTACTGGTGCCACCACTCCGACCAGTGCCGCACGTTGCCGTGGCGCAGGAGGTGCTTCTCCAGGTCGGCGAAGCGGGGCCGCAGGTCGCCGAGTTCGACGCCGACGGCGTCGCCGTGCAGCGCGGACTCCTCCTCGCCCGCGGCGGGTTCGGCCGGTGCGTCCGGCCGGGGCTGCCACTGGAAGACGTGGTCGCTGGACCGGTCGACGAGGACCAGGTCGACACCGGGCGTCTCCAGCGCGTAGGCGATGGCCTGGTACTCGGCGGAGGCCTCGGTGATCGGCGCGACGACGGACAGCGGCGCCCAGTCGGCGGGGAACCCGTCGATGCGGGTGGCGAACGCCTGGACCGCCACCGGCAGGCGGCAGTTGCGCAGTTCGGTGAGGACCGGCGTCATGTCCTCGCACAGCTCCAGGAACACCGTCCTGGGCTGCTTGGCGCGCAGCCGGCGGGCCATGGCGGTGGCGGAGGCGGGGGAGTGGTGGCAGACGGGGAAGATCTCCATCGGCTCGCGCAGGGCGCGGTCGACGTCGTCGACGAGGCCGTGCAGGATGCCGTCCAGGGCGCCGGGTCCTCCGGCGAACTCTACGGCCGCGTCGTGCAGTTGGGTGCGCAGGGCGGCGAAGGTGTCGGGTGCGGGGTGGGGGCCCGCCCGCCGCCCCGCCCGCGGGGGGGCCCCCCCCCTCACAGACGCGCCCGGTGGGGGTGGCGCGCGGCGCGGACACGCCGACCCGCGCCGCGCC
>NZ_JBHWBZ010000045.1:16157-20265 GCF_042735475.1 Kitasatospora sp. NPDC059577 | reverse complement strand
TGTTGGGGCGCGCGGGGGCGGGGGGCGCGCGTGAGATCTGTGGGGGGGGGTGGGGGGGGGGGGGGGGGGGGGGGGCGTGGGGGGGGGGGGGGGGGGCCCGGCGGGGGGGGGCCCCCCGGGTGGTCGCGCCGCTCATGCGAGCGCCTTGAGGGTGTCGAGGCCGGCGTCGAGGAACTGCGGCCATTCGCCGCCCTCCTGCCGGCTGCGAGGGCCGACGACGCCGGTGAGGTACTTGGTGAGGATGGCCGAGTCCTCGGGGGTGCGGCGGGCGAGCGAGGCGACCAGGGAGGAGCCGAGGGCGCGGGCGGTGAGCGTGCGGTCGCCGAAGAAGTCGCTGTGCAGGACGGCGTCCTCCAGCACGCCGATCTGTTCGGCGGTGGAGAGCGCGGACTCCAGCCGCTCGTCGTCGCTGCCCGCCGTCGCGGCGACGTCGCGCAGGTCTCCGAAGCTGCGCAGGAGTACGTCCAGGAGGCTGGGCGGCACGTCCAGCTGCAGGTCGTGGCGGCGCAGCAGTTCCTCGGTGCGGAAGCGGACGATCTCCGCCTCGCTGGCCTTGTCGGTGACGACCGGGATCTGCACGAAGTTGAAGCGCCGCTTGAGCGCGGAGGAGAGGTCGTTGACGCCGCGGTCGCGGCTGTTGGCGGTGGCGATGACCGCGAAGCCGGGCTTGGCGAAGACGATGCCGTCCTCGCCGCCGAGTTCGGGCACCGAGACGTACTTCTCGGACAGGATGGAGATCAGGGCGTCCTGGACGTCGCTGGTGGAGCGGGTGAGTTCCTCGAAGCGGCCGATGGTGCCGGTCTCCATCGCCGTCATGATCGGGGAGGGGATCATCGACTCCCGGGACTGGCCCTTGGCGATCACCATGGACACGTTCCAGGAGTACTTGATGTGGTCCTCGGTGGTGCCGGCGGTGCCCTGGACGACCTGGGTCGAGTTGCGGCAGACGGCGGCGGCCAGCAGTTCGGCGAGCCAGCTCTTGCCGGTGCCGGGGTCGCCGATGAGCAGGAGACCGCGGTCGGAGGCGAGGGTGACGATCGCGCGTTCGACGACGCCGCGGTCGCCGAACCACTTCTGGGCGATCTCGCGGTCCGGGCCGTCGGACGAGTCGGAGCCGAGGACGAAGGTGCGGATCATCTTCGGGGACAGCCGCCAGGTGGACGGCTTCGGGTCGGTGTCGACCGACTCCAGGTAGTCCAGTTCGTCGGCGTACTTGGTCTCGGCGGGAGCGCGGAGCATGTCGGACATCGGGCGGGCGCCTTTCTGCGGCGGGGTCAGGGGAGGTGTGCGTCGGCGCGCGGGGCGCCGGGTCAGGTGAGGAAGGTCTTGAGCTCGTGGACGAGCTTGCCGATGTGGCCGGAGAGCACCGGGGTGCCCTGGTCCTTGAAGCGTTCGCGGAACCACGGGTTGACGCTGCCGCGGCCCGAGCTGGTGACCGAGCCGACCGGGATGAACTTCGCCCCGGAGCGGTGCACGGCGGCCATCTGCTCGAACAGCTCGTCGCACTTCCACTCGTAGAAGTCGGATATCCATACGACGACGGTGTTGACCGGTTCGGCGATCTTGGGCCGGGCGAGCGCCATGGCGACGGTGCCGTCGGTGCCGCCGCCGAGCTGGGTGCGCAGCAGGGTCTCGAACGGGTCGTGGACCCAGGGGGTGAGGTCGACGGCGCGGGTGTCGTACGCCACCAGGTGGACGTCCACCTTGGGCAGGCCGGCGAAGATCGAGGCGAGGATGGTGCAGTTGACCATGGAGTCGACCATCGAGCCGGACTGGTCCACCACCACGATCAGCCGCTGGGGCGTGGTCTTGCGGGCGGTCCGCTTGTAGTGGAGCTGGTCGACGTACAGCCGCTCGTCGTCCGGGTTCCAGTTGGGCAGGTTCTTCCAGACCGTGCGCTTCAGGTCGAGGTTGCGGTAGACCCGCTTCGGCGGCACGGAGCGGTCGATCTCCCCGACCGTGGCCTTCTCGACCTGGGTGCGCAGCACCTCGGCGACCTCGTCGACGAAGCGGCGGATCAGCTTCTTGGCGTTGGCGAGCGCCACACCGTCGAGATTGCCCTTGTCGTGCAGCAACTGCTCGATCAGGGACATGCTCGGGGTGAGCCGGGAGGCGAGCTTGTGGTCGGCGAGGACCTCCCGCAGGCGCATCCGCTTGACCAGGTCGGCTTCGAGGCCGGCGAGTTCCGGGCCGATCACGGGGAGGAGCGTGGACAGGTCCGGGTTCCCCGAGCCCGTGCCGACGCCCGTCCCGGTGGACGCGGCGCCCGCGCCGGTGCGGCGGCCGGCGCGCAGCTCGCCCGGCTGGCAGCCGAGCGCGCGCTCCAGCCACGCGGCGTCGGACTGCCAGCGGGACAGCTGACCCGCGCTCACCGCGCCGGAGCCGGTGGCGAAGGTGTTGAGGAGCACCTTGGAGTACAGGGCCGCGCGCCGGACCTCGGCGGCGCGGTCACGGCCGGCCGGGTCGGCCGGGTCGGTGTCCGGCGTCATCAGGCCCTCGATCTCCGCGGCCAGCCGGGGATGGCGCTGGACGAGGGAGTCGACGGAGACGCGCGGGTCCAACAGGCCCGCGGGCAGACCGATGTCCTCGACGACGGCCAGGCCGGCCGTCTCCAGGGCGGGCTGCTCCGCGGGGTCGAACAGGCGGGCCAGGAGGTGCCAGTACAGCACCTGACGGCGGTTCTCGGCGGAGTCCGCGGTGGGTGGGCTGCTGAGCCCCGACAGGGGGGTGCCGTGGGGATCCGGGATGGGTGCGCCGTCGGGATCCGGAACGGGGGTGCCCTCGGGCGCCGGGGTGGGTGCGGTCATCGGTTCGGTCACTTCCGCAGCAGCTTCCCGGCGCGTTCGCGCAGCACGGCCACGGTGTCGGTGGCGGCCGCCTCGGCCTTGGCGCCGGCCTTGTCGGTGGTCCCGCCCGCCCACGCGCCGGCGTGCACGCCCACCGTCCGGCGCTTGACCGTGCTTTCCACGGCGAGCGGCTGGAGGGCGAAGGCCCCGGCGTCCCAGCGCAGCAGGCCGATGCACGCGGTGGACGCGGCCACGGCCTGGGGCGTGAGCGGCGAGGCCGCCGGGATCCGGCCGGTGTCGACGGTCAGCGGGTGGCCGGCCAGGGTGAACGTCAGCACGCCGTCGTCCTCGTGGGCGGTGTAGCCCTCCACGAGGACGGGTGCGGCCAGCCGGACGGGGTGCCGCTCCAGTGGCGCGAGCGGCGCGTCGAGGGCGGTGGGCAGGACGGCTCGGGCGGTCGCGAACGGGTCGGCCGGGGCTGCGGGTTGCGCGCACTCGTCACGCCACAGCAGGTCGCCCTCGGCGGTGACCGGCAGGTCCGTCACCGTCATCGCGCGGCCGTCGCCGGCCGCGGCGAGGAGGGACAGCCGCGGCCGGAGCAGCTGCCAGATCCCGGCGCCGACGACGCTGTCCGGCTTCGGGGCCGACACGGAGGCCCGGACCAGTCGCGGCGCGGAGCCGTCGGCGGGCTCCAACACCGCGAGCACCTGGGCCTGCGCGGCGGTCGCGTGCTCCTGCAGGTCGACGCCGAGCGGCAGCAGTCGGCCGGTGACCGTCCCGGTGCTCGGCGCGGCGGTCATGCCGGGGTGCGTCAGGAGCAGGGCCCGCGACCACAGGTCCGCCCACCGGCGCACCGGCACGCGTTCCAGACCGGCCCCGGGACAGCAGGCGGCGAGTTCACCGGCGAACCCGTCGAGCAGGACCGCCAGTCGGCGCAGGTCCGGATCCGGGAGCATCGCGGTGACGACCTGCGCCGAGCCGGCCACCAGGTCGTGGTCCATGCCGTGCCAGCCCGCGCGGGCCAGGTCGGCGAGCCAGGCCCGGGCCGCGGACAGCAGGTTCGGTGTGTCCTGGGTGGCGGGGGCGGGGGCGGTCCACGCGGCGGTGGTGCGGCCGGTCGCCTCGGCGACGACCTGCCGGAGCGCGTCGTGCGCGGCGCCGAGCAGCGCGGTACGGGCCGCGGCCAGGGCGAGCAGGTGCTCCTCGTCCGCGGCACCGGGGGGGGGCGGGGGGGGGGCGGCGCGCCCGGGGGGGGGGGGGGCGGGGGGGGGGCGCCCCGCCCCCCCCCCGCCGCCCCCCCCCCCCCCGCGCGGGGGGGCGCC
>NZ_JBHWBZ010000045.1:12705-16149 GCF_042735475.1 Kitasatospora sp. NPDC059577 | reverse complement strand
CGCGGGGGCTGGTTGTGCGGGGGGCGTGCCCGGGGGTTCTGGGGCGGGGCGTTGCGTAGTGGGGGGACCTGGCCCCCGGACCCGGCGGTCGCGGCGGCGGGCCCCGCGGCGACGGTGGCGGCGAGCGGGGAGGCCGCGACGGCACCGGCGAGATCGGCGAGCGCCCGGGCCTGGGCGGGCTGCGGGCGGAGCAGACCGTCCGTCAGCACCCGGTCGAAGGCGTCGACGACGGCGAGGGCCTCGTCGAGACCGGCGACCGGCGAGGAGAGGACGTCGGTGCGCATCACGCCACCGCCCGCGTCGTCGGGAACCAGTGCAGGTCGGGCAGCGGAGCGGTCACCGGGGCGTGCTCCAGGTACTCCAGGTGGTTCAGGAACCGGGCGAACACCGCGGCGGCCGGGGACGCGGCGGCCTTGGCCGGGCGGGCGGCGGTCATCGTGCCGCCGATGTCCCGGGCGCTGGGGCTCTGCGCGCCGGTGTCCACCCGCAGGTAGCGGGCGACGCGCTCGCCGCCGAACTGCTCGACGGCCTCGGTGATCAGGGCGTCCAGGTGCTTGCAGTAGCTGCCCCTGGCACCGCCGCAGGGCCGGTTGTTGTTGGTGCTGCACGCGAACTCGAAGGTGCCGGCCGCGATGGCCGACACGTAGACCCGGCCGATGTCCGAGCCGCTGGAGACGACGCCCTGCAGGCGTCCGTCGGCCAGCTCCACGAACGGGACCTTGGCGAGCTTGCGCGGCCGGACGGGCGGGACCACCCGGGCCGTACTCGCATTCTCCCAGGCAGGCGAAAGCACACCATCTCCTCAGGATTCGGGGGAACGTACGCCGCAACGGCGGCGCTTGTGGTGATGAACGTAGTGGTGGCCACTGACACCGACGGTCGTGACCGGGCCCGGCGGTCGTGACCCTCTGACTGACGCCCTGTCGGGGCGGGTCAACGGCCGTTGCTGCGCACCCCGTTGACGGCGCCCCGGTGCGGCATGTGAAATGGCACATGTCACTGGTTCGCGGGTCGAGGTCCGCGGACCGAGGGCCACGTCCTGCCGTGCGGCCGCGCCGCCCGATTGGAACGTTCAAACGCCCCGCCCGGCGACACGTGACCGGCCCGCTGCCCCCCACGGCACCGCGCGACGCCACATGACACCCCCACACACCCCCACACCCCCCACAGGAGCGCACGTGCGCCTGCTCCCGCACCGCCTCGCGGCACCCCTGCTCGCGCTGGCACTCGCCACGACCGGCCTCGGAACCCTCGCCCTCGGCACGGCCGCCCCGGCCGCCGCCCTGGGCAACGGCAACGCCCTCACCCCGCCCATGGGGTGGAACTCGTGGAACTCCCTCGGCACCGAGGTCACCGAGGAACAGGTCGTCCAGACGATCGACTTCATGGCCGCCAACGGCCTGGTCGCCGCCGGCTACGACACCGTCACCATCGACGACGGCTGGTCGCTCTGGCACCGGGACGGCCAGAGCACCGACTTCGTCCGGACCCCGAGCGGATCGATGCAGCTCTACGACGCCGCCGGGAACCCGGTGAGCGGCACCGACGGCACCGGCAACGACCCGACCTCCGGCCACCTCGTCCCGCGCCCCGACCACTTCCCCTCGCAGACCGTCGACGGCCGGACCGTCAACGGCATCCAGTACCTGGCCCGGTACGCGCACACCAAGGGCCTGAAGTTCGGCCTCTACGCCACCGACACCTACGAGACCTGTCAGATGCACCCCGGCAGCCTCGGCCACGAGACCACCGACGCCGCCGACTTCGTCGCCTGGGGCGTCGACTTCGTCAAGTACGACGACTGCCCCTACGGCCCGCCGATCACCGGCCCGGACGGCCACGACTACGGCACCCAGGGCATCGGCAAGGAACTCACCCGCTCCGTCTACACCCGCGTGCAGACCTTCCAACACGCCCTCGACGCCGCCTCCGCCGCCCAGGGCCGCCCGAAGGTCACCCTCAGCGTCTCCGCCCAGCCCGCCCACACCGGCGTGCCCCACCTCCTCGACCCGGCCGACCCGGCTCGCACCGACCCCGTCGTCCTCAGCGCCGGGACGGCGCCGTTCACCGCGCCGGGCTACGCCCCGACGGGCGTGTGGTGCGGGCAGGTGGCCAACCTGTGCCGGATCGGCGGGGACCGCGACAGCGAACTCGACGGCGTGCTGTGGAACGGGCAGCTGCGCACCGCCCTGCAGTACCCCGGCAACGTGCGCCCGGGCAGCTGGAACGACCTCGACATGATGTTCACCGGCTGGAACGACGTGTACGGCCTCTACGGCACCACCGACACCTGCACCTGCCACAAGCCGTTCACCGACGACGAGTCGCGCACCGAGACCTCCGTCCTGTCGATGCTCGCCGCCCCGCTGATCTCCGGCGCCGACCTGCGCACCGCCGCTCAGTCGCAGCACAGCGCGAACGGTGCCACCTGGTCCACCGGGATCGGCGCGTCGAGCCTGGCGGTCCTCAAGAACGCCGACGTCATCGCCGTCGACCAGGACGCGCTCGCCAAGCCCGCGACGCTGGTCGGCGCCGCGCCGACGGACCCCAGGGCACCGGTCGTGCTCAAGCGGCAGCTGGCGAACGGGGACACCGCCGTGCTGCTGGTCAACCAGGACCCGGACAACTGGCGGACGATCGGCAGCGACCTCACCGCGCTGGGGCTGACCGGCGCGTTCACGTCCAAGGAACTGTGGACCGGCACGACCGGTACGGTCGCGGCCGGCGGCACCGTCGGCGGCGCCTGGGTGGCCCCGCACGGCGTCGCGATGTTCCGGCTCACGCCGAAGGCCGGCACCGTGCCGGCGGCGGTCGTGGGCGACGGGAAGTACCACGCGCTGGGAGCCGGCGGCACCGCAGGCCTGGTCCTGGAGGTCGCCGGCACGTGCAGCTCGCCGCTCACCTCCCCCGCCGACGTCAACACCTGGTGGCCCACGCACACCTCCGAGCAGTGGACCTTCACGGCCAACCCCGACGGCACCGTGCGGATCAGCGACAACTGCGACACGGCCACCCACGCCCACACCGTGCTGTCGGCGGGCACCGCGGCCGGCAACAGCGCCTACCTGCTGGACTACACGCCGGGCAACGCGTGGCAGGAGTGGCGGGTCGGCGGGAACGCCGCGACCGGCGCGCTCACCATCACCAACGTCGCGACCGGCCTCGCGCTCGGCGCCGTCGGCGGCACGGCCGGCTCGACGGTGACCACCGAGGCCGTGAACGGCGCGGCCCCCGGGCAGAGTTGGAGCGTCCTGTCGTGATCGTGTAGTTCCTCCCAGCCAGGTCGTGAGGGCGGCCCCGGGCCCACCGGATGCCGCCCTCCTACCGAGGTCCCGCGCGCCGTTCCCGGTGGGCGGGAGCCCACCCAAGCCGGCGGCCCGCCCGCCCCACGCCTCGCCCAGGCCGGCGCGACCGCGGCCCAGCCGGGCCCCCCCCTCCCCCCCG
>NZ_JBHWBZ010000045.1:0-12695 GCF_042735475.1 Kitasatospora sp. NPDC059577 | reverse complement strand
GTGCTCTCCGCTGTCTCCCCCCCCCCCCCGTGCCGGCGGCCCCGCCCCCCCCCCCCCGCCCGCCCCCCCCCCCCCCGCCCGCCCGCCCCCCCCCCCCCGCCCCCCCCACCTCTCGCATGCCTGCCGCACGCCTGCCGCACGCCTGCCGCATGCCTGCCGCACGCCGGCCCAGCCGGCCCACGGCTTCCGCAGGACAGGGCCTTCGGCGTCGGGCCCCGTCCCGACCGCCCACCCTGCCCCGCAGCCGTACGACGCTGCCCCGGTCACCCCGGTTCACCCTGCCGGGGTGGCCGGATGCCCGTCGGGGCCGGCTCGCCGTTCTCAGCGGAACGCGTCGGCGTGGCGGACGGCCCACTCGGCGAACCGCCGCGGGGCCCGGCCGAGGACCCGTTCGACGTCCGGGCTGACGCGCAGCTCGGACGGGTCGGGAGAGCCGAGGATGTCCAGGGTGTCGTCGGCGAGTTCCGCCGGCATGCTGTGGACCATCGCCGCCTTGGCCTCGTCGCGGGTGAGTTCGTGGAACCGTACCGGCGAGCCCAGCGCGGCGGCGATGGCCGCCGTCTGCCCGCGCGGCGTGATCACCTCCGGGCCGGTCAGCTCGTACACGCCGCCGCTGTGCCGGTCGTCCAGCAGGCAGGCGGCCGCGACCTCGGCGATGTCCGCCGGGTCGATGATCGGCACGCCGGTGTCGCCGAAGGGCGCGGCGACGGTCCGCCGGTCGCGGACGGACCCTGCCCACCACAGGGCGTTGGAGGCGAAGCCTCCCGGCCGCAGGATCGCCCATTGCGTCCCGGACTGCCGCACGGCGTCCTCCAGTTCGCGCATCGCGATCCGGGTCGGACCGAAGGGCCTGGTCGACACGCCCTGGGTGGAGAGCAGGACGACCCGTCGGACCCCGCTCGCAGCGGCGCGCCGGATGATGCCGGCCGGATCGGCTCCGGCGGCGTGCAGGTCTCCGGAGAGCAGCAGGAACAGTGCCTCCGCCCCGGCCAGTGCGGGTTCGAGGCCGGCGGGTTCGGCCAGGTCGGCGGCGAAGTGGCGTACGCCGTCCGGTACTTGGGCGGCGTGCCGGGACACTGCCGTCACCTCCCGGCCCGCGTCCGCCAGTGCCCGTACCAGCGGCCGGCCCACGTTTCCGGTCGCCCCGGTCACCACGATCATGATCAGCTCCCTTGCCCGATGTCCTCGGTGTTCTCGGTGTCGTCGACGCGCTCCGTGTGCTCCGTGCGCTCGACGCGGTCGATGGCGATGACAGTAGGAGCAAGGCTTACATTTCGTAAGGACATACCTTTAGGTAAGCTCATGACATGACGGAAGGTGTGCAGTTCGGGCGGCCCGCTCCGGTGAAGCGCTATGAGGTGTTTCACACCGACTGCCCCGCACGGGCCGTGGTCGACCACGTGACCAGCCGGTGGGGTATCTGGGTGCTGATCGCCCTGCGGAACGACGACCTGCGGTTCCACGAACTCCGCGAGAGCATCCGGGGCGTCAGCGAGAAGATGCTCTCCCAGACCCTGCGCGCCCTGGTCCAGGACGGCCTGGTCCGGCGGGAGGTCGAGCCGACCACGCCGCCCCAGGTCACCTACGGGCTCACGGAGTTCGGCCGGGAGCTCGGCGAGCCCCTGACCGACCTGTTCGACCGGATCACCCGCCGCCTGTCCCCGCCCGACGCCCGCTGACGCCACCCCGCCCTGGGCTTCCCGACGGGCCGCCGGCCACCGGCTGCCGGGCCACTGCGGACGTCCTTCCCGCCCTTGTCCGCGTCGTCTGCTGTCCCGGGTGCTGCCCGGCGTCAGGCGTGTCGGTCGGTCAGATGACTGATGTGGGCCGCGCACGGCGTCCGGAAGGGCCGTGCGGGCCGGGGTTCCCGGCAGCGGGGCCGTGACGTCGTAAGACCGCGGGCCCCACCAGGAGGATCTCCTGGTGGGGCCCGCGGTCATGTCCGTCTCCGGCCGACTACCGCCGGGGCCTGCGAGGCACCGGTCAGGCGCGGCGCCGGCTCAGCCGCACGGCGCCCGCGCCGGCCGCGAGGAACGCGGCGGAGAGGCCGAGCAGAACGGGTGTCTTCGGTGCGCCGGTCTGGGCCAGCTCGCCGTGGTGGTGCCCGGCGTGCTCCTCCGGGGCCGAGCCGTGGTGGTCGGGCGTCATCTCGTGGCCTCCCTTGTGGGGCGGCCGTCCCGAGCCCTCCTCCTGCGAGACGAGCTTGATCTTGTTGGAGAGGTGGTTGGACTGCTTGTTGACGGCGCTGTTGTTGGCGCTGTTGTTGAGGTTGTTGGCCACGGTGTTCTTCACGATGACGGTCACGTCGACGTGCTGGCCCTGGCCTTGCCCCTGGTGCTGGTTCTGCTGACCGTTCTGGCCCTGGCCCTGCTCCTGGCCGCCGTGCTCGCCGTGTTCCCCGTGCTCGCCGTGTTCGCCGTGTTCCCCGTGCTCGCCGTGTTCCCCGTGCTCGCCGTGCTCGCCGTGTTCCCCGTGCTCGCCGTGCTCGCCGTGCTCGCCGTGCTCGCCGTGCTCGCCGTGTTCCCCGTGCTCGCCGTGTTCCCCGTGCTCGCCGTGCTCGCCGTGCTCGCCGTGTTCCCCGTGCTCGCCGTGTTCCCCGTGCTCGCCGTGCTCGCCGTGCTCGCCGTGCTCGCCGTGCTCGCCGTGCTCGCCGTGCTCGCCGTGCCCGGCGGGGGCGCCGGGCAGGCAGTGGCACTCGCCGGAAACGGGGCCGCTGACGTGCCCGTGGCCCTCGTGGCCGGGCCCGGCGGAGTTCTCGGTGCCGGCCGTTCCCGTTCCCGCCTGCGCGGGCAGCGCGGGCAGCGTGGTCGGTGTGGACGGCGCCTGCCCCACGAGCCGCTCGCCCTCGTCGGGCTGCACGACATCGGTCTGTGCCCCGTCGGCTTCCCCGTCACCGGTCGCCGTCGGCGCGGTGTCGGGGTTGTCGTCGGTCAGGCGGAGGGTCGACGTGGAAGGGAAGTCACTGCGGCCGGTGAGGGTCCAGGTGTCACGGGCCGACGTGCCTCCCTGCTCGGCCATACGCAGAAGGCTGTCGACCCATTGGCCCTGAGCCGTCGCCGTGCCGGTGTCGGCGACGGGCGAGGCGTAGGCCTGGCCGCCCGTGCCCCAGACGAGGGCGGCCGAGGTCAGCCCGGACAGGACCAGGGCGGTGATTCGAGTACGCATGATGCTCCCGGATGATCCGTAAAACGGATCTTCCGTATACAGTTCCGCGCCATCCGGCAAAGACGCGCGTCGCTGCCGAGTCACCGCAGCGGCCCAACGAGATACGGCAAACGGACGTACGCTCCCCGCCCAGCCCGGCACCTCGCTCCCGCACCCGCGTCAGCCCTGGAACCAGCCCCGCGACACCCGTACCGGCCGCTGCCCGACCACCCGTACGGCGGACGGCATCCGTGCCGGTCCGCTCCACCCACCGCCGCCTGACCGGGTGCATCCGGCCAGGGAAATCCCACTCCCCGCCGACGCATCCCCGAGGCGTTTCGTGACGGTGCGCTACCGGCGGTGGCGTGCGGGGGCGGTGAACCGTGGTGACCATCCCTTCCATGAGCATTTCGATCCCGGCAGCTGTCCTTGCCGGCTGCACCACTGCCCTGCTCCTCCAGCCCGCGGCCGTCGCCGTGGACGGTTCGAGCAGCCCCACGGCCACGCTGCGCACCTCCGTCGGCGGCGGCTCCGTCACCTCACTGGCCTTCGACGCCGGGGGTGCCCTCGCACCTCGGGAAACCCGTCCGTTCGAACTCCTCGGTGTCGTCTGGGACGGTGCCCCCGACGCCCTCGCCCAGGGGTCCGTACGGATCCGCACCCGCGACTCCACCACCGGCCGCTGGAGCGACTGGCGTCCACTGGAGGCCGATGCCGCGGACGCCCCCGACACCGTGCCCCACGGCGCCACCGCCCCGCTGTGGGCCGGGCGCAGCGACGGCGTTGCCGTGGACGTGCGTCCCGGTCCTGCCGGACTGCCGCGCGGCCTGCGGGTCGAACTCGTCGACCCCGGGCAGGGAGCCGCCACCGCGGACCGGCGGACCCTGCCCGAACGCCCGGCCGGACCCACCGACACCGCTGGGCGCCCCGAGATCGTCACCCGCGCCGGCTGGGGCGCGGACGAGTCCATCCGCGAGGCGGGATTCGGGTACACCGGCCCGGTCCGGGCGGTCTTCGTCCACCACACGGCGAGTGCCACCGACTACGCCTGCAGCGACGCCCCCCGGATCATCAGGGCGATCTACCAGTACCACGTCCAGAGCAACGGCTGGCGGGACATCGGCTACAACTTCCTGGTCGACCGCTGCGGCACCGTCTACGAGGGCCGCGCCGGCGGCGTCGACCAGCCCGTCCTCGGTGCCCACACCCTCGGCTTCAACAGCAACTCGGCCGGTGTCGCCGCGATCGGCACCTACACCTCGGACGTCCCACCGCAGGCGCTGCAGGACGGCCTCGCGAAGATCGCGGCCTGGAAGCTCGGCCTCACCGGCCAGATGGCCGGGGGCACCACCCGATTGACCTCCTCCTCCGACGGCAGCCGGTATCCCAAGGGCACCGTCGTGGACTTCGACACCATCTCCGGCCACCGCGACGGCTTCGCCACCGAGTGTCCCGGTGGAGCCCTCTACGCCAGGCTCCCCGCCATCCGCAGTGCGGCCCTGATCCTCCAGGACGGCTGAGCCCGCCGGACGGCCGCGCCGAACTCCTGGACCGCACGGACCGCACGGCGGTCCAGGGCAGGGCGGAGCCGGCCGGCGTCCGGCAACTCGACGGGCTCGGACGGAACGCGAACGGGCTCCGGCACCTCCCCAGGTGCCGGACCCCGTCCGGCGGTGGAGCGCCGGGCCGGCTGCGCGGGTCAGGGACGTTCGAGGTGCTGGAGCACGCCGCCGACGGAGAAGCAGAGGGCGCCCGTGAGGGTGCCCCAGTCGGCGATGTCCGCGTTGACCAGGCTGCCGGTCGCGGGGCGGGTGTAGGCGGCGAGTGCCGACACCATGAAGAGGACGGATCCGAGCTGGTTGACGGCGGTGATCCACCAGCCGAGGCTGCGGCGGCGGACGCAGGGCAGGCGGGTGTGACAGATCTCGACGAAGGCCAGGTGACCGGAGATCAGGAAGAGCACGCAGCCGATGACGTCGGGAGTCCAGATCAGCCGGTTGACCTGCTGGACGTTCAGCCCCTGGAGGAAGGAGTCCAGCAGGTTGACGCCGAACACGAGGGTCCCGGCGAACAGGGCGGACGCGCTGAGCCAGTCCACCCGCATCGGCTCGTAGCTCCACCAGCGCCAGCGGCGGGTGACCAGTCGGCCTTCGCCGCCCGGGACGTGCCGGGGGGCGTTGACGACCTGGAGCAGGGAGACGTACCCGCCGGTGTTGAAGAAGAGGCCGCCGGCGAAGTAGATCGACGCGCAGGTGGTGGCGTCGCCCCCGCCGAACTGGGCGACGGCGGCGCCGGCCGCGAACAGCGCTCCGCCGATGACGAAGGCGGTGGCGGCGATGGCGTTGAGCCTCCGCAGCCGGGTGATCGCAACGGCGTCGGCGCTGGCGTGCCGACGGGCCGGGGCACCGGGCGGGTGGACGGCGATGAGTCCGCGCCGCCGGGCGAGTCGTGACTCCCAGACGGCGGTGCCGCCGCCTGGCGGCCGCCAGGTGAGCCGGGTGGTGAACGGTCCCGCGCCCTCGGCGCGCTGCTCAGGCTGCCCCACGGGCCGAGACTAGCCCGCCCGCCGGACCACCGGGGTGGCGAAACACCGGTCGAGGGCGCAACGGGTCGTGACACCGTGTGACCCGGCCCGCCCACGGCCCCCGCCCGCGGCCCCCGCCCGCGGAGCCCCGCCCGCGGAGCCCCGGCACCCCCCCCGCAGCGGGGCAACCCGTCCGCGCTGCTCCGTCAGGCGTCGTCCCGGGCCCGTCGCTAGCATGGGAGCCGCCGCACGAACGGCAGGAACCGGCCCCGTTTCCCCAGGAACGGGGCCGGTCCACAGGTGATCCGCCGGCAGTCGATGCGCGGACGCACCCCGGAGGGATGGCGAACCGTGAGCAGTGCGCCCGTCGGCGGGTCCTCGCGCTACCTGGTGCTGTCGGCGATGATCTTCGCCGTCGCGATGACCTTCATCGACCAGACGATCGTGTCGATCGCCGTACCGAACATCCAGCACGAGCTGAAACTGACCAGCACGGGGGTGCAGTGGGCGGTCAACGCCTACCTGCTGACCCTGGCGGCGTTCTTCGCCTTCGGCGGTCGGCTCGCCGACACGGTCGGCCACCGCCGGATGGTGGTGGTCGGGGTGCTGGTCTTCGCGGGCGCGTCGGCCTGTTGCGGTCTCACCCCCACCGGGAGCCTGGCCGAGGCGTGGCTGATCGCCTTCCGCGCGGTCCAGGGCTTCGGCGGCGCCCTCATGTTCCCGGCGGCGCTGGCGATCGTGGTGCAGAACTTCGTGCTGCGCGAGCGGGGGCGGGCGCTGGCCCTGTTCTTCGGCATCGCGGGCGGTCTGACCGCGATCGGGCCGGTCCTCGGCGGCTACCTGACCGAATGGACCTGGCGGGCGATCTTCTGGGTGAACCTCCCGGTGGCCGCGATCGCGCTGGTGCTGATCGCGATCTCGAAACCGGTGACGCAGAGCCGGCCGGCGCCCATGGACTACCGCGGCCTGGCGCTGATCGCCGGCGGTGTCGCGCTGAGCGTCTTCGGGTTCCAGCAGTCGCAGGTCTGGGGCTGGTCGAACCCGGCGATCGGGCTCTGCATCACGGCCGGCGTTCTGCTGCTGGTCGTCTTCGTGTTCGTCGAGAAGCGCACCGCCTCGCCGCTGATCCAGGTGGACATCTTCCGCATCCGGGCGTTCTCCGTGCAGAACCTGGTGCTCGGCATCTCGATGCTGGTCTTCGTCCCGGTGTTCTTCTTCTCCAGCGAGTACGCGCAGATCGCGCTGGGCGACTCCTCCTCGACCGCCGGCATCTTCCTGCTCTACTTCTTCATCGGGTTCGTGATCGCCTCGCAGATCGGCGGCCGGATGCTCGACCGGGGCGGCGCGAAGCGGCCGGTGGTGCTCGGGTGCGTCCTGGCCGCGTTCGGGTTCTACCTGTGGGCGGGCGACGTGACCACGCTGAGCTTCGGCGACCAGCAGTGGGACATCGTGCTGGCCGGCGCGGGCATGGGCTTCATGCTCTCCCCCGCCAGCACGGACGCGGTCAACCGCGCCTCGCGGCTGTCCTACGGCGAGGCGACCGGCATCACCCAGACGGTCCGCAACTACGCCGCGAGCCTGGGACTGGCGGTGCTGGGCACCGTCCTGGTGACCGACCTGCGCTCCCGGCTGACCGACTCGCTGGTCGCCCAGGGGCTGCCGCCGGATCAGGCGGCCGCCACGGCCGCACACCTCTCCCAGGTCCAGGCGCAGAGCGGCGGGAGCGGGGGCACCGCGAGCATCCCGCCGTTCTTCCGGGCCGACTTCGCCCACGCCACCCAGACGGTCTTCTACTGGATGGCGGCGATCATGGCCGCGGCCGCGGTGGTGGCGATCGTCGGCCTGCGTCCGGGCGTGCAGGCCGAGCCGTCCGCCGAGGAGCAGGAGCCCTTGCCGGCCGGGCGCGAGCCGGGCCAGGGCTGAGCCGGGGCGCTCCCGGTCGCAGCCCGGCCGCGCCCGCCGCGCTGGGAGGGCCGTCAGCCGAGTTCCTCGGCGAGTCCGACGACAATGCCCTCGGGGCCGCGGACGTAGCGGAGCCGGTAGCCGGTATCCGGTATCCGGTCGGGATGCGTCCTGGTGCCCGGTCGTGGGCCCGGGGCTTCGCGGCTCATGACCGGCCGTGCTCGCGCAAAGGACCGTTCATGCGGGATCGGACCGTCCGCGAACGGACCGGAACGTTCCTGCTGCGGTGAACGCGTCGGTGATCGGCGCGATGAGCGCGGCGAAGCGGCGGGCGCCCGCGTTGCCGATCGGTGCCCACAACGCGGCGCAGTGCTCGTCCGTTTCCACGTCGATGCGCTCGCGTGCCGCCCTGCCGGCGTCGGTGACCACGGCGTCGGAGTCGAGCCAGCCGCGTGCGACGAGGCGTGCCGTCGCCGCGTTCCACTCCTCGTCGTCCCACTGACGGGTCGATCGTGCGAGAGCCGTCGGGAGGGGGCCGGTCGCGGTGTGCAGAACGAGGCAGTCGCACGGCCCGAGGCCGTTGTCGGCGAGTACGACGAGATGGGCGTCGCCGCGCCACTCGCGCGCCACCGTGATCTGCTGCCAGAGCGCGACGAGCGGATCGGGGGGAAGCCCGACCGAGGCGTTCGCGGCGGCCAGCACCTTTCCGGCGTAGTCGGCACCGGCGACGACCGGGTCGATCAGCGAGCGGGCCTCGGCACGGTGGTCCTCCGTGAGCCGTACGCCGACGCGCCGCATCGCCCGTCCTGCGGCCAGGAAGCGGGCGGCCTGCCACCGCTCGGGCGGTGCGGCGTCCCACACGCCCGCCATGGCCCGTACTGCCCGCGGGCTGAAGTTGTAGAAGGCCGCGAGCGTGACCTGCCACGGAACGGCGCCCATCGCGGCCGACCGGAAGGCCAGGTAGGCCGGCCCGCGGTCGGTGACGCCGAGCTCGGCCGCCTGCTCGGCGGTCTCGGGGGCGAGGTAGATGAACAGGTGGGCGGCGCTGACGGCGTGGCTGACGGTGCGGACGGCGTTCAGGTCCATCGGGCCGTCGCCGGTACGGGCGGAGGCGGGAAGGGGGTCGAGGTGCATGGCGGTGGTGTCTCCGGGAGTCGGGTGGCGCTGTCGTGCGGGGGTTTCGGCAGTGGCGACGGGCACCGCGCGTCCGAGGGGTGTCGAGGGCATGCACCACGACGAAGTGACGGTGGCGGACGTCCCTGCCGACTACTGAATCGATGATAACACGGATAATCGATTATCTAGGGGATCATCTAGGATGAGCTCATGACTCAGACGGCGCAGTCCTCGACCCCGCCGGGGAAGCAGATGCTCTCCGAGCAGGTCTACGCGCACCTGCGGGACGCGATCATGCGCGGGGACCACGCCCCTGGTGCCCCCCTCAAGCCGCAGGACCTCGCCAAGGAACAGGGCGTGAGCCTGGCCGTGGTGCGCGAGGCGCTCGTGCGGGTGGTCGGCGAGGGGCTCGCCGACCGGCTGCCCAACCGCGGCTTCGCCGTCCCGTCCTTCTCCGACCGCCGCTGGCAGGAGATCGCGGAAGCCCGCCGGACCGTCGAACCGGTCGTCCTGCGCATGTCCATCGAGCGCGGCGACGTCGACTGGGAAGCCCGCGTGCGGGCCTCCCACCACCGACTGGCGCGCACCCCGGCGTACGAGCCGGAGGAGGGCGAGTACTACACCGGCGCGTGGGCCGAGGCTCACCGGGCCTTCCACCGCACGTTGCTGGAGGGGTGCGGAAACCACGCACTGCTGGAGACCTTCGACCGGTTGTGGACCGCGAGTGAGCTGGCCCGCCGCTGGTCGGCGCACCGCAACCCCGACCGGGACGGCGCCGAGGAACACCGCAGGCTGGAGGAGGCCGCGCTGGCCCGCGACGCCGACACCGCCGCCGAGATCCTGGTCCGGCACCTCACCCTGACCGCGGCCGCTCTGACCGACGACTCCGGTCAGGCCCTCCAGGAGTGCGCCACGACGGCGAGGTCGAGGCGGGAATCCGGCTCCGGCTCGAACCGGCCGTAGGGGTTCACGTGGGTCCGGAAGAACGGGGACGGGGACGGGGACGGGGCCCGTCGGCCGGCGTCGGTGAGCCGCGCGGGTCGAACCCGGCGATGTCGACGTCTCAGTTCGCCGGCGCGTGAAGCCCGCGCTCGGAGCCGGCGGGCGCCGCCTTCAGCACGCCGAGCAGGCGGGCGACCTCGGTGGCGACGGCGGCGCGGGCGGGCCCGAGGTAGCGGCGGGTGTCGACCAGCCGGGTGTCGTCGGCCAGGGCCCGGCGGACGGCGGTGGTGAACACCCGGTTGAGGTGGGTGGCTATGTTGACCTTGGTCATGCCGGCGTCCACGGCGGCGGTGAGGTCCTGGTCCGCCACGCCGGAGGAGCCGTGCAGCACGAGCGGGACCGGCACGGCCTCGTGCAGCCGTGCGATGAGTGCGAAGTCGAGGACCGCGTCGCGGGTGAGCATGGCGTGGGAGGTGCCGACGGCCACCGCGAGCGCGTCCACGCCGGTGGCGGCGACGAATGCGGCGGCCTCGGCGGGGTCGGTGCGCACTCCGGGGGCGTGGACGCCGTCCTTGCCGCCGACCTCGCCGAGTTCGGCCTCGACCCAGACGCCGGCGGCGTGACAGTGCCGGACCACCTCGGCGGTGGTGCGCACATTCTCCTCGTAGGGGAGCGCGGAGGCGTCGTACATGACCGACGTGAGGCCCAACTGCACCGCTTCGTGGACGAGTTCGATGGAGGTGGCGTGGTCGAGGTGCACCGCGACCGGTACCTTCGCGGCACGGGCGACGACCAGGGTGGCGGCGGCGATCGGGGCGAGGGCGCCGTGGTAGCGGACGGCGTTCTCGCTGATCTGCAGGATGACCGGGGCACCGGCGGCTTCGGCGCCGGCGACGACGGCCTGGGCGTGTTCGAGGTGGATGACGTTGAACGCGCCGACGCCGCGCACGGCACCGGCAACGGGTCCGGTGGCGGGTGCGGCGGCGATCGCGCCGGTTCCGGTCAGGGGCACGGGTCGGGCTCCTCTGCTGCGAAGGGTGCGAGATGCCGGACGTCCACGCGGGGGCGCAGGGCCCGGTGGACGGCCGGGTCGAAGTCGCCCGCGAGCGGTGCGGCGACGGCGGCCGCGGAGAGTGCCACGGCCTCGGCCAGCCGGTCGGGCCAGGGGGTGCGGGTGACCAGGCCGAGGGTGAGCGCGGCGACCGCGGCGTCGCCGGCGCCGGTGGGGTTGCCGGCCAGCCGCTCGGGTCCGCGGGCGTGCCAACTCCCGTGCGGCGTGACGGCGATGACGCCGTCGGCGCCGAGCGAGGCGACCACCGCGCCCGCTCCGGCGGCGTGCAGGGCGCGGGCGGCGGCGAACGGGTCGGCGAGGCCGGTGGCGGCGGTCAGTTCGTCGGCGTTCGGCTTGATGAGGGCCGGTCCTGCCGGAAGCGCCGCGCGCAGGGCCGCCCCGTCGGCGTCGAGTACGGCCGGGACGCCGTGTGCGTGTGCGTGCCGGAGCAACTGGGCGTAGGCGTCCCGGGGGAGGCCGCGCGGCAGGCTGCCGGAGAGGACCACCGCGGCGGCGCCCGGCAGCAGCGTGTCGAGGTGATGGAGGAACCGCTCCCACTCCTCGACACCCACCACCGGTCCGGGTTCGAGCAGCACGGTGGTGTCCCCGACGCTCTCCTCGACCACGGCCACCGTCCGCCGGGATTCACCGGGGATCGCCAGCATGCGGTCGGTCAGTCCGGCGGCGGCGAGTTCGGCGCGGATCGCCCGGCCGGTGAGGCCGCCGACCAGCCCGGTGACGACGGTCGGGTGACCGAGGGCGTGCAGGACCCGGGCGACGTTGACGCCCTTGCCGCCCGCACGCTCGGCCACCGCCCGGACCCGGTTGCTGCCGTGCGGGCGCAACCGGTCCAGGTGGTGGGTGATGTCCAGGGCCGCGTTGGGCGTGACGGTGAGGATCACGTCGCCGCTCCCGCGCCCAGGAGGTCCCGCGCGAGCAGTCCGGCCCCGAAGCAGCCTGCCTCGTGGCCGAGTTCGGCGGCACGGTCCAGGACGGTGTCGAGCACGGCCTCGGGGCCGCGCTCGGCGCGGGCGGACCAGCGCTCCGTGTGGCGCAGGGCGCCGTCCTCGGCGACCGCCGCGCCCTTGACGTGGGTGCCGCCGGCGTCGAGGGCGACCACGGTGCGGCTCACGGCCGGGTCGGCACGACGGAGCGGGTGAGGTTGCGCGGCTGGTCGGGGTTCGTGCCGCGGCCCTTGATCGGGCCGTGCCGGTACTCCATCGCCGAGACCGGGGCGTCGGCGTTGCCGGTGATGGTCCGTTCGTCGATGTCGCACCGGTCGTGGGCCAAGTCGTTCCGGTCCCTCGGCGAGGTCACGGCGAGCGGCTTGCCGTCGCCCGATGTGGCGGTGGGGGAGGCGTGCGCGGTGGTGGCGGTCAGCGACAGGGCGAGTCGGCGCGGGGGCGTGCGGACGAGGTGCACAGCCAGCTCCTTGTATCGAGGATGCCGAGGAGACATGCGCACCAAGTGCACTGTTTCTGCGCATTCATGTCAATAGAACCGGCAAATACTGCAACTTTGAGCAGAAATGCAGAGGGGCCGTCATCTGCCACGCCGCACCGTCGTGAACCGGCCGTCGCCGACGGCCCAGCGGCCGCGGCGCATCACGGCGACCAGGTCGTAGGTCCCGGAGTCGACCACGACGAGGTCGGCGAGCTTGCCGGTCTCCAGCGAGCCGACGGAGTCGCTCAGGCCGAGCAGCCGGGCCGGGGTCGCGCACAGCGACTCGACGGCCTGCGGCAGCGTCATCCGTCCCGCGGTCAGGGACCGTCGGAGGACCCGGTCGAGGGTGAGGGTGGACCCGGCGATGGAGCTGCCGTCGGGGAGCATCGCGACGCCGTCCTTGACCCGGACCTGGAGGGGGCCGAGGGGGTAGAGGCCGTCGCCCATGCCGGCGGCGCCCATGGCGTCGGTGATGAGGGCGACGCGGTGGGGGCCGGCGGTGCCGTAGGCGAGGTCGAGGACGGAGGGGTGCAGGTGGACGCCGTCGTTGATGAGTTCGACGGTGACCCGTTC